>NZ_JBHWFG010000003.1:0-331582 GCF_042733745.1 Streptomyces sp. NPDC059696
ACCTCGACCATCGGTTGTCCGATGGACGGGGTATCAACATATCTGGCGTTGACTTTTGGCACGCTGTTGAGTTCTCAAGGAACGGTCGCTTCCTTTGTACTCACCCTCTCGGGCTTTCCTCCGGGCGCTTCCCTTCGGTCTTGCGTTTCCGACTCTATCAGATCTTTCCGATCCGATTTCCTCGGTGCTTTCCAGGTTCCCGCTTTCGCGTTTCCCTTTCCGGCGGTTCCGACTCTATCAGATCCTTTCCGGCCTGATCCCCGGTCAGCGGGGTTTGTCTTTGCGGCTGTTGGGCCGTTCCGACGTGTCCAACCTTAGCGCGTCCTCTCGGCGATTCCCAAATCGACGCCGTTGGAGTCGATCAGATCGTCGAGTCCCAATTCGAATTGAATTCGGGCACGCCGGAATCAACCCTGATGGGGAGGTCGAGCTGGTGGTTGGTGTGCCGCTGCTGCGGCGGAAGTGCTGTCGAAGAACCGTTACGGCTCGGCGGCAACCCGAAGAACTCTACGGATCCGCCAGGGGCGTGTCAAGCGTCCCCTGTCAAGATCTTTTCGGTCCTGGTCTCAGTCCAGGTCGGTGAGGCGTCCGCCGGCGTCCGGCTGCGCGTGCTCGACCCTGCGCAGTAGGCGCGTGAGCACCTCGCCCAGCGCCGTGCGCTCGTCCGGTGACAGGTCCTGGAGGAGGTCCTCCTCGAAGACCGTCGCCAGGCGCATCGCCTCCAGCCACTTCTCTCGCCCCTCGGGTGTCAGCTCCACGATCACGCGTACGCGGTTCGACTCGTCTCGCTCACGGGTCACCAGGGATTCGGCGACCATGCGGTCGATTCTGTGGGTCATCGCGGCCGGCGTGAGGCCGAGGCGCTTGGCGAGGTCGCTGGGGCCCAGGCGGTACGGAGCTCCCGAGAGGACGAGGGCCTTGAGTACCTCCCACTCCGCGTTGCTGATGCCGAGGGCCGAGGTCTGCCGTCCGTAGGCGACGTTCATACGGCGGTTCAGACGGGAGAGGGCCGAGACGATCTGCTCGACCTGGGGGTCGAGGTCCTGGAACTCGCGCTGGTACGCGGCGATCTGCTCTTCGAGGGTCGGCTCGCTGGGGCCGGCGGTGTCGCCCATGTGCGCAGTATGGCACGCCCGTTCTTTGCCTTGAAGTCCTTGGGTATGTACTCTTTAGCTTCGAACTTTAGTTTCGAAGTCTTCACTCCTAACTTGTGAGAGAGGTGAACGTGACCAGGGCGATGGGCGCAGCGATGCGCCGGATTCACGTGGGTAACGCACTCAGCGCGTTCGGGCTGGGCTTCACGGTCCCGTACCTGTACGTCTACGTGGCGCAGGTGCGAGGGCTGGGAGCCATGACGGCGGGTCTCGTGCTCGCCGTCTTCGCTGTGGCCGCGCTGATCGTGCTGCCGTTCGCCGGGCGGGCCATCGTCCGGCGCGGCCCGCTGCCGGTGTTGCTCGCCGCCCTGGTCACCGCCGCTCTGGGTGCGCTCAGTCTGGGGATCTCGAGCAGCGCGGTCGCCGTACTGGTGTCGGCCTCGCTGCTGGGTGCGGGGCAGGCCGTGATGCAGCCGGCGCTCGCGACGATGATCGTCGACTGCTCGTCCGCGGAGACGCGGTCGCGCGCCTTCGCCATGCAGTTCTTCCTGCAGAACCTGGGGCTCGGCGTCGGCGGCCTCATCGGCGGGCATCTGGTCGACACCACCAGCGCCGCCTCCTTCACTCTGCTGTTCGCGATCGAGGCGGCGATGTTCCTGCTGCTGGTCGTGGTGATGACGACCGTGCGGATGCCGCACGCGCCGCGCATCGAGGACGCGCCCCCGGCCGGGCGGGGCAGCTGGAAGCAGTTGCTGGGCAACCGGGCCATGGTGCAGCTGTGCGTGCTGGGGTTCGTGCTGTTCTTCGCCTGCTACGGGCAGTTCGAGTCGGGGCTGAGCGCGTACGGGGTCGAGGCCGCCGGGATCTCGACGTCCGCGCTGGGGACCGCGCTCGCGGCCAACACGCTGATGATCGTCGTCGCGCAGTTCGCCGTGCTGCGGTTCGTGGAGCGGCGTCGGCGCTCGCGGGTGATCGCCGCTGTCGGGCTGATCTGGGCCGTGGCGTGGGCCGTCGCCGGGTACGCGGGGCTCGGGCACGGGAGCCAGGAGATGGCGACGGCCGCGTTCGTCTCGACGTACGCGCTGTTCGGGCTGGGTGAGGCGATGCTGTCGCCGACCGTGGCGCCGCTGGTCGCGGATCTCGCGCCGGAGGGCATGGCCGGGCAGTACAACTCCGCGTTCGCCTTGGTCAAGCAGCTGGCGCTGGCCGTCGGTCCGGCGGTGGGCGGGCCGCTGGGGGCCTCGCTGCACGCGCCGTACATCGTGGCGTTCCTGATGTTCTCGCTGGGGATCACCGTCCTGGCCGTGCGGTTGGGGCGGCAGCTGACCGATGTGCAGGACCAGCCGTGGCTCGGGAAGAGCCGGGTCGTGGCGCGGGGCGGGGCGCCCGTTTCCGCGGAGGTCTGACCCCCGCTTCTTCGCACAGGGCCTGTCCGTGAGGGCAGGCCCTAGGTGGTCTGGGTGCGGGGCAGGGCGAACTCGCACCAGACCGCCTTGCCGCCGCCGGGGGTGCGGCGGCAGCCCCAGTTCGACGCGATCGTGGCGACGATGGCGATGCCGCGGCCCGATTCGTCGCCCGGTTCCGCGCGGCGGCGTCTGGGGAGGTGGTCGTCGCCGTCGGTGACCTCGATGATCAGCCGTCTGTCCGTGCGGCGCAGGCGCAGACGCATCGGCGGGGTGCCGTGCTGGAGGGAGTTGGCGACGAGTTCGCTGGTGGCCAGGACGCCCAGGTCGTGCAGGTCGGGGGGAAAGCGCCAGCTGGTCAGGACGCCGGAGGCGAAGGCACGCGCGCGGGGGGCCGCTTCGACGCCGCCGAGCAGTTCCAGGGCGGCGTTGCGGAACAGCTCGCCGTCCGCTCCCGTGCGGGCGGGGTGCTGGAGGACCAGGACGGCCACGTCGTCGTCGTGGTCGGGTGTCACTCCGGCGGAGCGGACCAGGCGGTCGCAGACGACCTGGGGGGTTCCGGTGGCGCCGGCCAGGGCGCGTTCCAGGGCGGCGATGCCCTCGTCCAGGTCGGCGTCGCGCCGCTCGACCAGGCCGTCCGTGTAGAGGACGGCCGTGGAGCCGGGGGCGAGGGGGATCGAGCCCGAGGCGTGCATCCAGCCGCCGGTGCCGAGCGGGGGGCCGGTGGGTTCCTCGGCGCGCAGGACCGTGCCGTTCTCGTCGCGGACGAGGATCGGGAGGTGGCCAGCCGAGGAGTAGATCAGCTTGCCCTCGTTGGGGTCGTGGATGGCGTACGCGCAGGTGGCGATCTGGTTGGCGTCGATCTCGGCGGCCAGGCCGTCCAGGAGCTGGAGCACCTCGTGCGGGGGGAGGTCGAGGCGGGCGTAGGCGCGGACCGCCGTGCGGAGCTGGCCCATGACGGCCGCCGCGCGCACGCCCCTGCCCATGACGTCCCCGATGACCAGGGCCGTGCGGCCGCCGCCCAGGGTGATGACGTCGTACCAGTCGCCGCCGACCGCGGCTTCGGTGCCGCCGGGGTGGTAGGTGGCGGCGATGCGCAGGTCGTCGGGCTGTTCGAGCTCCTGGGGGAGCAGGGAGCGCTGGAGGGTGACGGCCGTTTCGCGCTGGCGGCGCTCACTGGCGCGCAGGCGCTCGGCGGCTTCGGCGTGGTCGGTGACGTCGGTGGCGAAGACGAGGACGCCGCGGCCGTCGCTGCCGCCCTTGCCGTCGCCCTGGGCGACCGGGGTGCAGGTGAAGGTGTAGGAGCGGCCGTCGGGGGCCTTGCGGGACTTGACCGTACGGGGTTTGCCGCTGCGCTGGACCTGGTCCAGGAGGGGGAACAGACCGAGGGCGTCCAGTTCGGGGAGGGCCTCGCGGGCGCGCTCGCCCAGGGGGCGGATGCCGAAGGCGCTCGTGTAGGCGTCGTTGACGTAGGCGATGCGGTGCTCGGGGCCGTGGACCAGGGCGACGAGGGACGGGGCGCGGTCGAGGACCTCGCGCACCCGCAGGTCGTCGACGGCGGGAACGGACGGTGCCCCGTCGGTCAGGTGTTCGGCGCGGGCGGCCGGTACGGAGCCGTCCCCCCGCCGGTCCGGGGAGGCCGTCTGCTCGGTCCGCGCTGCGGCGCGGCGCTGCGTTCCGGGGAGCCGGGCGCTCCAGCGCGTGAAGTTCACGAATCCTTGCCTCGTGTAGTGGTCGGCGGCCGGCACCGGGACCGGCCGGGGCCCCGAGGGGCCCGCACCGGGGCGCGTGGTGGCGAGCCCGCGGTGGTGGACCAGTCTGGCAGGGCGCGGACCGGACCGACATCCGTCAGACGCCGGGCCGGCCGCAGGAGTTCCTGGGTCCGGTCAGGACGACCCCTTCGGGTTGTGCGGGGGGTCGAGAGAAGGCTTTCCACCGGCCGCGAGTTCGAACTCCGCCCGGGGGTGTTCGAGTGAACCCAGGGAGACGATCTCCCGTTTGAACAGACCGGCCAGGGTCCATTCGGCCAGCACCCGCGCCTTGCGGTTGAAGGTGGGCACGCGGCTGAGGTGGTAGGCGCGGTGCATGAACCAGGCGGGGTAGCCCTTGAGCTTGCGTCCGTAGACGTGGGCGACGCCCTTGTGCAGGCCCAGGGAGGCGACCGAGCCGGCGTAGGCGTGTTCGTACGTCTCCAGTGGTTCGCCGCGCAGGGAGTGCACGATGTTGTCGGCGAGGACCTTGGCCTGGCGGACCGCGTGCTGGGCGTTGGGGGCGCACTCGCGGCCCGGTTCCCCGGCCGTGACGTCGGGGACGGCGGCGGCGTCCCCCGCGGCCCACGCGTGTGGTGCGCCGTCGACCGCCAGTTCCGCCGTGCACGTCAGGCGGCCGCGGCCGTTGCGGGGCAGGTCGGACGCGGCGAGCACCGGGTGGGGTTTCACACCCGCCGTCCAGACGACCGTGCGGGTGGGGAAGCGGGCACCGTCGCTGAGGACGGCGACCCGGTCGGCGCAGGACTCCAGCCGGGTCTCGAGGCGGACGTCGATGTTGCGGCGGCGCAGCTCGGTGACGGTGTAGCGGCCCATCTCCTCGCCGACCTCGGGCAGGATGCGCTCCGAGGCCTCGACGAGGATCCACTTCATGTCCTCGGGCTGGACGTTGTGGTAGTACCGCGCGGCGTAGCGGGCCATGTCCTCGAGTTCGCCGAGGGCCTCCACGCCCGCGAAACCGCCGCCGACGAAGACGAAGGTGAGGGCCGCGTCGCGGATGCCGGGGTCGCGGGTGGAGGAGGCGATGTCCATTTGCTCGATGACGTGGTTGCGCAGGCCGATGGCCTCCTCGACGGTCTTGAAGCCGATGCCGTGGTCGGCCAGGCCCGGGACCGGCAGGGTGCGCGAGACCGAACCGGGGGCGAGGACGAGCTCGTCGTAGGACAGCCGCCGGCCGCCCGTGCCCTCCTCCTCGGTGGCGAGGGTGGTGACGGTGGCGGTGCGTTTCGCGTGGTCGACGGCGGTGGCCTCGCCGATCAGGATCCGGCACCGGTCGAGGACGCGGCGCAGCGGTACGACGACGTGCCGGGGGGAGATGGCGCCCGCGGCGGCCTCGGGGAGGAACGGCTGGTAGGTCATGTACGGGTCGGGGGTGACGACGGTGATCTCCACCTCGCCCCGGTCCAGCTCCCGTTTCAGTCTGCGCTGCAGGCGCAGGGCCGTGTACATCCCGACGTAGCCGCCACCGACAACGAGAATGCGCGCACGTTCCTTCACCATCCCATGACGCACCCGTCGCTTGCGTTTGTCCACAGCCTCGACGAATTGTGTGACCGGGGCGGGAGAGGGCGCGGAGTTGGCCGGATTCGCGACCTGCGCGGCATTCGCGCAGGTCAGAAGGGGTGGCGCAGGGGGCGCGCGGGGGCACATTCGGGACGTATGCGGCCCGTACTCCGATCGGTGGGCGCTCCGTGCGGAACCTGCCCCTTCTGAATTGACTCCCTCTCAACTATGTTCGTGTGTCGACGGGGTGTAGGGGGATGTGCTCACGGGGTCCGCGACGGGCGGGCCGCGGACGGGCCGGTTCCCGCGTCCCGGCATCGAATGGCGGGGAGTCTCCGGGGGGAGACGTCATTACCGGGGGAATGCTTATGCATGTTCAGGACTCTCATTGGTCGCCCGCGTCCGCAGTGGCGGCGGGCGGTATGACGATGAGCGCGGCGGCGGGCGGCGGACGCGACGGGTCGCGGACGACGCCGCTGCGCGTGGACGCTCAGCGCAATCTGGAGCACGTGCTGCGCGCGGCGCGTGAGGTCTTCGGCGAGCTGGGGTACGGCGCGCCGATGGAGGACGTGGCGCGACGCGCGCGGGTCGGCGTGGGCACGGTGTACCGGCGGTTCCCGAGCAAGGACGTCCTCGTGCGGCGGATAGCCGAGGAGGAGACCTCCCGGCTCACCGACCAGGCGCGGGTGGCGCTCGGGCAGGAGGACGAGCCGTGGTCGGCGCTCTCGCGCTTCCTGCGGACGTCGGTGGCCTCCGGCGCGGGGCGGCTGCTGCCGCCTCAGGTGCTGCGGGTCTCGGTCGAGGACGGCGCCGGTGGGCCGCGGGTGCCGCAGCAGCGGACCCAGCCGGCCACGACGGAGCTGCGACTGGTGCCCGACCAGCCCGTCGCCGTCGCCTCGGTGCCGGCGGTAGCGGCCGAGGACGACGCCGGGACGGCGGCGCTGCTGGAGGTCGTGGGCCGGCTCGTGGAGCGGGCCCGTGCGGCCGGTGAACTGCGGGCCGACGTGTCGGTGTCGGATGTGCTGCTGGTGATCGCCACGGCCGCGCCCTCGCTGCCGGACGCGGCCCACCAGGCGGCCGCGTCGGCCCGGCTGCTGGACATCCTGCTGGAGGGTCTGCGCTCGCGACCGGCGTGAACCGCCGTCACCGGGATCCGGGGCGGGCGAGCCCCGGGCCCGGGGGCTCCGGGCCCGGGCGCGACGCCCGGGCCCGGAGCGCGACGGCGCCTCCGTGTCTTCCCCGGACGAGTGACGGCCAGTACTGCCGTGCGGCAAGTCCCCACGGATGAGTGATGATCCGAACTTCGGGGGTTCTGACCGGAAACTCCTGTGGCACGCTGACCCGGTGGTCTGGACGGATGGGGCGGCTGCCGGGGGCTTTCCGCGATGAGCGTTGACGGGCGGGACGAGTCGAACGGCGGTGGGCACGGCGACGCCGCGGCCGACGACCCGGCCCCGCCGCAGGTGCCGCCGCAGGGGGGACGCGCGAGCGTGCCGCCCGCCGGGCACCCGGCCGACAGCTCGGTCCCGGCCCAGCGCACCCGGCGTGAGGACGGCGCCCTGCCGCCCGAGCTGCCGTCCGAGCTGCCACCCTCCGACGCCGGGCTCATCGACCGGATGCGCGCGGGTGACGACACGGCGTACGAGGAGCTGTACCGGCGCCATGCGCAGGCCGTGCGCCGGTATGCGCGCACCTGCTGCCGTGACGCCCACACCGCGGACGACCTGACCGCCGAGGTCTTCGCCCGGATGCTCCAGGCCGTGCGCGGCGGCGCCGGTCCCACCCATGCCGTCCGCGCCTATCTGCTCACCTCCGTCCGGCGCGTCGCCGCTGCCTGGACGAGGTCGGCACGGCGCGAACAGCTCGTCGACGATTTCGCCGTGTTCGCCGCCCAGTCCGCGCACGGGCCCGACGGGTCCGGTGACGACACGCTCGAACTCGGCGCGGACGTAAGGGCGATGCACGAGGCCGAACAGTCCATGGCCATGCGGGCGTTCCGGTCGCTGCCGGAGCGCTGGCAGGCCGTGCTGTGGCACACCGAGGTCGAGGACGAGTCCCCCAGCGAGGTCGCCACGCTGTTCGGGCTGGACGCCAACGGCACACGCGTCCTCGCCAGCCGGGCCCGCGAGGGCCTCAAGCAGGCCTATCTCCAGGCGCACGTCAGCGCCACGCTCACCGGCGACGAGGAGTGCGCACGCTACGCCGACCAGCTGGGCACCTACGCCCGCGGGCGGCTGCGCACCCGGGCCGAGCGGGGCCTGCGCAAGCACCTGGAGGAATGCGCGAAGTGCCGTCTGGCCGCACTGCAGATCGAAGAGGTCGCCGGCGGTATCCCGGCCGTCGTGCCGGTCGCCGTCGTCGGCTGGTTCGGGGCCGCCGGGTACGCCAAGGCCGCCGGGCTCATCGCCGGAGGTGCGGGAGCGGCCGGGGCGGCGGGGGCCGCAGCTACGGCGGGGAGTTCGGCCGGTGGCACGGCCGCTGCGAGTGGCAGTGCGGCCGGAGGCGGTGCGTCCGGGACCGGGGGCGGTGCGGCGGTCTCCGAGGGGATCGGGGCGCCGCTGAAGGCCGGTATCGCGGCCGGGGTGGTCGCCGTCGGTGTCGTGGCGGCGGTGGTGATGGCACTGGCCGGCAACGACAAGCCGAAGGACGAGGCCAAGGCCGGCCCCGCCTCCCCTCCCCCGTCGTCGGTCGTGCGCCCCGGTGAGCCCACGCCGTCCCCCTCCCCGCCCGCGACCGGTCCGCGCCCGGGCCCCTCGGGGATCGTGCCGCCGCGCCCCGGGGCACCCGCACCCACACCGTCACGGTCACCGGCAGGGGCCACCAGCACCACCCCGGGCAAGGGTCCGGGCCCGACGCCCCCGTCCCCGAGTCCCACCCGGACGTCCCGCCCGCCCACGTCCCCCCGGCCGACGCCCCCGCCCGCCGGCACACCGACGCCCACTCCCTCACCGGCCCCGCCCGCCCCGGCCGTCTACCAGTGGAGCGAGCTGTCGTACGACATCAGCGGCGACGGCACGAAGCCCGAGATGCGGATCGCGTCGAGCAGCTGGGTGTGGAAGCGGTCCGGCCTGCGGGTCGGCGGCGAGCGGTACGTCCACGGCGTCACCGTGCACGGCCGCTCGTCCGTCACCATCGACCTCAACCGCTCCTGCTCGTCGTACGACGCGCTCGTGGGAGTGGACGACATGACACTGAGGCTCGGTGCCGTGCGCTTCTCCGTGTACGCCGACGGGACCAGGCTGTGGCGGTCCCCGCTGGTGAAGGGCGGCGACGCGGCCGTGCCCGTCCACGTGAACCTCACCGGCCGCAGCACGGTCCGGCTGGTGGTGGAACCGCGCAGCGTCCTCGACCACCTGATGCCGGTGGACTGGGCACAGTCCGGGTTCACCTGCGGCTGAGGGGCACGCTCACGTGAACGGACCCTGAGCGCAGGGCGGTTCAGGTCACCCGGCCTACGGTGTACACGGCGCACGCCTCGTCGAGCTCGCGCAGGACGTCGTCGGCGGTGAGGGCCGCGCCCCGGGCGCGCTCCGCCTCGCAGGGGGCACGGCCCAGAGCGGCACGGACAGCGGCCTCGGCACGTTCGGCCGGGGGGATCTCCGGGACGGAGCGGGGGCGGCCGGACCGCCAGTGGTCGCCGGTGCCGAGCAGCCGGGCCGCCCGCGGGAAGTCACCGAGGTCGGCCAGCAGTCCCGCCGCGCCGTCCACGACCGTCGCCCGGACGACGTCCGAGCACCGCTTCTCCACCGCCTCGCGCAGGGCTTCGGTGGCTTTGGCCAGACCGGAGCGCGGCCCGGACTCCTTGGCGCTGATCGCCGCGTCGAGCAGGCCCAGCATCACCGTGAACTGCGGGGGCGTTGTGCCGGGGGCGGTGTTGGCCAGAGCCTCCTTCCACCACTCCCGGGCCCGGCCGGTGTGCCCGTCCTCGAAGGCCATCTGGGTGCGCATCAGCAGGATGTACGCCTTGGAGTCCCGTACGCCGTACCGCTCGGCGGCGACGGTGGCCTCGTCCAGCGCGGATCGTGCGGCCGGCCGGTCGCCCGCACGGTAGGCGATCTCGGCGAGCCGGGTGATGAGGAACGGCGACTCGGCGTAGGCGCCCACCTCGTAGGCGAGCCGGAGCGCCTCCTCGTACTCCCCCTTGGCCTCCTCGAAGCGGCTGCGCACCATGGCGGCCTCGCCGGCCGCGCCGCACACCTGGGCGCGCAGCCAGCGGTCACCGGCGCGGCGGCTGAGGACCCGCAGTTCCGCGAGGTCCTCGTCGACGCCTTCCAGACTTCCGGGCCCGTCGACGACCGTGTGCGCGCGGAACATCAGGGCGACGGAGACCTCCCAGTCACCGCCGTGGGCACGGCAGTTGGCGACGGCGGCGTCCAGGACGGACCGCACCTCGCGCTGGTCGCCCAGGTAGGAGGAGAGGATCGGGCAGACGAGCCCCGGGACACGGGCCGCGTGGGGGCCGCCTTCCGTGTAGTGGGCCCATACCCGCTCCATGTACGGCAGCCGCTCGGCGACGAACGTCTCCATCGGGGCCACTTCGGTCATGAAGAACAGATGCAGCAGCCTGACGTCCATGCGCAGGGCGTGCAGCGGATGTCCCGCCTCCCCGTCCGGCGCGCCGAGGAAGTGGTCGACGTGGCCGGGCGGTTCAGGCTCGCCACCGGCCGGCGCACGGCCCGTCGTGTCCAGGGCCGCGCCCAGCCTCAGCGTCCGTTCGAGCCACTCCACGCCCTCGTGGCGGTAGTTGCGCAGCCACCAGAACCAGCCCATGGCCACGGCGAGGGCGGCGGCCTCCGCCTCGTCCCCGGCGGCGAGGGCCCGGTCCAGGGCCGCACGGATGTTGTCCAGCTCGGTCTCCAGGCGGGATATCCACGGCAGTTGCGCGGCGGAGCGCAGCTGCGGATCGGCCCGCTCGGCGAGCGCACGCGCCCACGCGCGGTGCCGACGCTCGGCGGCGGCGCGCGTGGGCGGGTCGTCGGCGGCGCGCTCGACGGCGTACTCGTGGATGGTCTCCAGCATCCGGTACCGCATGCCCAGGGCGCCGTCGTCATCGCCGGGCGTCGCCACGACGAGGGACTTGTCGACGAGGGCCCCGATCAGCTCGGCGGCGGGCCCGGAGCACACGGCCTCGGCCGCCCCGAGGTCCCAGCCGCCCGCGAACACGGACACCTCGCGCAGCATCGTCCGCTCGGCGTCGTCGAGCAGGTCCCAGGACCAGTCGACGACGGCGCGCAGGGTCTGCTGGCGGGGGAGGACCGTACGGCTGCCGGAGGTCAGGAGACGGAAGCGGTCGTCGAGGCGGTCGGCGATCTGCCGGGGGGTGAGCAGCCGCAGCCGGGCCGCCGCCAGCTCGATGGCGAGCGGCAGACCGTCCAGCCGCCGGCAGATCTCGGCCACCGCCTGCTCGTCGCGGAGCACGGCCCGCGCGTCCGGACGGACGGCGGTGGCGCGCTCCGCGAACAGCCGGCGGGCGTGGTCGGGGCGCAGGGGCTCGACCGGGCGGACCACCTCACCCGGCACGCCCAGGGGTTCACGGCTGGTGGCCAGGACCGTGAGCCCCGGGCAGCGGGTCAGCAGGGTCTCCGCCAGGTGGGCGGCGGCTCCGATGACGTGTTCGCAGTTGTCGAGGATCAGCAGGAGGTCACGCGACGCGCAGAACTCCACGAGCAGCCCGACGGGGTCGTCCTGCACGGCGGTGAGCTCGCTGGTCATCAGCACGGTCTCGCGCAGACCGAGCGCACTGACCACCGCTCCCGGAACCGCCTCCGGCCGGTCGAGCGGGGCGAGCTCGGCCAGCCATGCCTGCGGGAGCCCGGCGGCGGCTTCCTCGGCGAGGCGGGTCTTTCCGGAGCCGCCCGGTCCGGTGAGGGTGACGAGACGGGCCCTGTGCAGGTCGGAACGGATGGCGTCGATCTCGGGTTCCCGGCCGACGAAAGAGGTCAGCCGGGGGCGGATGGTCCCGGGGCGGGTGCGCTCGCGCTCCGGCGGAACGGGCGGTGGCTTCTCGTCCCCCGGGGCGGGGGCGAGCAGATCGGCGTGCAGGGCGCGCAGTTCGGGGCCGGGGTCGGTGCCGAGTCCTTCGGCCAGGGCCCGGCGGACACCCTCGTACGCGGTGAGCGCGTCGGCCTCCCGCCCGCTGTCGCGCAGGGCGCGGATGAGGAGGGCGTGCAGCGGTTCGTCGTAGGGGTGTACGGCGGTCAGCTGCCGCAGTTCCGGTACGACGTCCGCTGCGCGGCCGAGCCGTAGCCGGGCCTCCGCCCTGGCCCGGGTCGCCTCCAGACGCCTGGCTTCCGGGCGGGCGGCGGCGGAGCGGTCGGGGAGATCGGCGAGGGCGGGGCCGTGCCAGAGGGCGAGGGCGGCGTCGAGGTGCCGTTCCGCCAGGGCGGGGTCGCCACCGGCGAGGGCGTCGGTGCCCTGCCGGACGAGCCGTTCGAAGACGTGCAGGTCGATGTCGTCCCCGGTGGCGACGAGCCGGTAGCCGCCGGTCTCGGAGGTGACGGCGTCCCTGCCGAGGGCCCTGCGGAGGCGGCCGACCAGGGCCTGGAGGGCGGCGGGGGCGTCCTGCGGCGGATCCTCCGCCCAGACCTCGTCGATCAGCGTCCCGGGGGTGACGACCCGGGAGGGGCGCAGGGCGAGAGCGGTGAGCAGTGCGCGGAGCCGGGGACCGCCGACGGGTACGACCGTGCCGTCCTCGTCCTCTGCCGTGGTGACGCCCAGGATTCTGTACCGCACGGGGTCATTGTCACCGGGGCAGCGGCGAGGAGCAGTGGGTTTTCGACTCGGGGCGTGGCTCGGGGGTCGGTGCACGGCGCTGTCGCTGGGGGCCGGGTGGGTCCGCAGCCCGGCGGAACGTGGTGCCTCCCCCAAGCTCTCGGCTCCGCTCGACCCACGCCCACCCGTGCCGCCCCAACGGCACGACTGCCCGCAGCTGGGGCGGCAGCCCCCACGCACCAGCACCCGCCATCGTGCGCAAGGGGACGTGTCGGGGGGTGTCCGCCCGCAGCGGTTGGCGCGTCAACGCCAGTCAGTCGGTACGCAACCCCATCGCGCCGTTCCGAGGACGGACACCCCCCGACGCGGCCCCGACCCACCACCCGGCGATGGGCGAAGACGCGCACCCCCACTCGGCGTCACACGAAGCCCCGCACCCCCACCGGGCGACACGCGAACAAGCACCCCCCACCCGGCGACACGCGAAGACCCGCACCCCCACCCGGCGACACGCAAGGAAGCACACCCCACCCGGCCTCACGCGACGAAGGGCAAGCGCACCCCCACCCGCCCCCTACACCCGACGCCCCCCACCGGCCCCCGCCCCCAGCGCCCCCCGCTGCGGGGCGATGCCCGCCGGGACGGCGCGCTGGCGGGCCGGTGTGCCCGTCCAGCAGGTGCCTCGGCGGGCGAGCAGGCGGCGCAGCCACAGTTCCAGGGAGACCAGGTCCGCGAGACCGTCCAGGGGGAGGGGTTCGCCCGCCGCCGCGCCGCGCAGCGCCTTGCGGACCACGCGGGCCTCGACCAGCCCCGCCTCCGCCAGCAGCGGGGTGTCGAACAGTGCGACCAGGGAGTCCGCCGCCACCCGCAGCCCCGTACGCTCCGCGGCCGCCGCGCTCGCCTGACTCGGCGCACCCCAGCCGGGCGGCAGTTCCCGCACGCCTGCCCCCTCCAGCACCGTGCGCAGGATCGCCGCCCGTGCCCCGGGCCGCACCCGCAGCGCCTCGGGCAGGGCACGGGCCGCGCGGACGACCTGGTTGTCGAGGAACGGCGCGTGCAGCCGCTGGAATCGGACCTCCGCCGCCTGTTCCAGCACCCGCAGGTCCGCCGCGTGCCGCGCCAGCGTCGCCCGCGCGCGGAAGTCCCCCGGCCGCTGTCCCGGCCCGACCAGTTCCGACCGGTGGGTCGACGCCTGAAGACGAACCGATACTTCAGCCAGTGCCTCACCGGTCAGCCAGCGCGCCGCCGGCCCGGGTCTTCCCCACGTCAGCGCGGCGAGCGAGGCGTCCAGCGCACCCCCGGGCGCGTCGAGCCCGTCGTCGCTGCGGGGGTCGAGCAGACGCTCGGCGAGGCTCTCCAGGCCCGACCGGTACGGCGTGCGGGACAACCGCCGCGCAGCCGCGTACACGCGCGCGGGCACCAGCACCGACCCGTCGGCCTTGGCCAGCGCGGCGACCGGCCGCACGAGATGCCGCCGCCGGCGGTCCATCAGAAGGTCGGCCAGGCGCGCGGGGTGGGCGTCCAGGACCTGGCGCGCGCCGTAGCCCGTGAAGTGGTCGGCGCTGCCCGCCGCCAGCCGGGCCCGATGACGGGCCGCGGACACCAGGCACGGCCCGGGTTCGTCCGTGAGGGGCCCGTCCAGGTCGGCGTACGGAAGGGTCCCCTCGTCGCCCGCCACGACGACGTGGTGCAGCCGCGGGTTCGCGGCCAGGGCGCCCGCCCGCTCCAGTTCGGCCTCGCGGCCCTTGACGGTGAGGTCGTTGAACGTGACGGCCAGCAGCCGCTCCCCCGCGCCCGTGCCGTGCCCCAGTACCGTGCCCGGCATCCCGGGCAGGCCCGCGGCGAGCAGCGCCAGCGCCCCGGAGGCAGGACCGCCGGACAGGTCCGCGCCGATCCCCGGCACCGGCATCCCGCGCGCGGCGCGCCGCTCGGCGGGCCCCATGCCGGGGACGGGCCCGGGGTCTATGTCGGCGCCGGGGACGTGCCGCGGCGCCGACAGCCGCGTCCGTACGGCCTCGACGAGCGCGTCGCGCACCGCGTCGACCGCGCTGTCGGGATCGGCCGGGGGCGCCGCCACGGCGAGTGAGGCGACCGGCTCGTACCCGGCGATCTCGCGCGCCCCGGCGCGCAGGATGAGGGCATGCCCGGGCGGAATGCGCTTCACGCCGTCGTACGGCGTGGAGTCGTGCAGCGCGGCGGGCACATCGGGCGCCGCCAGCAGCGCGGCCAGATGCCCGAAGTCGAGGTTGGCCTCGATGAGGTCGGCCAGCGGCAACGCGGCGGTCGCGTACGCCGTGCCGCCGGCCCACGGCGTGTGGAACACCGGCCGCACGCCCGCGAGATCACCGCAGACGGTGATCCGCCTGCCGACCTGGACGATCGCGGTGTAGCTGCCCGGCCACGCGGTCAGATGCCGCAGGGCGCCGCCGCGCGCGGCGAACAGCGCGACGCGCAACTGCTCGTCGGTGGCGCCGCAGATGCCGAGGACGGCGATCCTGGTGTGGTCGTCGGCCTTCACGACACGCACCTCGTCGGGGCGCCAGTCGCCGACCGCCCACAGGGGATCGGGGTCGCCCCACAGGAGTTGGGACCCCACCGGGTGCAACGTCTCGCCCTCGCTGCCGGTCGCCCCCGCCGAACCGGCAGCGACGGCTCCCGCGGCGGTGCTGCTCCATCCCACCAACCACCGCATCGCCGCCTCCACAGGCTGTGGACAACCAGTGCACCGCACGAACCGGTTCACCATGCTGCCATGAAGGAAGCGTTCCAGAGGGTGCCGACGCCGCTTGCGCTCCGCTGAATGCGCCCCGGCGGAGCCGCCCGCACCGCCGCGAACACCCCGAACACCCGCGCACCACAAGAAGATCCGGGCGGAAAGCCGGACGAACCTACGACGCCCGGCCGCAAGACGGGACGGAAGACCGACGGAAGATCGGAAAGCGGCGAACAACAAGCAGCGCGCAAGATGCCGCGAGGAAGAAGCAGCGCCCAAGAAGCCGCGAGGAAGAAGCAGCGAACGGGAAGCGGTCAACGGGAAGCAGCGCACAAGAAGCCGCCAGGAAGGAGCAGCCACGGGAAGCAGCGCGCAAGAAGCAGCGCACACACAGCAGCACGCACGCACAGCACACAAGAAGCGGCGAGGAATCAAGGCACGCCAGCGACATGTCTGCAGTACGACTGCGACGCGAATGCGCCCCCGCAACGCGCCCCGATCGCGCCCCGAGCGCCCTCAACTGCCATGGTCGGAGCCCTGATACCCGGTGACCGGCAGGGTCTGTTTTCGGCCAAATCGCCATTCCGCACGCGGCTTCGAACACGCTCCGTGCAGGCTCCGCACTCCGTCACTCGATCGCGCAGTCCGGGAGACGGAGCACGCCTCCCGGACCGTTCCGCCGCCCGCGGGGATGTAGGCGGCGGTGTCCCCCAGCCCACTGGATCCAGTACAGCGGGCCGACCCACGCAACGACCATGGAACCGCTCCCGCGATGGCCGGAGAAGAGCGCACGGACAGGCGCACGGCCACACAGTGGGAGCACGTCGCAACAGCCCGTATCTGAACCGCACTTCAGTACGGACCACAATCCCGCCAACCGGAACAATGCCCCTTAACGCTTGGGATGCGGCGAACTACGCTGGGTTTACGAATGCCGCGTGGTTATGCCAGTGCGGCAGCCGTCTGTGTCGAGGGGTGGCGCATGTCCAGGGAGCAACGCGGGCCGAACGAAAAACTCGGCGCCGTTCTCGCCCTCGCGGGAATCTCCAACGCGGGCCTCGCCCGGCGCGTCAACGACCTTGGCGCCCAGCGCGGCCTGACGCTTCGCTACGACAAGACGTCGGTGGCGCGCTGGGTGTCGAAGGGCATGGTGCCGCAGGGCGCCGCCCCGCACCTCATCGCCGCCGCCATCGGCCAGAAGCTCGGCCGCCCGGTGCCGCTGCACGAGATCGGCCTCGCGGACGCTGACCCCGCACCCGAGGTCGGCCTCGCCTTCCCCCGGGACGTGGGTCAGGCGGTGCGCTCGGCGACCGACCTGTACCGCCTCGACCTCGCGGGCCGCCGGGCCGGCTCCGGCGGCATCTGGCAGTCGCTCGCCGGATCGTTCGCGGTGAGCGCATACGCAACGCCCGCCTCACGATGGCTGATAACCCCGGCCGACAGTTCGGTCGCGCGTGACGTGGGCCCCGGTGAGGGCTCCGGCGCACCGCTCAAAGTCGGCCACAGCGACGTACAGAAGCTGCGCGAGGCCGCCGAGGACGCGCGGCGCTGGGACTCCAAGTACGGCGGCGGGGACTGGCGTTCGTCCATGGTCCCCGAGTGCTTGAGGGTGGAGGCGGCCCCCCTGCTGCTCGGCTCCTACTCCGACGAGGTCGGCCGGGCCCTCTTCGGCGCCTCCGCGGAACTCACCCGCCTCGCCGGCTGGATGGCCTTCGACACGGGCCAGCAGGAAGCGGCCCAGCGCTACTACATCCAGGCCCTGCGTCTGGCCCGGGCGGCGGCGGACGTCCCCCTCGGGGGCTACGTACTGGCCACCATGTCCCTCCAGGCCACCTACCGCGGCTTCGGCGACGAGGGCGTGGACCTCGCCCAGGCCGCCCTGGAGCGCAACCGCGGGCTGGCGACGGCCCGCACCATGAGCTTCTTCCGCCTCGTCGAGGCACGCGCGCACGCACGCGCGAACGACGCCCAGGCGGCCGGCGGCGCCCTGAAGGCGGCCGAGAGCTGGCTGGAGCGGGCCCGCCCCGGCGACAACGACCCGAGCTGGCTCGGCTTCTACTCCTACGACCGCTTCGCCGCCGACGCGGCCGAGTGCTACCGCGACCTGAAGGCACCCCGCCAGGTGCGCCGCTTCACCGAGCAGGCCCTGTCGAAGCCGACGGAGGAGTTCGTCCGCTCGCACGGCCTGCGCCTGGTCGTCTCCGCGGTCGCCGAACTGGAGTCGGGGAACCTCGACGCCGCGTGCGAGCAGGGGGTGCGGGCGGTGGAGGTCGCCGGGCGCATCTCCTCGGCCCGCACCACCGAGTACGTGAAGGATCTCCTGCACCGGCTGGAGCCCTACGGCGACGAGCCGCGGGTGGTCGAGCTCCGTGAGCGTGCACGGCCGCTGCTGATGGCTCCCGCCTGACCGGGCCCCGGACGCTGCGATCCTGTGCCCGTGGATCGGGTCGGTCGCGGCTGATCGCGCCCACGCGGCACAGCCGCACAGCCGCACAGCCGCACAGCCGCAGAGCCGCACAGCCATGCGGCCCCGCGCCCTTGGAGACTGTGGCGCTCCCGGCGTTTGAAGGCGTTGTCAGTGGCGCAGTGCACTATCGGTAGCGGGAGGTGGTGCGGGTGCGGACGGCGTACGACTGTGACGTGCTGGTGATCGGCGGCGGCATCGTCGGCCTGTCGACGGCCTACGCGATCACCCGCGCCGCACCGGGCACACGTGTCACCGTCCTGGAGAAGGAGCCGGGCCCGGCCCGCCACCAGACCGGCCGCAACAGCGGCGTCATCCACAGCGGCGTCTACTACCGCCCCGGTTCCCTCAAGGCGCGCTACGCGGTGCGGGGCGCGGCGGAGATGGTCAAGTTCTGCGCCGAGTACGGCATCCCGCACGCGGTCACCGGCAAGCTGATCGTCGCCACCGACCGTGCGGAGCTGCCCCGTCTGCACGCGCTCGTGCAGCGCGGCCGGGAGAACGGCATCCCGGTCCGCGAACTGGGCGCGTCCCAGATCGCCGCGTACGAGCCGGAGGTCAGCGGCCTGGCCGCGATCCACGTCGGCACGACCGGCATCTGCGACTTCGTCGCGGTCGCCCGCCGGCTGGCCCACGGCTCGGGCGCCGAGATCCGCTACGGCACCCGGGTGGTGCGGGTCGACCGGCGCCCCGATCGGGGGGTCGCCGTGCTCACGGCCGCGGGGGACGTCGTACGCGGACGGGTCCTGGTGAACTGCGCGGGGCTGCAGTGCGACGAGGTCGCCCGGCTCACCGGGGACGACCCCGACGTCCGGATCGTGCCCTTCCGGGGCGAGTACTACGAGCTGGCCCGGCCGGAGCTGGTGCGCTGCCTGGTCTACCCCGTGCCCGACCCGGCGTTCCCGTTCCTCGGGGTGCATCTCACGCGGGGCATCGACGGGGGTGTCCACGTCGGGCCCAACGCGGTGCCGGCCCTGGCCCGTGAGGGATACCGGTGGAGCACGGTGAGACCGCGCGAGCTGGGCTCGACCCTGACCTGGCCCGGCTCCTGGCGGATAGCCCGCAGGCACTGGCGGTACGGGGCGGGTGAGCTGAGGCGATCCCTCTCCAAGAGGGCGTTCGCCCAAGCGGTACGCAGGCTGCTGCCCGGGGTGTCCGAGGACGACCTGGTACCGACGGCGGCGGGCGTGCGCGCACAGGCGGTCCTCCGTGACGGGACCCTGGTCGACGACTTCCTGATCCGCGAGGGCGCCAGGACCGTCCACGTCCTCAACGCACCGTCGCCCGCGGCCACGGCTTCTCTGCCGATCGGGCGGGAGGTGGCACGGAGGGCACTGAGCGCCCTGTGAGCCGCCCGGGACCCGGCGTCGTCGCTGATGCCGGGCGGGTCCGCGGCCCGGCGGAGCGGGGGACCACCGCCGTCTCCGCCTCCTGCCGCAGCCGTAAAATCAGAGGCACTGTGTCTGAGTCCGCGAACACCCCCGATGTCCAGCGCCCGCACCCGCACACCCCCGGCGTCTCCGTCCGCGGTACCCGGGCCAAGGGAGAGCCGCGCTTCCCCGACGGTCCGAAGGCCGACCCCGCCGGGTCGCACTTCGAGCGGCGGATCCGGAGCTTCCAGCCGCGGCGCAGCCGGGTCACCGCCGGTCAGGCGGACGCGCTGCAGCGCCTGTGGCCCAAGTGGGGCCTCGACATCGACGGCGGCCGGACCCTCGACCTGCGCGAGCTGTTCGGCAACGACAACCCCGTCGTCCTGGAGATCGGCTTCGGCATGGGTGAGGCGACCGCGCAGATGGCCGCCGCCGACCCCGCCACGAACATCCTCGCCGTCGACGTCCACACCCCCGGCCAGGGCAACCTGCTCAACCTCGCCGACCGCAACGGCCTGTCCAACGTCCGCGTCGGCAACGGCGACGCGATCATCCTGCTGCGCGAGATGCTCGCCCCGGACTCCCTCGACGGCCTGCGCGTCTACTTCCCCGACCCCTGGCCCAAGAAGCGGCACCACAAGCGCCGGATCATCCAGCCCGACTTCCTCACCCTCGCCGCCCCCCGCCTCCGGCCCGGCGCGCTCCTGCACTGCGCCACCGACTGGGAGCCGTACGCCGAGCAGATGCTCGAGGTCCTCACGGCGCACCCCGACTTCGAGAACACGCAGGCGGACGGCGGTTTCGCGCCGCGTCCCGACTTCCGTCCGCTGACCCGTTTCGAGGGCCAGGGACTGGACAAGGGACATGTCGTGAACGACCTCCTCTTCCGCCGCGTACAGCACGTGGACCAGCCCCCCGCCGGCGCCTGACCACCCCTGGCACCTCTCCCGCCTGCGGACAGCACCCATCCGTCGTTAGGGTCAATGCCGTGGCCACCAGCCCCCCACATCCGTCGTACCCCGTCGGTCCCACCGACGGCGCATCCTTCGCCGGCTCAGGCACAGCCGGCTCCTCGCGGCACGCCCACTGGTGGCACCGCCCCTGGGTGCGCTACGGCGCGCTGAGCACGCTCCTCGCGATATCCGGCCTGGTCATCCTCGCCCTGGTCCGTGAGGAGACCGGCACGGAGGGGTTCCTGGTGGGGCTGGGACTGGCCGTCCTGCCGGTGCCCCTGCTGATAGCCGCGTTCCGCTGGCTGGACCGGGTCGAACCGGGCCCCTGGCGGAACCTGGTGTTCTGCTTCGCCTGGGGCGCCTGCGCGGCGGCGCTGATAGCGATCGTCGCCAACAGTTTCGCGACGAGATGGATCGCCACGGCGACGGCGGACCCGTCCAGCGCGGACACCCTCGGCGCGACGGTGATAGCGCCGGTGGTCGAGGAGTCGGCCAAGGCGGCGGCCGTGCTCCTGGTGTTCCTGTTCCGGCGCCGCGACTTCACCGGCATCGTCGACGGCGTCGTCATAGCCGGCGTGACCGCCACCGGCTTCGCCTTCACCGAGAACATCCTCTACCTCGGCACCGCCTTCGGCACCGACCAGCTGACCGGGGGCAGCGGTATCGCCTCCGTCACGGCGGCGACCTTCTTCGTGCGGATCATCATGTCGCCGTTCGCGCATCCGCTCTTCACGGTCCTCACCGGCATCGGCTTCGGCATCTCCGCGCTCTCGGCGGCCCGCCGACCCGTCTTCCCGCTGTCCGGGCTGCTGCTCGCGATGGGCATGCACGCCATGTGGAACGGCTCGTCGGCGTTCGGCGAGTACGGCTTCTTCGCCGTGTACGCGGCGTTCATGGTGCCCATCTTCGGGCTGCTGACGTGGCTGGTGATCTGGACGCGGCAGCGGGAGCTGAAGACCATCCGGGCCGAGCTGCCCGCCTACACCGTGGCCGGCTGGCTGACCCCGGCCGAGCCGTACGCGCTCGGCTCGATGCGGGCCCGGCGGATCGCCCGCCAGTACGCCCGCCGCCACCTCGGCAGGGCGGCGGCCCGGGAGGTGGCCCGGTACGAGGCGTACGCGACGTCCCTGGCGTTCCTGCGGCACCGGGCCCGGCGGGGCGGTGCCCGGGCGGACTTCGCCGTACGGGAGGGGGAGCTCCTCGGCGAACTGTGGCGGCGCCGGGAGGTGTCCCGCCCCGCGCTGGACCACGCGGCGCGGATCACCGCCCCTCCGGTCCCGGTGGCGGCCCCGCCCTGGCCGGTCCACGGCGTGTACGGCTACGGCTACGGCTACGGCTACGGCTACGGCTACGCCCACCAGCCGACCCGGCCGACGCCGTACCCGGCGTACAACCCGTACCGCTCCTGACCCCGACCCGGACCAACCCCCCGGCAGCCGACACCACAGCCCCTGCCACTCCCGGGCCCTGCCCAGCCCGAACCCCAAGACCTCGGCGGCCGGCGCCGCAGTCCGCTCAGGCCGAGGCCTCGGTCAGTCGCTCGATCTCCGTCTCCGTCAGCGTCAGCTCTCCGACGCCGACCAGTGCGGGCAGCTGCTCCACCGTCCGCGCGGAGGCGATCGGCGCCACCACGGTCGGCTGGGCGGCGAGCCAGGCGAGGGCCACGGTGGCGACGGGCACGTCATGGGCTCCGGCGATCTCGTCGAGGGCTGCGAGCACCCGCCGCCCCCGCTCGGTCTCCAGATGCTTGGCGGCACCGCCCGCCCGCGCGCTCTCCACCGTCGTACCGGGCCGGTACTTGCCCGTCAGGAAGCCTGAGGCGAGCGCGTAGTACGGCACGGCCGCGAGGCCGGCCCGCTCGGCGAGGTCCTGGAGCTCGCCCTCGTAGGTCTCGCGGGAGACCAGGTTGTAGTGCGGCTGGAGGGCGACGTACCGGGCGAGGCCCTCGCGGTCGGAGAACTCCAGGGACTCCCGCAGCCGCTCGGCGGAGATGTTGGAGGCGGCGATGTGCCGCACCTTCCCGGCCTTCACGAGGGCGTCGAGCGCGCCGATGATCTCCTCGACGGGCACGTCGGGCTGATCGAAGTGCGTGTAGTAGAGGTCGATGTAGTCGGTGCGCAGGCGTCGCAGGGAGGCGTCGGCGGCGGCCGTGATGGTCGCGGCGGACAGTCCCCGGAACTCGGGGTGCTGGCTGACCTTCGTGGCGACGACGACGTCGGAGCGGTTGCCGCGAGCTTCGAGCCACGTGCCGAGGATGGTCTCGGACTCCCCGCCCCGGTTGCCGTCGGCCCAGGCCGAGTAGACGTCGGCGGTGTCGACGAAGTTGCCGCCGGCGGCGGTGTACGCGTCGAGGACGTCGAAGGACCGGGCCTGGTCGGCGGTCCAGCCGAAGACGTTGCCGCCGAGGGCGAGGGGGAAGACCTCGAGGTCGGAGGAGCCGAGCTTGCGAAGAGAAGTCATGCCCGGTGTCAACGACCGGACGGGAGGATCTCATTCCGCAACGGCTGCGGAACTCCCGTGGACACCGCGCGTGCCGCTTACGGGTTCAGTCCCTTGCCGCGCAGCCAGGCCATCGGGTCGATACCGCTCGCGGAGCCGCCGGAGTGGACTTCGAGGTGCAGGTGCGCCCCGGTGACGTTGCCGGTGGCGCCGACGCGGCCGATCACGTCGCCGGTGCTGACCTTCTGGCCGACGCTGACGCCGATGGAGGACTGGTGCGCGTACCAGATCTCGGTGCCGTCATCGAGGGTGAGGACGGTCTTGTAGCCGTAGGAGCCGTTCCAGCCCGCCTCGGTGATGGTGCCGCTGTGCACGGCCTTGATCGGCGTGCCCGTGGGGGCGGCGAAGTCCAGGCCGGTGTGGTAGCCGGAGGACCAGTAGGCGCCGGCCTGGCCGAACGTCGAGGTGAGGGTGTACGAGGAGGTCGGCAGGGTGAACTGCTTGGCGAGGGTGGCGAGCCGCTCGGCCTCGGCCTTCTTCCTGGCCTCCTCCTCCGCCTTCTTCTTGGCCTCGGCGGCCTTGGCCTTGGCTTCCTGCTCCGCCTTGGCGACGGCTTCCGCCGCGGCCTTCTCGGCGGCGGCCGCGGCGTCCTGCGCGGCCTTGGTCTCGATCTGCTCCTGCTGGTGCTCGACCTGGGCCATGATCCGGGCGCGCAGCGCCTCGCCGGCACCGGAGGTGCCCTCGGCCTGCTCGGTGGCCGCCGTGGCGGTGCCGAGGCTGCTGAGCGGGGTGGCGGAACCTTCGGGGGTGTCGTCGTCCGAGATGAGGGAACCCACCGAGGGCAGGTCCGGAACGGAGATGGACACCGGGGGCTTGCCGGTCTGGGCACTGGCCATGCCGCCGGCTCCCACGGCGGCTATGACGCCTACGCCCAGGACGGTGGAGCTGCGGGCGAGACCTCCGCCGCGCTGCTTGGTGACGCGATGCCGGCCGCGGACGGGACGGATGGACTCCTCGGTGGGGTTCCACTCCTGGAACGGGCCCTCGTCGGTGCGCTGACCGCCGTAGCCGAAGGTGTCGTTCTCGCGCTTCGGCGCGTACGGGGCCGTGGGGGCAGGCCGGTTGGACGCCACGTGGGCGTGCTCCTTTCCTTCCTTCTCGCCTACCGGGTTAGCTGACGGGTTCGGAGCAGGAAGGTCTCCTACGCGCGTATACCTGCCGTGCTTCCACGGTGGTATCCGCCCGATTCACCCCAAGTGGTGGTTCCCCGGTTCCCTTTCGGGATTCGGCGCGTGCGCACGGAGCCGCCTTCTGTGACGGCTGGGACGACCGCGCTGCGTTATCGAACGTTAATGGAGGCGCGGGGGGTATTCCAGCGATTCCGCTTGATCATTAACCTTTTTCGCGCGGACTTACCTGCCATGACCGGTTTAAATCGGGCGAGTTGACCACCGTGCAGGTGACCGGCGGGTTTTGACGGTGTGTCAGTTGTTATGCGGAACGGGACGGTTCGCTCACCGACCGTAGCGAGCCACCGGGCAGCCTCGGAACCACCGGGCAAGCCCCCGGAAAACACCGAGGGCCGGAACCCTTTCGGATTCCGGCCCTCGGCCTTCAGTAGCGGGGACAGGATTTGAACCTGCGACCTCTGGGTTATGAGCCCAGCGAGCTACCGAGCTGCTCCACCCCGCGTCGTTGTGTCACCAGTGTACGCCATCCGCGGGACCGCTCGCACACACCCTCCGTCCGGCCCGTACTCAGCGCACCAGGTGGCGGTTCGGGGCCTTGGCCCGCTCCTGGTGTTCCGGCAGGACGAGGACCTCCACTCCCCGGGCCGCCAGCAGGCCGCTGCCGTCGGCGTCCGCCACGAAGGTGTCCGGCTCGCGCCAGGCCGTGACGACCCGCCGGACGCCCGCGTCGAGGATCAGCCGGGCGCAGGGCGCGGGCCGGGAGGCGCGGCGGGCGCACGGCTCCAGGCTGCTGTACACCGTCGCGCCGGGCAGGCGCGGGTCGGCGGGGTCGAGCTTCGCGAGGGCCGCCTCCTCGGCGTGCACCACCGGGTCGCCGCCCTCGCGGGAGTGGCCGCGGGCCAGTTCCGTGCCGTCGGCGGCGACGACGACCGCACCCACGCTGAACGCCGTGTCCGACGGCGGGCAGTGCTCGGCCAGTTCACAGGCGAGGGCCAGCCAGTGGTGGTCGGCGGCGGCGGGCAGGGGGCCGGTGCCCGGGGCGGTCGGTTCGTAGCGCATCAGGACGACGTCCTCGATCCGCCGCGACTCCAGCAGCCGGAGGCGGCCGCCCTGGTAGCCGCCCGGGCCGAAGAGGCGGGGCGCCCGGGGGTCGCCCACGAAGAGCGGGGCGAGGACCAGCTGGAGTTCGTCGGCCAGACCCTGGGTGAGGAGCTGGGTGTGGATCAGGCCGCCGCCCTCGACCATGAGCCGCCCCACGCCCCGGACGTCGTGCAGGTGCGTGAGCAGCCGCCGCCAGTCCAGCTCGGTGCCGAGCGGGACGACGTCGGCGGCGAGGCCGAGCGCGCGGGCGCGTCGGGCACCCCGGTCGGTCGTGTAGAGGAGCTTCTCGTCGCCGGTGTGCCAGAAGCGGGCGTCCGGGTCGAGGTCGCCCGAGCCGCTGACGGTGACCTTCAGGGGGTACTCGGGTTGACCCGCGGCCGTGCGGGCGGCCCGGCGCCGCTCCGAGTTCACCAGCAGACGCGGGTTGTCGGCGCGGAGGGTGCCGGCGCCGACCAGGATCGCGTCGACGCCGGCCCGGACCTCGTCGACCCGGTCGAAGTCGGCCGGACCGGACAGCAGCAGCCGGTCGGGTCCGGTGTCGTCCAAGTAGCCGTCGAGGGAGACGGCGGCGGACAGCAGGACGTACGGGTGAGGCATCGGTGCTCCGCGGCTGGTCGGGACGGCGGGACGGACAGGGCTTGGTTCAAGTTTGAAACAAACCTACACTGGCGGCATGACGACTCGCTGGCTCACCCCCGAGGAGCAGCGCGCCTGGCGCGCCTACATCGCCGCCTCGCTGCTCCTGGAGGACGCGATCGACCGGCAGCTCCAGCAGGACGCCGGCATGCCGCACCTGTACTACTCCATCCTGTCCGTCCTGTCGGAGTCCCCGGAACGGCGGCTGCGCATGACCGACCTCGCCGAGCGGCTGAAGATCACGCGCAGCCGGCTGACGTACGCGGTCACCCGGCTGGAGAAGGACGGCATGCTGCGGCGCGAGGCCTGCCGGTACGACAAGCGCGGCAGCATCGCGGTGCTGACCGACGAGGGGTTCGCCGTGCTGGAGCGGGCGGCGCCCGGGCATGTCGAGACCGTGCGCAGCGCCCTGTTCGACCGGCTCAGCGAGGAGCAGGTGAGCCAGCTGGAGGAGATCTCCGCGGCGATCGCGCAGGGCCTCCAGGAGGACGGGCCGCGTGCGGCGGCGGACGACGTGCCGTGGCGGCGGAGATCTTCACCCAGCTGTTCGTGACCCGCGTCACACCCAGCGGAATCCTCGTTGCTTCAAATTTAAAGCACGAGTAGGGTTCCAGGCGTGGATCTGCTTCAAATCTGAAGCAGTGCGGCTGTGCAGCCGAACAGGAAACGGACCCCGGAGGCCCCGTATGCCCGACACTCCCGCCGTCGTCGCCACCCCGCGCTCGCGCGTCCGGGTCCCGCTGCGCTTCCACGACGGCTACGAGGCGGACGCCGAGCTCGTCACGTTCTACGGGCTGGCGGACGGCCGGGAGCACGTGGCCGTGGTCCTCGGAGAGCCCGGCCCGGTCCCGCTGGTGCGGCTGCACTCCGAGTGCCTGACCGGGGACGTGTTCGGCAGCGCCCGCTGCGACTGCGGCCCGCAGCTGCGCGAGGCGGTCGAGCGCATCGCCGAGCGCGGCGGCGTCCTCCTCTACCTCCGCCAGGAGGGCCGCGGCATCGGCCTGTACAACAAGCTCGACGCCTACGCCCTCCAGGACGAGGGGCTCGACACGTACGAGGCCAACGCGGCGCTGGGGCTGCCGGAGGACGCCCGCGACTACACCGCGGCGGCCCAGATGCTCCGGGCGCTGGGCATCGGCGAACTCGACCTGCTCTCCAACAACCCGGACAAAGCGGACCAGTTGCGGTCCCTGGGCGTCGGCGTCCGCGACCGGGTCCCCACCGGCGTCTTCACCACCGCCCACAACGTCCGCTACCTGCGCGCGAAAGTCCTCCAGACCCAGCACACGCTGCCGCTCGCGGCGCTGGCGGAGCTCAACGCGGGCTGATCGGCGGTCGGTCCGGACGGGCGCTGAACCGGGCTGCTTGCCCTTCGGTTCATCGGGTACAGCCTTTGCAAGAGGGCGACCTCATCAGTACCCGTGCGTTTATGGAAGTGACCGTTTCGTGACCGATCTCGGCGGCCCCGGCAACCACCGGGCGAGGGGACCGGGCGAGGGCCCGGAGGCCGTCGCAGCGCAGATCGCCGATGCCGTGGAGAGCCTGGTGGCGCTGTGGTCGGTCGCCGCCCAGGAGGCGTCCCTGCGGCTGTCACCGCACCAGTTGCGGGCGTTGCGCACCGTGCAGGCCGCACCCGGGCTGAATCTCACGGCCCTGGCGGACGGCCTGGACATCGGTCTCCCCACGGCCAGCCGCCTCTGCGACCGTCTGGCCGCGGCCGGCCTGCTGGAACGGGCCCCGCATCCCGACACCCGCCGCGAAGTTCAACTGTGGCTCACGACACATGGACACCACGTCCTGGGCGAGGTCGCCGGCCGCCGCGTCCAGGCCCTGACCGCGGCACTGGCGGCCATGAAGCCCGCGGAACGGGCGGCGCTGAGCAGGGGGTTGCGGGGCTTCCTCATGGCCCGCACCACGCTGCCGTCGGACACCGGCAGCCCGAAGGACCGCTGAGAAACCGCCCCCCGGCAGCACCCGCCACCGCCAGGCCTCACCCACCCGAACCCTCGCCACACCCGCCGCCGGCAGGCCTCACGTGCCCGAGCCGTGGTGGCTTTCGCCTCCTGCGGTGAGGACCGCCACGCAGGTGTCGTCCCGCACCGGGCGGGCCGCGCTGCCCGCGTCCCGGAGTACCACCGTGGCGGCCACCGCCGGGTCGCAGCCGGGCAGGACGCCGTCGTCGGGCGGCGTCCAGCGGCTGGGCAGACCGTCGCTGTGCAGCACCAGCAGACTGCCCGGGTGCCACGGCACGCGCTGCACGGGCACCGACGCCGGCGCCTGCGCGCCCACGATGCCCGGGTGGGACAGCAGCGGCTTCCACGCACCGTCGGTCCGCAGCCGGGCACCGACGTTGCCGATCCCGGCAAAGCTCAAACGCTCTTCCCGCAGGTCCAGTTGGGCCACGGCGACGGCCGCGCCCCGGGTGGGGCGAAGAGCCCGGCCCAGACTCCGCAGGATCTCCGCCGGCGGCAACTCGCCCAGGCCGCGCAGCCCCTCCACCGCCGCGGTGGAGGCCTCGGCGGCCTTCTCCCCGTGGCCGAGCCCGTCGGCGAGCAGCAGGGTCAGACGGTCACCGCTGCGCACCCGGCCCCAGGCGTCCCCGGAGTGCTCGGCCCTGCCGAGGGACACGTTGACGCCCCCGGCGCGCGGCCCGGCCGGAGGCGGCCCCTGGTTGCGGACGGCCGGCTCATGGCCGATGCGGGCCATCACGACGGTGCCCCGGCCCGGCGCGCTGTGCAGGTCGAAGTCGTTCGCTATGCGCCGGCACGTCCCGAGCCCGGCGCCCAGCGAGGCGGCGACGGTCGTGGTGTAGCCGTCGCGCATCGCCGCCGCGACGTCCGGGATGCCGGGTCCGTGGTCGAGCGAGACGAGCTGCACGACCGGCCGGCGGTCGCCGTCGTGCGCGCGCTCCACGAGGTTGATCAGCACCCGCCCGCCCTCGGCGTGCCGCAGCAGGTTGGTCGCCAGTTCCGTCGCCACGAGCGCGGCGGTCGCGGTCCGGTTCGCGGGCAGGCCGGCGCAGGCGCTGGCCTCCTCGGCCGCCACCCGCACGTCCCGTACCCGCGTCGAGTCGTCCTCCACCGGCACGTCCCAGACCCTGCTCATCACGGCACCGTCCGGGAGGGCGGCACGACGGTGGCCCAGGCGGTGACGGTGACGGTGGTCCCCTCACCGGGCCGGCTGTCCACCTCGAACTCCTGCACCAGCCGCTTGGCGCCGCTCAGGCCGAGCCCGAGGCCGCCGCCGCTGGTGTAGCCGTCGGTGAGCGCCTGGTCCAGGTCGCGGATGCCGGGCCCGGTGTCGACGAAGGCCAGCCGCAGTCCGCGCGACGACGCGGCCTCCAGCGGGGTGATCTCCACATGGCCGCCCCCGCCGTGGACGAGGGTGTTGCGGGCCAGTTCGCTCGCCGCCGTGACGAGCTTGGTCTGCTGCACGAGCCCGAAGCCGAGCTCGGCTGCGGCCTGCCGGACCTGCTGCCGCACCCATGCCAGATCGGCGTCCGAGCCGATCGGCAGGCTGGCCGGACCGGCATGGCGGGAAGCCTGCATCATGGACTCCCCTCACCCCGGCGCGTGGTGACGCCGAGGAGCTCCATCGCACGTTCGACGTCCAGGGCCGTTTGCAGGCCGGGCAGGGTGAGCCCCAGCTCGACCAGCGTGATGGCCACGGCCGGTCGCATCCCGGCCAGTACCGTACGGGCCGCCAGCAGCTTGGCTCCGGCGGCGATCTCGGCCAGGACCCGCCCCAGGAACGAGTCGACGATCTCCACACCGGAGATGTCGATCACCACCCCGGTCACCCTGCTGTGCGAGATCCGGGCCGTGATGTCCTGCTGGAGCTGCTCGGCCATCCCGTCGTGCAACTCCCCCTGGAGGGTGACCAGCAGGACATCGCCCAGCTGGAGGACGGGCACGGTGAAGCCGTGTCCGCCCACGGGCCCGTGGCCCGCGATCCCGGTCACCGCGTGCCCGCGTCCGCCGCCGCGCCGGCCGCCCTCAGCGGTGCGATCTCGACCCCCTGCTGGCTGAGCGCGTAAGCGAGCGCGTCGGCCAGGCTGGAGCGGGTGAGCACCGTGCCGAGGTCGATGCCCAGGTGGACGATGGTCTGCGCGATCGCGGGCCGGATGCCGGAGACGATGCACTCGGCGCCCATCAGCCGCGCCGCCGCCACGGTCTTCATCAGGTGCTGGGCGACCAGCGAGTCGACGGTGGGCACGCCGGTGATGTCGAGGATGGCGTACCGGGCGCGCTCGGCGACGATCGCGTCCAGCAGACTCTCCATGACGACCTGGCTGCGCGCGCTGTCCAGGGTGCCGATCAGCGGTACGGCGACGGTGCTCTCCCACAGCTTGATCACCGGGGTGGCCACCTCGTGCAGCTGTTCGCGCTGCCGGGCGATCAGCTCCTCACCCGCGCTGACCGTGGTCTCCATCACGACCAGGCGCAGCGTGCCCATGAGCACCGTCAGCGCCACCACGGCGTCCTGCGCCTCGGGGGCGTACGGCTCGGGGAACTCGGCGCGCAGCAGCTCGGTCACCGGCTCGCGCAGCGAGGCCACCTCGCCGGCGACCCCGTCCAGGTCCATGCCCGTGCGGGCGCGGGAGGCGGCCATCCGCCCCAACTGGTCGCGCACGGCCTCGAAGCCGGACGCGCGGATGTCGTCCAGCCGCCCGGACGCCGCCACGGCCGCCAGGCTCGCGGCCACGGCCCGGCCCGCCTCCACCGCCTCGTCCCGGGACACGGTGAACACCGTGCGGAACAGCGCGGCGTCCGCCCACCGTTGGGCGATCTGCTCGCGGCGCCGCTCCAAGAAGGCGCTGACCTGGTACGCGACCGGCTCCTGTTCCGCGTTCTCTTCCGACACCGACACTTGTATCGCTCCCTTGCACGGGCGGACCGAGGTCACACGACGGCGCCTCAGCCGTTAATTGCCGTATGACAAACATTAGTGCCGACGTACGGCACCACCAAACAACTGCCCTCCGCTGTCCCTGACCTGCGCCTGCCCCATCCCTTACCGCCCACGCCAGTCCAGACACACCACGAGGGCGTCGTCGTCCGGGGTGGACCCGCCGCGGTGGCCCGTCAGTTCACGCAGGACGGCCCGGGGCACCTCGGCGGCCGGCAGCAGCCGGGTCGACTGGATCGCCCGGGCCAGGGCGGCGTCCCCGTAGGCCTCGCCGCCCGGGGAGGCCACGTCGTAGACCCCGTCGCTGACGAAGACCAGCCGGTCGCCCGGCTCGACCCGGAACTCCTGGAGCACGTAGTCGGTCTCCTCGAACATGCCGAGCGGCAGCTGGGCGTCGAACGGCACCCGCTCCACCGCGCCCCGGCGCATCCGCAGCAGCTGCGGCGACCCGGCGTCCACCGCGCACACCCGCCCGGTCGCCAGGTCGATGTCCAGCATCAGCACGGACAGGTAGCAGCGGCCCCGGTAGTGCGCGTACACCGCCTGGTCGGCCAGGGCCGCCTGGTCGTCGATGGACAGCCCGGCCCGGCGCGCGTTGCGCAGCGCGTTGATCGCCAGGTTCGTCAGCAGGGAGGCCTCCATGCCCTCCCCCATGCCGTTGGTGACGTAGAGGCTGAGCCGGTCGGCGGAGGCGGACCAGTCGAAGTTGTCGCCGAAGATCGCGTAGGCGGGCTCCAGTTGCGCGCCCAGCTCGTACTCGGGGCGGGCACAGGAGCGGCCCGGCAGCAGCTGCCACTGCATCTCGGCGGCCAGCGTGAGCCGGTCCCGCCGGCGCGCCTGGAGGTACAGGTCGGTGTCCCGCTCGGCCACGACGACCTCGTGCCCGAGCACTTCGGCGATCTCGGCCAGCTCGTCCAGGCAGTGCTCGGCGTGCTCCACGCCCGGCAGGGTCACCGTCAGCACACCGAGGCGGTCGCCGCGCACGGTGACGGGCAGGTGCGCCCGTACGAGGTCACCCGACGGGATCTCCAGGTACGGCTCCTGCGCACCGAAGGCCCGGCCCGCCGGGCTGTTGTGCACGGGCACCGGCTGCAGGGTGCACGGAAGCTCGGACACCGGCTGAAGCACCGTCAGTCCGTAGTCGGCCAGGAAAAGCTCGACGGAGTCCGCCGCGTACTGATCGGTCAGTACACGACGGACCGCGTCCAGCAACTGGTGGGGCGCCGCCGTGCGCAGGGCGCGCTCAGCGGCCACGAATCTGCTCGTGATCGTGCTCACGGTGGTGGTTCACCATCCTCGAGGAGGACGCCGACGCGTCCTCGGAAACGGGTTCTTGTCCACGGGCCGGGCAGGGCCGGGAGGCGGGTCCCGGGCGGTTCACTCCACGCCTAGTACGCTGACGGCCATCCCGGTGCCTGCGAGAGTGTGACTGTGACTTCCCTCCGACCCCGCCCAGAGCCCACCGAGGTCGCCCGTGTGACCTCCACGGCGGCGGAGTTGCTGGAAGTTCTGTGGGGCAGGGCCTCGACCGCGCCGGCCTCCGCGTCCCAGCTGCGGGTGCTGCTCATCCTCGAGCACCACGAAGGCATCAACCTGCGGACGCTCGCCGACTCCCTCGCCTCCACACCGCCCTCGACCAGCCGGCTGTGCGACCGGCTGCAGGCGGCCGGGTTCGTCGAGCGCGAGGTCAGTCCGGCCGACCGGCGCGAGGTGCGCCTGCACCTCAGCGGCCGGGGCCGCGTCTTCCTGGACGACCTGCGTGGGCGCCGGGAGCAGGCGCTGCGCGCGGTGCTCGACCAGATGCCCGCGGCGAAGCGGGCGGCGCTGCTGCAGGGGCTGGAGGCGTTCTGCGACGCGGCGGCGACCCAGATACACGACGACTCCGAAGACTCCCGATCGTCCGGCACCCGGACTGCCTGACCTACGTGCCGCCGCACGGAATCGGAGCTTCCGACCCCTTCCCGCGCACGTTCGGCACGCCTAGGCTGTTGCCCTCCACCTATAGTTGTCAAACGACAACTGTCCGCTCTGCGAGCTTCTCGGTCCTCTCTCGCGCACCCCACCGCCCACCCTCCCTGCCCGTACCGTCGCAGTACTGGTCCGGGTACCCCGTCACCGCCCCGACCTGCGCCGACTGTGGTCTACATCTCGCCGGGGCATATGCAGGGCATGACCGTGGCGAGGGCGGGTAACGGCGCTTGAGGTGGCCTGTCGGGGGATCGGAGCGGGCCGGACTGACAGGGAGGGCCCGTGACGGCGACCATGCGCATCGGCACGACGACGGATTCCGCCACCTACACCGGTGAGGAGCTGCCGCAGATCGCCGAACCCCAGAAGCTCGCCCCGCAGGACGCGCGCGAGCTCACCGGGCAGTTCCTCGGCCGGCTCGCCGTGCTCGAGGAAGGCACGCCCGAATACCAGTACGCCCGCAACACGCTCATCGAGATGAACATGTCGCTGGTGCGCTTCGCGGCCCGCCGGTTCCGCGCCAGCGGCCAGTCGATGGAAGACGTCGTCCAGGTCGGCGTCATCGGGCTGATCAAGGCCATCGACCGCTTCGAGGTCTCCCGCGAGGTGCAGTTCACCAGTTTCGCGGTGCCGTACATCATCGGCGAGATCAAGCGGTTCTTCCGGGACACCTCCTGGGCCGTGCACGTGCCGCGCCGCCTGCAGGAGGCCCGTACGGAACTCGCCAAGGCCACCGAGGAGCTGGCCTCGCGCCTCGGCCGCGCGCCGAGAGTCTCCGAACTGGCCGCCCTGATGAACCTGTCCGAGGAAGAGGTCGTCGAGGCGCAGATCGCGGCCAACGGCTACGTGTCCTCCTCCCTCGACGCGACCGTCACCGGCGACCCGGACGAGAGCGAGACGACCCTGTCGGAGTTCATCGGCGAGGAGGACCCCGCCCTCGAACTCGTCGAGGACTTCCACGCCCTGGCCCCCCTCGTCGCCGAACTCGACGAGCGCCAGCGCCTCATCCTCCACCTGCGTTTCGTGGAAGAGCTGACCCAGGCGGAGATCGGTGCCCGGCTCGGCATCTCGCAGATGCACGTCTCCCGGCTGATCTCGCGCACCGTGGCACGGCTGCGCTCGGGGATGCTCACCACCGGCTGACCCCGCCCCACAACGACAAGAGCCCCGGTCCGGATGATCTCCGGACCGGGGCTCACTCGTAGGCCCTGTGGGACTCGAACCCACAACCAATGGATTAAAAGTCCACTGCTCTGCCAATTGAGCTAAGGGCCCAGGCGATGTTGCCCCCACGAGCATAGCCGGACGACGCCGAGTTCCCGATCGGGTATCCGGCTCCCGGCCGTGGCGAAGGGACGAACAGGCCCGACCAGGGCCGCGGAACGACCGGTTCGGGTGGGCTCGCGCCACCCCGGAACACTCCGCGCTCCTACGACGGAGCGCCGTGGCCCGCCCGTTGGGGAGGGGGCCACGGCGCTCCTCATGCGCTGATGTCAGCCGTTGCGCTTCCAGCGCGGCTTGTCCTCGCGACGCTGGAACGAACCGCCGCCGCGGTGGTCGTCACGACGGCCGTAGGGGCGGTCGTGGCCCGGGCGGTCGTGTCCGCCGGAGCGGAAGCCCGGACGGTCGTCACGACGGTCACGGTTGAAGGGACGGTCGCTGCCCCGGTGCCCACCGCGCTCGTCCCGGCGGAAGCCACCGCGGTCACGGTCGCGGTTGAAGCCGCCCCGGTCGTCACGGCGCTCGAAGGAACGGCCGCCCCGGTCGTCACGACGCTCGAACGAACGGCCACCCCGGTCACCGCCACGGTCGCCCCGGTCGTCACGGCGGAAGCCACCGCGCTCGCCCCGGTCACCACGGTCGGCCCGGTCGTCCCGGCGGAAGCCACCGCGGTCACGGTCGCGGTCGAAGGAACGGCCACCGCGGTCGCGGTCACGGTCACGGTTGAAACCGCCCCGGTCGTCACGACGCTCGAACGAACGGCCACCCCGGTCACCACCACGGTCGCCCCGGTCGTCACGGCGGAAGCCACCGCGCTCGTCACGCCGCTCCCGGCGCTCGTACGGGGCGGAGGACTCGGGGCGCTCCTCGCGCTCCACGTCCTTCGCGGTCGGCTGCTCGGGCACGGACACCTCGACGGCGGCCACGGCCTCGCCGGCCTCCCCGGCCACCACGGCCGCGGGCTCCTCGCCCCGCTCACGCGCCACGCGCGCCAGCAGCCGGTCCGACTCCTCGCGCAGCTCGTTCGCACGCCGCTGCGCCCGCTCCAGCTCCTTGGTGAGCTGGGCGACCTCGCGCTCGGCCTGCTGCGCCGCGTTGCCCACGGACTCGGCCTGCACCTCGGTCATGGACCGGGCACCGGTGATCTCGGCGACCTCCGGGTCGAAGGCGCCGGCGCCCTGGATGATGTGGCGCGAGGCGTCGACGCCCGCGTCCTCCATCAGCCGGAAGATCTGACGCCGCTGGTGCGGCAGCGACAGGGACACGACCGTGCCGGAGCGGCCCGCGCGAGCGGTACGGCCGGAGCGGTGCAGATAGTCCTTGTGGTCACCGGCCGGGTCGACGTTCAGCACCAGGTCGATGCCGTCGACGTGGATACCGCGCGCGGCCACGTCGGTGGCGACGAGCACGTTGACGTACCCGTCCTTGAAGTCGGCCAGGGTCCGCGTCCGCGCGCCCTGGGTCATGCCGCCGTGCAGCGCGTCGGCCTTCACCCCGGCGTCGCGCAGCTGCTCGGCGACACGGTCGGCGCCCAGCTGGGTGCGGACGAAGATGATCGTGCGGCCCTTGCGGGAGGCGATGGCCGCGGTGACCGGCGCCTTGTCCTTGGGCTTCACGATGAGGATGTGGTGCGACATGGTCGTCACGGCACCCTGAGCGGCGTCGACCTCGTGGCTGACCGGCTCGTTCAGGTACCGGTCGACCAGGGTCTTGATCTCGTTCTCCATGGTCGCGGAGAAGAGCATCCGCTGACCGCCCGCGGGGATCTGGTCGAGCAGCTCCGTCACCTCGGGCATGAAGCCCAGGTCGGACATCTGGTCGGCCTCGTCGAGCACCGCGATCTGCACGTTCTCCAGCGAGCAGGCGCCGCGGTTGATGATGTCGCGCAGCCGGCCCGGGGTGGCGACCAGGATGTCGACGCCCCGCTCCAGGGCGTAGATCTGGTTGCCCATCGACGTACCGCCGCAGACGACCTTCATCTTCAGGCCGAGGACGTCGCCGTAGGGCTGCAGCGCGTCGGCGACCTGCATGGCCAGCTCACGCGTGGGCGTCAGGATGACGGCGCGCGGCTTGTGCTTCTCGGTCCGGCCACCGGCCAGCGTGGCCAGGGTGGGCAGACCGAACGACAGGGTCTTGCCGGAGCCGGTGCGGCCACGGCCGAGGATGTCCTTGCCGGCCAGGGCGTCCGGGATGGTCGCGGCCTGGATCGGGAAGGGGGTGGTCACGCCGTTCTGGGCGAGCTTGCGCACCACGCCCTCGGGCAGACCGAGGTCCGCGAAGGTGACCTCGGGAGCGTCCTCGGCCGCCTCGTTCTCGGGCACGACGACGTGATCAGTACTGGTAATGGACATGCGAATGCGAAACCTTCCGGAGTCTCAGTCGGCACGCGCCCGTCAACTCCGTGATTCGCGATTCGCAATACGACCGCCTCAATGCGGTCCACCACGGCAAGGGAGAGTACGCGCCACACGGCGCGCTCTGCTGTGGCGCCGGGCAAGATGGGATCAAACGATCTGCCACCATACGCACTCCGGGCCCCGCAAGGCAAACCGGACTGCGCAGACGACAGCGGACCACCGCCCTACGGCCGGACGGCTTCCACCACCATCCAACCGCCCCCCGGCCGGCCTTGTTCCCCGACCGCGGAAATGTGTCCCGCGCCACCCCGTCCCGGCCGGACCTCACGCCGGTGACCCCGCCTCCGGCGCCGGCTCCCGCTGCGCCAGCTGCGGCCCCGGCGGCTCATGCGCCGACGACGACGGCTCCGGCGTCGGCTCCGCAGACGCCGTCGGCTGCTGCGGAGTCGGAGTGGGCTCGGGCTCGGCGGTCCGGGTGGGCGTCGACTGCGCCGGCGGTTTCGGCGTCGGCCGGGCCGTGCTCCCCGGCCTGTCCCGCCCCGGCACGACCGCACTCGCCTCGGCACTGGGCGACTCCTCCGGAGCCGCCGACTCCGCGCCACCGCCCTTGCCCTTGCCGCCCTTCTTGCCCTTCCCGCCCTTGCCGCGCTCTCGCTCGCCGTCGGGCCCGACCGCGCCCGGCCCGCCACCGCCCCCCGACACCGCCGGCCCGCCCCCGGACGCCTTCCCGTCCCGCTGCCCGGCGGAGTGCGACGGCTTGACGCTCCCGCCCGCGCCGTCGTCGCCGACACTCATGCAGCCGGCGGCAGCGGCGACCGCCACGACCGTCGCGGCCAGTCGGACGGGTACGTACAAGGGGCGCACGGGGCCACCTCCGGAAGGGGTGAGGGAGTCAACACCTCCAACTCCCGCCGCCCACAAGAGGACACGCGCCCCGTATTCACAACCCGGTCAGCCGTATCCCAGGGCGTGAAGACGCGCGTCGTCGATGCCGAAGTGGTGCGCGATCTCGTGCACCACCGTGATCTCCGTCTCCGCCACCACGTCCTCCCGCGACTCACACATCCGCAGCGTCGGATTCCGGTACACGGTGATCCGGTCCGGCAGCACACCCGCGTACCACTCACCCCGGTCGGTCAGCGGAGTCCCCTCGTACAACCCGAGCAGCTCGGGATCGTCCGCGGGCGGCTCGTCCTCGACGAACACCGCGACGTTGTCCATCAGTCGCGTCAACTCCGGCGGAATCCGGTCGAGCGCCTCGGCGACCAGCTCCTCGAACTCCTCGCGCGTCATCTCCAGCACAGGCCCATTGTCGGCCACGACCCCGCCGGACGAGAGCCTCCCGGCGCCGCATATCCCACCGCCGACTTGGGCATACGGGACCAATGGCCCGCGTCCCCGCCGCAGTCCTGAGTGTCCTGAACCCGATCCGCAAGGCCCCGCACCGCCTCGCCCGCCGCTACCGCTCCCGCCAGGCACCCACCACGATCGAACTCGTGGCACAGCCACACCCGTGGACGCGCGCCGCGGGACTCGTGGCCGTCGTCCTGTGCGGCGCGTGGCTGGGACTGCTGGTCGTGGGCAGCGTCCGGGTCCCGGTCGGCCCCATGGACACCACGATGACGCTGCGCCCGTCGTTCACCGGCGGCACCCGGATCAACATCTCGCCCCTCGGCGCCCTGCGCCTGGACAGCCACATCGCGCCCGTCCGCCTCGACGTGAACGTCGACCAGCTCGACCCCGACCGCTCCCAGGCCCTCGTCGACCACCCCGAACGCCTCTCCGGCCTCCAGGACGAGGTCACCCAGGACGTCAGCCGCGGCACCCTCGACCTGGCCCTGCGCTCCGGCGTCGCCGTCGTCACCGGGGCCACCGCCCTCGGCCTCGCCGTCTACCGCCGGCCGCGCCGCGCTCTGGCCGCCGGCGGCCTCGCCCTCACCCTCCTCGCCGCCTCGGGCGGCACGGCGTACGCCACCTGGCGCCCCGACTCCGTCCTGGAACCCAAGTTCTCCGGCCTGCTCACCTCGGCCCCCTCCCTCGTCGGCAACGCGCGCAGCATCGTCACGGAATTCGACGTCTACCAGAAGGAATTGGCCCGCCTGGTCACCAACGTGACCAAGCTCTACGACGCCACCTCGACGCTCCCCGCCTACGCGCCCGACCCCTCCACGATCCGGGTCCTGCACGTCTCCGACATCCACCTCAACCCGGCGAGCTGGAAGATCATCGCCTCGCTCGTGGAGCAGTACAAGGTCGACGTGATCGTCGACTCGGGCGACACGATGGACCACGGCACCGCCGCCGAGAACGGCTTCCTGGACCCCATCGAGGACCTCGGGGCCCCCTACGTCTGGGTCCGCGGCAACCACGACTCGATGATCACCCAGCGGTATCTGCAGGGCCTGAAGAACGTCCACGTCCTGGACGGCGGAAAGGCTCAGACGATCAGGGGCCTGCGCTTCGCGGGCATCGGCGATCCGCAGTTCACCCCCGACCGCTCGCAGCAGACCGGCGCCCGGCAGTCCCAGGAACTGGCCGGTGCCCGCCTGGCCACGGCCCTGCGCGACCAGAGCAGGGCCGGCACCCCGGTGGACGTCGCCATCGCCCACGAACCCTCCGCCGCCCGCGAGGTCGACGGCGAAGTCCCCCTGGCCCTGGCGGGCCACCTGCACCACGACGAGATGGAGATGCTCCCCTACGGCACCCGGCTCCGCATCGAGGGCTCCACGGGCGGCAGCGGGCTGCGCGCCATCGAGGGCAAGCACCCCGATCCCATCGAGGCGTCGATCCTGTACTTCGACCGGGACACCCGCCGCCTCCAGGCCTGGGACGAGATCGAACTGGGCGGCCTCGGCCTCACGACGGCGGAGGTCAGCCGCCACCTCCCGGAGGAGAACCAGCCCGGCGCGACCCCCTCCCCCGGCACCCCCACGAAGGGCACCCCGCCGACCTCCTCCTAAACCGTTTTGGCGATAGCTCCCGCCATCCCATATGCTTCTCACGTCCCCGACGCGCTGAGAAGCGCCCAGGCGGGCCGATAGCCCTCATCGTCTAGCGGCCTAGGACGCCGCCCTTTCAAGGCGGTAGCACGGGTTCGAATCCCGTTGGGGGCACGCACCACCCTGTGCGACACTGTCGTACGAAGCTTGGTCCTGTGGAGCAGTTTGGAGTGCTCGCCACCCTGTCAAGGTGGAGGCCGCGGGTTCAAATCCCGTCAGGACCGCTGAGGTTTCACGTGAAACCTCGTGGCTGGGTAGCTCAGTTGGTACGAGCGTCCGCCTGAAAAGCGGAAGGTCGCCGGTTCGACCCCGGCCCCAGCCACAACCGCCCTCACCAGGGCCTGAGCCCCTCTCCGGGTTTCCGGAGAGGGGCTCTTTCGTGCCTCATGACGACCCGAGGGCGCCTCGACCAAGGGCGGGAGGGGCCGGCCCGCACGCAGGTGGACAAGCCCGTCCGCGCGGCCTGGTACTGGCCCGGCCCGTCCCGGCCGGCCGGTCGGCGGCAAAAGCGTTAGCCACGAAATTCGCCGGGATGAGATCCTGGATCGCGTATGTCTACGCACCCCGCCCCCGCCCTCGGCGCCCTCGCCCCCCGCCTGACCGAGCTGTCCCTGCGCGACGCGCACCGGCTCGGGCGCAGGCTCGAAGGTGCGCGCAAGATCCGTAAGCCGGAGGCGCGGGCCGCCGTGCTCGCCGAGATCGAGGCGGAGGTCGCACGAGCCGAGGAGCGGATGGCCGGCCGTCGTGCCCTCGTGCCCGAGGTCACGTATCCCGAGCAGCTGCCGGTCAGCCAGAAGAAGGACGCGATCGCCGAGGCCATTCGCGACCACCAGGTCGTGATCGTCGCCGGTGAGACCGGTTCCGGCAAGACGACGCAGATCCCCAAGATCTGTCTGGAGCTGGGGCGCGGCGTGCGCGGCATGATCGGACACACGCAGCCGCGTCGGATCGCCGCCCGGACGGTCGCCGAGCGTGTCGCGGAGGAGCTGGACACGCCGCTCGGCGAGGCGGTGGGCTGGAAGGTGCGCTTCACCGACCAGGTGAACCCGGACTCGACCTTCGTCAAGCTCATGACCGACGGCATCCTGCTCGCCGAGATCCAGACCGATCGCGAGCTGCGCGCCTACGACACGATCATCATCGACGAGGCCCACGAGCGGTCCCTCAACATCGACTTCCTGCTGGGCTACCTCGCCCAGCTGTTGCCCAAGCGCCCCGATCTCAAGGTCGTCATCACCTCGGCCACGATCGACCCCGAGCGCTTCTCGCGGCATTTCGGCGACGCCCCGATCATCGAGGTCAGCGGCCGTACGTATCCGGTGGAGGTCCGTTACCGGCCGTTGCTGGAGGAGGACGGCGACGACGCCGACCGCGATCAGATCACGGCGATCACCGATGCCGTGGAGGAGCTCCAGCGGGAGGGCAAGGGCGACATCCTCGTCTTCCTCTCCGGTGAGCGGGAGATCCGGGACACCGCCGACGCGCTCACGAAGAAGCAGTACAGATTCACCGAGATCCTGCCCCTCTACGCCCGGCTCTCCCACGCCGAGCAGCACCGCGTCTTCCAGCCGCACACCGGCCGCAGGATCGTTCTGGCCACGAACGTCGCCGAGACCTCGCTGACCGTCCCGGGCATCAAGTACGTCATCGACCCCGGCTTCGCGCGGATCTCCCGCTACAGCCATCGCACCAAGGTGCAGCGGCTGCCGATCGAGCCGGTGTCGCAGGCCAGTGCCAATCAGCGCAAGGGCCGTTGCGGCCGTACGTCCGACGGCATCTGCATCCGGCTGTACAGCGAGGACGACTTCAACGCGCGGCCGGAGTTCACGGACGCGGAGATCCTCCGCACCAATCTGGCGTCCGTCATCCTGCAGATGACCGCGGCGGGCCTGGGCGACATCGAGAAGTTCCCCTTCATCGACCCGCCGGACCACCGCAACATCCGCGACGGCGTCCAGCTGCTCCAGGAGCTGAACGCCCTCGACCCCGCGCAGAAGGACCCGCGCAAGCGGCTGACGGACACCGGCCGCAAACTGGCCCAGCTGCCCGTCGACCCCCGGCTGGCCCGCATGGTCCTGGAGGCCGACCGGAACGGCTGTGTCCGCGAGGTCATGGTCATAGCCGCCGCGCTGTCCATCCAGGACCCGCGTGAGCGCCCCGCCGACAAGCAGACCCAGGCCGATCAGCAGCACGCCCGCTTCAAAGACGAGACCAGCGACTTCCTCGTCTACCTCAACCTGTGGCGTTATGTCCGCGAGCAGCAGAAGGAGCGCGGGTCGTCCTCCTTCCGCCGGATGTGCAAGCAGGAGTACCTCAACTTCCTTCGCATTCGTGAATGGCAGGACATCTACTCGCAGTTGCGCACGGTCGCGAAGCAGATGGGGATCCATCTCAACGAGGACGACGCCCCGGCCGACCGTATCCACCTCTCCCTCCTGGCCGGCCTGCTGTCGCACATCGGCATGAAGGACGTGAAGGAGGGCGCGAAGAACGAGTATCTGGGCGCGCGCAACGCCAAGTTCGCGGTCTTCCCGGGGTCGGCGCTGTTCAAGAAGCCGCCGCGTTTCGTGATGTCCGCCGAGCTCGTCGAGACGTCCCGCCTCTGGGCCCGTGTCAACGCGAAGATCGAGCCCGAGTGGGTCGAGCCGCTCGCCGCGCACCTCGTGAAGCGCACCTACAGCGAACCGCACTGGGAGAAGGACCAGGCCGCGGTGATGGCGTACGAGAAGGTCACGCTCTACGGCGTGCCGATCGTCGCCCAGCGGAAGGTGAACTACGGGCGGATCGACCCGGAGGTCAGCCGTGAGCTGTTCATCCGGAACGCACTGGTCGAGGGTGACTGGCGCACGCACCACAAGTTCTTCTCGGACAACCGCCGCCTGCTCACCGAGGTCGAGGAGCTGGAGCACCGCGCCCGGCGCCGGGACATCCTGGTCGACGACGAGACGCTGTACGACTTCTACGACCAGCGGATCCCCGAACACGTGGTCTCCGGGGCGCACTTCGACTCCTGGTGGAAGCACAAGCGGCACGAGCAGCCCGACTTCCTCGACTTCGAGCGCGAGATGCTCATCAACGAGAAGGCGGGCGAGGTCACCAAGGCCGACTACCCCGACTCGTGGCGCCAGCGGAACTTGAAGTTCCGCGTGACGTACCAGTTCGAGCCGGGGGCGGACGCCGACGGCGTGACCGTGCACATCCCCCTCCAGGTGCTCAACCAGGTCACGGACGAGGGCTTCGACTGGCAGATCCCGGGCCTGCGCGAGGAACTGGTGACGGAGCTGATCCGGTCCCTGCCCAAGCCGATCCGCCGGAACTACGTCCCGGCGCCGAACTTCGCCAGGGCGTTCCTGGACCGGGCCGTCCCGCTCCAGGAGCCCCTCACCGCGACCATGACCCGTGAGCTGCGGCTCATGGTCGGCGTGCCCTTCGAGGCGGACGACTTCGACCTGTCCAAGGTCCCCGACCATTTGAAGATCACGTTCCGGATCGTCGACGAGCGTCGCCGCAAACTGGCCGAGGACAAGGACCTGGAGGCGCTGAAGCTCAAGCTGCGCCCCAAGGCCCGCAAGGCCCTCTCCCAGGCCGCGGCGGCGACCGCGGAACGCTCCGGCGGTGAGTCCCTGGAGCGCTCGGGGCTGACCGACTGGACGATCGGCACGCTCACCCGCGTCTTCGAGACCCGCCGGGCCGGTCAGCCGGTGAAGGCGTACCCGGCGCTGGTCGACGACGGCGACACGGTCTCCGTACGCCTCTTCGACACAGAGGCGGAGCAGGCGCAGGCCATGTGGAAGGGCACGCGCCGGCTGATCCTGCGCAACATCCCGGTCAACGCGGCGAAATTCGCGAGCGACCGTCTGACGAACGCGCAGAAGCTGGCGCTGTCCGCCAATCCGCACGGCTCGATCCAGGGCCTGTTCGACGACTGCGCGATGGCCGCCGCCGACAAGCTGATCGGGGACTTCGGCGGGCCGGCGTGGGACGAGGAGTCGTACCGCAAGCTGTACGACAAGGTGCGCGCCGAGATCGTGGACACGACCGTCCGTACGGTGGGGCAGGTGCAGCAGGTCCTGGCCGCCTGGCAGGCCTGTGAGCGCCGCCTGAAGGCCGTACGCAGCCCCGCGCTGCTGCCGAATCTCCAGGACGTGCGGCGGCAGCTGGACGCGCTGGTGAAGCCCGGCTTCGTGACGGAGGCGGGGCTGCGCAGGATGCCGGACCTGATGCGTTATCTGGTGGCCGCCGACCGGCGTCTGCAGCAGATGCCGACGAACGTCCAGCGGGACACCACGCGGATGCAGAAGGTCCACGAGATGCAGGACGAGTACGCCTGGCTGCTGGAGCAGCTGCCGCAGGGCCGGCCCGTTCCGTCGTCGGTGCTCAACATCCGCTGGATGATCGAGGAGCTGCGGGTCAGCTATTTCGCCCACGCGCTGGGGACGGCGTACCCCGTCTCGGACAAGCGGATCGTGAAGGCGATCGACGCGGCGGCGCCGTAACCGGACCGGCACGCAGGGTGAGTTCGACCCGGGGCCCACCCTCCTGTACAGTCTCTTCTCGCAGCGCAACGCACGAATCGCACTGCGAAACCTGGTCCTGTGGAGCAGTTTGGAGTGCTCGCCACCCTGTCAAGGTGGAGGCCGCGGGTTCAAATCCCGTCAGGACCGCAGTAAAGAGCCCGGATCTTCGGATCCGGGCTCTTTGGCGTCCGTGTGCACCCCAGGCCAGGTGGAGGCCGCGCCCGCGGCGCAGCCGCAATCAGACGCAGCAAATCCCGTCAGGACCGCAGTAGGGAGCCCGGGTCTTCGGATCCGGGCTCTTTTTGTCGTTCTCTTCGCGTTGTGCTCGTGGCTCACGGATCCGGGCTCTTTCCCGCGTCCTGGCCTCCGGGTCCGTCTCCGGGGCTGCTTCCGGGGCCTGCATGCCGTCTTGACGGTCCCTCAATCCCTCGGTACCCCAGAACCAGGGTCGTTCTCCGTACGGTCCCTGGAGGTGGCGTATGGCGGCGGTGGCCAGGCACGAGACGCGGGCTCTGCTCCGCGCGCACCTGTCGGCCGCGTCGTCGTACCGGCACCTCACCCGGCACTGCCCGATCTGTCATCGCCTGCTGCGGCTGGCGATGGAGTCCGCACCGCGTGCCTCCCGGACCGCGGCCCCGCCCCAGGAGGACGAGAGCCCGACGCCGGCATGACCCACGAGCGGCCCCAACACCCGTGCGTACACGGGCTGCTGGCAGGGGCGGCTTCTCTACCGCACCCCGGGCAGAGCTAACAAGCTGCTTGGTATGTGACGGGTGTCACCGCATGAGTTTTGGAAAGTGCGGTACTTACACCCCTCCTACAAGGGGTCAATTTAATATGTGCAATTGCACCCTGTCCGGGGTGTCACGCACAGCGACTCCGACACCCCTCCCCAGGCTCCTACAAGGCCGCGCACAGCAGGCCCGGCAGACCACCGCGGGCGCACAAAAAAGATCGCGCTGGACCCGGCGGAGTCCAGCGCGATCGACGACGCACCCTGTTGTATGCCTGGAGAGCTCTGAGTGGCTTGGGCGTGGGGCCTGTTGGGGCAGGACCCGCGTCGCTTGGAGCTGCGGTTCCGGGCACCGCGGCCAGTGGGGGACCGGCCGGTTTGCCCGGTTATTCAGTTGTTCAGGCCTCGCTGCGCTGCTGCGGGATGCCCGCGAGCAGAGCGCGGACCTCAGCCTCGCGGTAGCGCCGATGCCCGCCGAGCGTGCGGATCGACGTGAGCTTGCCGGCCTTCGCCCACCGCGTGACCGTCTTCGGGTCCACACGGAACATGGTGGCGACCTCAGCCGGGGTCAGCAGCGGCTCGGCATCAGGGGTGCGAGCGGTCATGAGCGGCCTCCTCGGGAGAACCGAACCTTCTCGGTTCTTTCCTCTAAATTCTGCACCTTGACCCGCGTTGCCCGAAATGGCGGACGCGAGTCGAGTCGGTTATAGGACGAACGGCTTGTCCTCGGCACTACAACTACACCATCTGTCCAGCCGCGTCGGCCAAACCGATGGAATTGCCCCTCCAGGTGTTCATCAGCGACGGAAGCCGATGGACCATGCCATAGCGGACAGTCACACCGCTGTGACGATCAGTCACAGGGTGATCAGGAAGTCACCAGACCCCCCAAAGCGTGCAATGCTGAGATTCCGCCCATAGTGCAGCACCATAGGACGGAAGGAGCCCTCCCCGGACTCCTTGTCCTATTTTGGCATGAGGAGGGGCAAGGGACGCAAGAGCCTCGTACGTGTACTCCGTCACGCTTGGCCTACTTGAGAGGTCTGCCCGGATCGGGTCCTACGTCCCTTGTTGACGAAGCCTCAGGAAGAACACGGCCCGCTTCAGGAACTCGGTGCGAGGACGAAACCCCAAATCGGGCGGTTCGTCAAACGTCAGTTCGTGACCGAATGCGAGCGGTGTGTACGGACATCAAGGTCAGGGGTCAGTTGGCCGACCGCAGATCCCGTACGGAACGCCAGCGCTCCACGAGCCGGGCGTACGCCTTCCCCGCCGCCTCCCCGTCGCCCCTGCGCAGCGCGGCGATCCCCTCGGCCACGTCCGCGGCCGAATGGTCGTCCTCCAGCGCCCCGGCCGGCACCGCGTGCACCAGGCCGCCGTAGTCCAGTTCCACGTGCGAACGCGGGTGGAACTCCTCCAGCCAGCGCCCGACGTCGGTGAGGCCGTCGATCAGCGGCCCCTCGTCCATGGCCTCCCTCAGGGCGCGCAGGCCCCGGGCCACCCGCCGCCGGGCCTGGACCATGGGGGTGCGGTAGCGCAGCACGGGCGGGCTGCCGGCCGACGCGCCCTTGTCGTACTCGCGCTCCTCGTCGGAGACCAGCACGAACCAGTTGATCGGCACCTGCCAGGTGGCCGTGCGGATCCACGGCCGGGCGTCGGGGTTGATCGCCAGCCAGCGCTCGTAGTCCTGGGCCGCCTGGCGCCGCAGGACGGGCGGCAGGACCGCGTCCATGACCGGCGGGGGCAGTTCCTCGGACAGCTCGTCCAGGGCCAGCCAGCCGCGCAGCCGGGTGCGCCAGGGGCAGACGCAGACGACGCCGTCGACCTCCAGCACGAAGGCGTCCTCGCTCTCGTGCACCGGCACCGGCACCGGCGGGGTGGGCGCCAAGTCGCTCAGGGCACGGCGGAGTTCGTCCTGGTACGAGGGACGGTCCGTGCGGCGGGCGTAGCGGGCCCACTGGCTGCGCTCCGGCTCGGGGAAGGCGGCCAGCGGTTCGTACACGCGCAGGTAGGTCGTGTAGGGGACGATCACCGAGGTCACCTTGGGCACGCCTGCTCCCTCCCCCGCACTCCGCGGCGAAAACCTGCCGGACCCGCTCGCGATCGCGCGGGAAATCTATGCAAATCGTCGCACGGGTGTACTCCGGTCGGAGGGGATCCTGTGCACGGTGCGGCCGGCGGGGCCACCAGGCTCTAATCTCATGCTCAACAGTCCCCGCCACCCACACGGGGCCTGCTCTCCACCCGCCGCAATTTACTCAGGAGTCACCACAGTGACCGACGTAACCGGCGCACCTGCTGATGTACTGCACACCCTGTTCCACTCGGACCAGGGCGGACATGAGCAAGTCGTGCTCTGCCAGGACCGCGCGAGCGGCCTCAAGGCCGTCATCGCCCTCCACTCCACCGCCCTGGGCCCCGCGCTCGGCGGTACGCGCTTCTACCCGTACGCGACCGAGGCCGAGGCCGTCGCCGACGCGCTGAACCTCGCCCGCGGGATGTCGTACAAGAACGCCATGGCCGGTCTCGACCACGGCGGCGGCAAGGCCGTGATCATCGGCGACCCGGACACCGTCAAGAGCGAGGAGCTGCTCCTCGCCTACGGCCGGTTCGTCGCCTCGCTGGGCGGCCGCTACGTCACCGCCTGCGACGTCGGCACGTATGTCGCCGACATGGACGTCGTGGCCCGCGAGTGCCGCTGGACGACCGGCCGCTCCCCGGAGAACGGCGGCGCCGGGGACTCCTCCGTCCTCACCGCCTACGGCGTCTACCAGGGCATGCGCGCCTCCGCGCAGCACCTGTGGGGCGACCCCTCGCTGCGTGGGAAGCGGGTCGGCATCGCCGGTGTCGGCAAGGTCGGCCACCACCTGGTGGAGCACCTGCGGGCCGAGGGCGCCGAGGTCCTCATCACCGACGTGCGTGAGGAGGCTGTGGGCCGGATCCTCGCGGCGCACCCGACGGGCGTGACGGCCGTCGCCGACACCGCCACCCTGATCCGCGCCGAGGGCCTCGACATCTACGCCCCCTGCGCGCTGGGCGGGGCCCTGAACGACGACACCGTGCCGGCGCTCACCGCCACGGTGGTCTGCGGCGCCGCCAACAACCAGCTCGCCCACCCGGGGGTGGAGAAGGACCTCGCCGACCGCGGGATCCTCTACGCGCCGGACTACGTGGTGAACGCCGGCGGGGTCATCCAGGTCGCCGACGAGCTGCACGGCTTCGACTTCGACCGGTGCAAGGCGAAGGCGTCGAAGATCTTCGACACCACGCTGGCCATATTCGCACGTGCGAAGGAGGACGGTATTCCGCCGGCCGCGGCGGCCGACCGGATCGCCGAGCAGCGGATGCACGACGCGGCCCTGGCCCGCCGGGCGGGCTGACCCCGGGGCGGCGCGGGCCCGATCCTCGGGGTCTCGCACGTTTGGCCGGTACCCGTCGGTGGGCAGTTAGAGAGAACTCTCACTTCTACCGGCGGGTCGACCGCCGATAAGTGGTTAAAATCGCGGTTGACCAGCGAGGACGGGGCGCCTCGAAGGTCCTGGGCGCGGGCACGTCATGCGGGCGACGTACCGTATGGGCGCGGGCTCAGGTACCGTGGAAGCCCTACGGACCGGTCTCTCTGCGGAGAGTCCGTGCCGGACCATGAACGCGTGTCAAGACTCTGGGGCCGTCGAGCCCCGTCGTTGAGGGGGTCGAGCCATGGGGCGCGGCCGGGCCAAGGCCAAGCAGACGAAGGTCGCCCGCCAGCTGAAGTACAACAGCGGTGGGACTGACCTCTCACGCCTGGCCGAGGAGCTGGGTGCATCGCCTTCGAATCCGCAGCCGCCTAACGGCGAGCCGTTCGAAGACGATGAGGACGACGACCTGTACGCACGGTACGCCGACCTCTATGAGGACGACGACGACGAGGACGGCCAGTCCTCGCAGCATCGTCGCGGCGCTTGACCCTGCACTGACGCACTCACCCGGTCGGTGACCGACGGTCACCGACCGGGTTCTGTGCTGCCTGCACGGTCATGACCCCGTGGCTCAGCTCGCGTAGTCACCGACCAGGGCGGCGCCGGTGGTGTGCTCGCCCCGGTCCGTGATCTCTCCGGCCACCCAGGCGTCCACGCCTCGGTCGGCGAGGGTCGCCAGGGCCACGTCCACGGACTCCTGGGGCACGATCGCGATCATGCCGACGCCCATGTTCAGGGTCTTCTCGAGCTCCAGGCGTTCGACGCTGCCGGTGCGGCCGACCAGGTCGAAGATCGGGGCCGGGGTCCAGGTCGAGCGGTCCACGATCGCGTGCAGCTCGTCGGGGACGACCCGGGCGAGGTTGGCCGCGAGCCCACCGCCGGTGATGTGGCTGAAGGCGTGCACCTCGGTGGTGCGCATCAGGGCCAGGCAGTCCAGCGAGTAGATCTTCGTCGGCTCCAGCAGCTCCTCGCCGAGGGTGCGGCCGAGCTCCTCGATGTGCGCGTCCAGGGCCAGACCGGCCTGGTTGAGCAGGACGTGGCGGACGAGGGAGTACCCGTTCGAGTGAAGACCGGAGGACGCCATGGCGATCACCGCGTCACCCGTCCGGATGCGATCGGCCCCGAGCAGCCGGTCGGCCTCCACGACGCCCGTACCGGCGCCGGCGACGTCGAAGTCGTCCTCGCCCAGCAGGCCCGGGTGTTCGGCCGTCTCGCCGCCGACCAGGGCGCAGCCGGCCAGTACACAGCCCTCGGCGATGCCCTTGACGATGGCGGCGACCCGCTCGGGGTGGACCTTGCCGACGCAGATGTAGTCGGTCATGAACAGCGGCTCGGCGCCACACACCACGATGTCGTCCATGACCATCGCGACCAGGTCGTGGCCGATGGAGTCGTAGACGCCCAGCTGGCGGGCGATGTCGACCTTGGTGCCGACGCCGTCCGTGGCGGAGGCGAGCAGGGGACGCTCGTAGTTCTTCAGGGCGGAGGCGTCGAAGAGGCCGGCGAAGCCGCCGAGGCCGCCGAGGACCTCGGGGCGCTGGGCCTTCTTCACCCACTCCTTCATCAGTTCGACGGCGCGGTCGCCCGCTTCGATGTCGACGCCCGCGGCTGCGTAGCTGGCACCAGTTGTGTCAGGCATGACGATGAGAACCTTCGTGTTGTACGGCAGGTGGGACGGGCCGTCTTACGGGCGGCGGATCGCGTCGGCGGCGGCCGTGGCGGCCGGGCCGGCGGCCAGCTCCGTTTCCAGCAGCTGCTTGCCGAGCAGCTCGGGGTCCGGGAGCTCCATCGGGTACTCGCCGTCGAAGCAGGCGCGGCACAGGTTCGGCTTGGCGATGGTGGTCGCCTCGATCATGCCGTCGATGGAGATGTAGGCCAGGGAGTCGGCGCCCAGGGACGTGCCGATCTCGTCGATCGTCATGCCGTTGGCGATGAGCTCGGCGCGGGTCGCGAAGTCGATGCCGAAGAAGCAGGGCCACTTCACGGGCGGCGAGGAGATCCGGATGTGGACCTCGGCGGCGCCCGCCTCGCGCAGCATGCGGACCAGGGCCCGCTGGGTGTTGCCGCGCACGATCGAGTCGTCGACGACGACCAGGCGCTTGCCCTTGATGACTTCCTTCAGCGGGTTCAGCTTCAGACGGATGCCCAGCTGGCGGATGGTCTGCGAGGGCTGGATGAAGGTGCGCCCGACGTAGGCGTTCTTCACCAGGCCGTTGCCGAAGGGGATGCCGGAGGCCTCCGCGTAGCCGATGGCGGCGGGGGTGCCGGATTCCGGCGTCGCTATCACCAGGTCGGCCTCGACCGGGGCCTCCTTCGCCAGCTTGCGGCCCATCTCCACGCGGGAGAGGTACACGTTCCGGCCGGCGATGTCGGTGTCGGGGCGGGCCAGGTACACGTACTCGAAGACACAGCCCTTGGGCTTCGCGTCCGCGAATCGGGAGGTCCGGAGGCCGTTCTCGTCGATGGCGACGAACTCGCCCGGCTCGATCTCGCGGACGTAGGAGGCGCCGCAGATGTCGAGGGCGGCGGACTCGGAGGCGACGACCCAGCCGCGCTCCAGCCGGCCGAGGACCAGCGGGCGGATGCCCTGCGGGTCGCGGGCCGCGTACAGGGTGTGCTCGTCCATGAAGACGAGCGAGAAGGCGCCTCTGACCTGCGGGAGGACCGTGTGTGCGGCCTCCTCGATGGTCAGCGGCTTGCCGTCCTCGTCGACCTGGGCCGCGAGGAGCGCGGTGAGCAGGTCGGTGTCGTTGGTCGCCGCGACGCGCGGGGTGCGTCCGCCTTCCTGCTTGGGCAGGTCGGCGACCATCTCGGCGAGCTGGGCGGTGTTGACGAGATTGCCGTTGTGGCCGAGCGCGATGGATCCGTGTCCGGTCGCGCGGAAGGTCGGCTGGGCGTTCTCCCAGACGGAGGCACCGGTGGTCGAGTAGCGGGCGTGTCCGACCGCGATGTGACCCTGGAGCGAACCGAGGGAGGTCTCGTCGAAGACCTGGGAAACCAGGCCCATGTCCTTGAAGACGAGGATCTGTGAGCCGTTGCTGACCGCGATTCCCGCGGATTCCTGGCCTCGATGCTGGAGGGCGTAGAGCCCGAAGTACGTGAGCTTGGCGACCTCTTCGCCCGGAGCCCAGACACCGAAGACGCCACAAGCGTCCTGGGGGCCCTTCTCGCCGGGGAGCAGGTCGTGGTTGAGTCGTCCGTCACCACGTGGCACGTCCCCGAGTGTAGGCGAGGTCGACCACTGGTCCGAATTGGGGATACCGGACTTTCCGGTGGATCACCGCTCGGCGACGGCTCGCACGCGCGTACCGTTTTCGCTGGTCAGGGTGAGGGTTTGATGATCGACTCGGTACTCGGTCTCTCCGTCGAAAAGTCGCAGCAGGGTCTTCTCGTCGTCCATGAGTGAGTCTTCGCACATCATTCGGGTCCTGGCGGGAGGGCCGAGGGTGATATGGCCGTCGCGGACCGTGGCCTTCGCGTGCACCTTGTTGCAGCCGAGGCTGCCGGAGACGGTGCCCTTCTTCGTGTCGAGGGTGAGGTGGGCCCGGCCGTCGGCGTGCGGAGTCGTGACGGTCCACTTGGTGCCGGCCAGTGGGGCGTCCTTGGCCTCGCTCAGACGGACGGTGTCGCCCCGGTCGGTGGTCAGGGTGAGGCGGCCGTCGTCCACCGTCGCCTTCAGCTCCTGGCCGGAGAGGGTGCGCGCGAGGGCCGTCTCGAACTCCATCGGCTTGTTCTCGCAGGCCATCTCGGTGGACCGGGTCTTGCCCAGCCGGACGCGGTCGCCGTCGACGGTGGCCTCGGCGCTGAAGGTGTTGCAGCCGAGGCTGCCCTCGGCCCGGCCCTGGTCGATGGTCACGTGGGCGCCGGTGGGGGCCTTCTGCGTCCTGCCGTCCGCGGTGACGCTGTCCACGGTCCACCGCACACCGGTGACCGGCTTCCCGGCACCGACCGAGCCGCTGCCGCCGTCCGCCTTCTCACTGCCGCAGGCCGCCATGAGCGGGACGAGCATGGCGGCGGCCGTCAGGGTCATGCGCTGCTTCTGCCTGTCCATGCCACTTCGACGGGGGAACCGGGGGGATCGGTTCCCCTCAGCGCAGCAGGGGCAGGCAGGCCGACAGGTCCGCGCGCTCCCCGCTGGCGCTGACCTTGGCGTCCTGGAGTGCCGAGGCCCAGGTGAGGCGTCCGGTCGCGAGCCGGATCCAGGTCAGCGGGTCCGTCTCGACGACGTTGGGCGGGGTGCCCCGGGTGTGCCGCGGACCCTCCAGGCACTGCACCACCGCGTACGGCGGCACCCGCACCTCCGTCGATCCGCCGGGGGCCTTCGCGGCGAGCGTGTCGGCCAGGAGCCGGGTGCAGGCGGCCAGGGCCTGGCGGTCGTAGGGGATGTCCAGGGCGGGGACGGCGGCGTTGAGGTCGTCGGTGTGGACGACGAGTTCGACGGTGCGGGTGACGAGGTAGTCGGCCAGGGGCAGGGCTCCGGCGCTGGTGGCGAGGAGCCGGGTGTCGGGGTGGGCGGCGAGGTCGGCGGTGAAGCGCTCCTCGGTGGCCGCGAGGTGGGCGACGGGATCCGGGTGGGTCTCGGCGAGCTCGCGGGCATGGGCGGCGATGTCCGGCGCCTCGGCCGCGATGGCGGCGGGCCAGTCGAGGAGGGTGCCGTCCTGCGTGGCCGGTTCCGGCAGTGCGGTCAGCCGGGACACCGCCCCGAGGCTCATCCCGACATGGGCCGTCAGGTCCCGTACGGTCCAGTCGCCCAGCCGGGTGGGCAGGGCGAGCTGCTCGGGGGTGAGGCCGGCGACGGCGTCCCGCACGTGCCCGAACTGTGCGAGCACCGCCGCGCGGATCTTGGCGGGATCGTAGCTGCGGGTGCGTTTCCTGGCCGGGGGCATGGGGGTCAGCCTAGATGCGGGCGGTGACAGGGGGAGCAGCCTCGAAGAACTCCCCGTTCCGTGGGACGCCGATGCCCCGCCAGGTGAAGGGGATGCCCCGGGCCGCGTCCGGGTCCGGGGCGTCCATGAGCTGGAAGTGCAGGTGCGGCTCGGAGGAGTTGCCGGAGTTGCCGCAGCGGGCGATCGGCTGCCCGGCCCGCACCCGGTCGCCCTCCCGGACGGTGAGGGAACCGCGCCGGAGGTGGGCGTAGGCGGCGTAGGCGCCGTCGCCGAGGTCGAGGACGACGTGGTTGCCGAGGAGACGGTGGACGCCCGACATCTCGCGTAGCGAGCCCTCGACGAGCATCAGGTACAGCAGGCCGGGCAGGGAGGTGCGGCTGAGGTGGTCGCGCTGCCCGTCGGCCACTCGTACGACCGTGGCGTCGGCCACCGCGAGGACGGGGGCGTCGAACGCCGGGAAGTGGTGGGGCCGGCGGGCGAGCGGCCGGAACCAGGCGAAGGCCGGGCGGGCACCCGGCTCGGGCTCGGCGAGGACGTCGATGGCGTACGTCTGGCCGTGGGCGTGCACCCCGTGGCTCGGGGTGCGGTCGGCCGGGCTGTTCAGCGCGGACCAGCGCCCGGTGACGGGCACGGCGACCTCGAGGGGCTCACGGGCGACGCCGGGGGCGTCCGGTGTGCCGCCCCAGCGGTTGGTGACGGTGATCACGGCGAACGCCAGGACCAGGGGCACCAAGTCCCACCACACCGCGTAGTCCCAGCCGCTCAGGACATGGACGGTCACCATGCCGACGAAAACCAGTTGGAGCCCTCGGAAGGCTGTCGTGCCGAGCTTGCGTGCGGACATCTCCGTCCCCCTCGTGCGGTGGGTGAGCTGCTACGGGCGGGTCGTCGCCAGTGCCACCAGCAGCGGTACGACCCGGGCCGGTGGCACCTCGTGGCGGCCGCGGGCGGTCGTGTGCAGCCAGCCCGTGGCGGTGAGCTGGCGCAGGTGGTGGTAGATCTGGCCGGTCGTGCCGGTCTCGTCCAGCCCGGCCAGTTCGGCGGCGGTGCGCCGGCCGCCGAGGATCTCGCGCAGCAGCCGCAGACGGACCGGGTGGCCGAGGGCCGCGAACGACTCGGCGGCCGCCGTCCAGTCGCCTTCCAGCAGGTCCTCCGTGAGGAGGGTCATCTGCCAGGAGTACTCGTCGCCCGTCGGCAGGCCGACGGATCCCGTGTAGAGGACACCGCCGTCGGGTGCCTCCGCCTCGGACAGCTGCTCCCGCAGCCCGTTCAGCGCCCAGAAGTCGCCTCCGCCGACGCGGGGGCCGGTGCTCCGGGTACCTTCCAGGGCCGCCAAGCGGCGTTCGAGCTCCGCGACGCGTTGTTCCAGATCCACCCTGAGAGATTACGAAGATACGTAATCACGTGCAAGGGCCCGCGCCCCTCTCCTTCCGGACACGGCGAAGCCCCCGCCCGGCGGACCGGGCGGGGGCTTCGGTAGCGATTGCCTACTTCAGCAGCGCCGGGATCGTGCCCTCGTGCGCCTCGCGCAGCTCGGACAGGGACAGGGCGAACTCGCCCTGGACGTCCACGGTGTCGCCGTCGACGACGCCGATGCGGGTGACCGGCAGGCCGCGCGCACCGCACATGTCGTTGAAGCGGACCTCCTCGGAGCGCGGCACGGCCACGACAGCGCGGCCCGCCGACTCGGAGAAGAGGAAGGTGAAGGCGTCCAGACCGTCCGGGACGATCAGGCGGGCGCCCTTCCTCCCGAGCAGCGCCGACTCCACGACCGCCTGGATCAGACCGCCGTCGGACAGGTCGTGCGCGGAGTCGATCATGCCGTCGCGGGAGGCGGAGATCAGGATCTCGGCGAGCAGGCGCTCACGCTCCAGGTCGACCTGCGGGGGCAGGCCGCCGAGGTGGTCGTGCACGACCTGGGACCAGGCCGAGCCGCCGAACTCCTCACGCGTGTCGCCGAGGAGGTAGAGCAGCTGGCCCTCCTCCTGGAAGGCGACCGGCGTGCGGCGGGCCACGTCGTCGATGACGCCGAGGACCGCGACGACCGGGGTCGGGTGGATGGCGGCCTCGCCCGTCTGGTTGTACAGCGAGACGTTGCCGCCGGTCACCGGGGTGCCGAGCTGCTGGCAGGCGTCGGCCAGGCCGCGCACGGCCTCCGCGAACTGCCACATGACCGCCGGGTCCTCGGGCGAGCCGAAGTTCAGGCAGTCGGAGACGGCCAGCGGCTTGGCGCCGGTGGTGGCGACGTTGCGGTACGCCTCCGCCAGGGCGAGCTGGGCGCCGTGGTACGGGTCGAGCTTGGCGTACCGGCCGTTGCCGTCCGTGGCGATGGCCACGCCGAGGCCGGTCTCCTCGTCGATCCGGATCATGCCGGAGTCCTCGGGCTGGGCGAGGACGGTGTTGCCCTGCACGAAGTGGTCGTACTGGCTGGTGATCCAGGACTTGGAGGCCTGGTTCGGGGAGGCGACCAGCTTCAGGACCTGGTCCTTCAGCTCCTCGGAGGTCGCCGGGCGGGGCAGCTTGTTCGCGTCGTCCGCCTGGAGGGTGTCCTGCCAGTCGGGACGGGCGTACGGGCGCTCGTAGACCGGGCCCTCGTGGGCGACCGTGCGCGGGTCGACGTCGACGATCTTGCCGCCGTGCCAGTAGATCTCCAGGCGGTCGCCGTCGGTCACCTCACCGATGACGGTGGCGATGACGTCCCACTTCTCGCAGATCTCCAGGAACCGGTCGACCTTCTCCGGCTCGACGACCGCGCACATGCGCTCCTGCGACTCGCTCATGAGGATTTCCTCGGGGGAGAGAGTCGAGTCCCGCAGGGGTACGTCGTCCAGCGTCACGCGCATGCCGCCGGAGCCGTTCGACGCCAGCTCGCTGGTCGCGCAGGACAGGCCCGCCGCGCCGAGGTCCTGGATGCCGACGACCAGCTTCTCGGCGAAGGCCTCCAGGGTGCACTCGATGAGGAGCTTCTCCTGGAAGGGGTCGCCGACCTGCACGGCCGGGCGCTTCGAGGGCTTGGCGTCGTCGAAGGTCTCGGAGGCCAGGATCGAGGCGCCGCCGATGCCGTCGCCGCCGGTGCGGGCGCCGTACAGGATGACCTTGTTGCCCGCGCCGGACGCCTTCGCGAGGTGGATGTCCTCGTGCCGCATGACGCCGATGGCACCGGCGTTGACCAGCGGGTTGCCCTGGTAGCAGGCGTCGAAGACGACCTCGCCGCCGATGTTGGGCAGACCCAGGCAGTTGCCGTAGCCGCCGATGCCCGCGACGACACCCGGCAGCACGCGCTTGGTGTCGGGGTGGTCGGCGGCGCCGAAGCGCAGCGGGTCGACGACGGCGACCGGGCGGGCGCCCATGGCGATGATGTCGCGGACGATGCCGCCGACACCGGTGGCCGCGCCCTGGTAGGGCTCGACGTACGACGGGTGGTTGTGCGACTCGACCTTGAAGGTGACCGCGTAGCCCTGGCCGACGTCGACGACACCGGCGTTCTCGCCGATGCCGACGAGCATCGCGTCGGACCGGGGGGCCTTCTCGCCGAACTGGCGCAGGTGGACCTTGCTGCTCTTGTACGAGCAGTGCTCCGACCACATCACCGAGTACATGGCCAGCTCCGCGCCCGTGGGGCGGCGGCCGAGGATCTCGACGACCCTCTCGTACTCGTCCTTCTTCAGGCCCAGTTCGGCCCAGGGCAGCTCGACGTCGGGGGTCGCGGCCGCGTGCTCGACCGTGTCCAGAGGCGTCCGGCTCATGCGTTGACCAGCTTCTTGAGGATCGAGGTGAAGAACGGGAGGCCGTCGGTGCGGCCGGTGCCGATCAGCGGCTCGACGGCGTGCTCGGGGTGCGGCATGAGGCCGACCACGTTCCCGGCCTCGTTGGTGACGCCGGCGATGTCCCGCTGCGAGCCGTTGGGGTTGCCGTACCCATCGGCGGCTTCGCCGCGGACCAGGTACCGGAAGGCGACGCGGCCCTCGGCCTCCAGCTTGTCCAGCGTGTACGCGTCGGCGACGTACTGCCCGTCATTGTTCTTCAGCGGGATGGAGATCTCCTGGCCGGCCGCGTAGTCGGTGGTCCAGGCGGTCTCGGCGTTCTCCACCCGCAGCTTCTGGTCACGGCAGATGAAGTGCAGGTGGTCGTTGCGGAGCATCGTGCCCGGCAGCAGGTGGGCCTCGGTGAGGATCTGGAAGCCGTTGCAGATGCCGAGGACCGGCAGACCGGCCTTCGCCTGCTCCAGCAGGGGCTCCATCACCGGCGAGAAACGGGCGATGGCTCCGGCGCGCAGATAGTCGCCGTAGGAGAAACCACCGCACAGCACCACGGCGTCGACCTGCTTGAGGTCCTTGTCCTTGTGCCACAGGGCGACCGGTTCGGCGCCCGCGACACGGATCGCGCGCTGGGTGTCACGGTCGTCCAGGCTGCCGGGAAAAGTGACGACGCCAATACGAGCGGTCACTTCGCGGCCTCCGCGACTTCCTCGACCCGGATCGTGAAGTCCTCGATCACGGTGTTCGCGAGGAAGGACTCCGCAAGATCATGAATGCGGGCGAGGGCGGCCTCGTCGACCGGCCCGTCAACTTCCAGTTCGAAACGCTTTCCCTGGCGGACGTCCGAGATCCCGTCGAAACCCAGCCGCGGCAGTGCGCGCTGCACCGCCTGGCCCTGGGGGTCGAGGATCTCCGGCTTGAGCATGACGTCGACTACGACGCGTGCCACTGGCACTCCCGGTGTGTGGTGCTGAGCAGGTTCCTTCAGACTACCCGTACAAAATTTCTACGCGCGTTGACTTGTAGGAAACTACGTGACCGTCATCACGATCCGGCATCGACGGACCCACACACGAAATTTTCGGGAAAGATTCCGGATCGACACCCGGCACCTATTGCCTTCTGACACGCGGAAGGATTTAGTCGGGCTTCACAATGCATTGCCAGGCACTGTACAAATGAATTGGCAAAGTGCCGCATGAAGGGACCGATATTCGTGGCGCAAAAGGTCGTGGTCACTCTCTCTGACGACATCGACGGCTCGGAAGCGGCGGAAACGATCGCCTTCGGACTGGACGGCAAGTCGTACGAGATCGACCTGAGCGAAGGCAACGCCGGAGAACTGCGGAAGGCGCTCGCGCCCTACGTGGAGGCCGGCCGCAAGCGGTCCCGCTCCGGCAAGGCGTACCGGCAGACGGAGGTCGCCCCCGACCCGTCGGCCGTACGCGCCTGGGCGCAGGCCAACAAGATGGACGTCCCCGCGCGCGGGCGCATCCCCAAGAAGGTCTACGAGGCGTTCACCGCGGCCCAGTGACGGCCCGTCCACCCCGGGCCGATGCCCGCTCACCCGCCCCTCGCGGCAGCCGACTTGCGCAGCACCCCGGCTGATCAGCTAGAGTCTGGAGCACGCCGAGGGGCGAGGCCGAAAAGCCCAGCTCACGGAAACATGCGGGTGTAGTTCAGTAGTAGAACATCCCCCTTCCAGGGGGAAGGCGCAGTGTGCGATTCCTGTCACCCGCTCTGCATCGCCGTACCGGCCACAGTTGTGGATCAGGTAGGCTGGTGCCGCACCGGTCGGTGAAAGCCGATCGGGAGCACATGCGGACGTAGCTCAGTTGGTAGAGCGCAACCTTGCCAAGGTTGAGGTCGCGAGTTCGAACCTCGTCGTCCGCTCGGGAAAGAAGCCCCGGTCCCTCAGGACCGGGGCTTCTTCGTGTGCTGATCCCGTTTCTGACATTTGTCATGCCGAGTGATGACAGCGCGCACTGCCTCCGGCCCCGCCCGGCCGGGACGCTGGACGCATGGAAACCAGCGGACACGAACACGTGATTGAGGTCACTGACCTGCGACGTGTGTACGGGGGCGGGTTCGAGGCGGTACGCGGAATCAGCTTTTCCGTCCGGCGGGGAGAAATCTTCGCGCTGCTCGGCACCAACGGCGCGGGCAAGACCTCCACCGTCGAACTCCTGGAAGGGCTCGCGCAGCCGGCCGGCGGCCGGGTGCGCGTGCTCGGGCACGACCCGTACACCGACCGGGCCGCGGTACGGCCCCGCACCGGCGTGATGCTCCAGGAAGGCGGCTTCCCCTCCGAGCTGACCGTCGCCGAGACCGCCCGGATGTGGGCGGGATGCGTGAGTGGCGCCCGGCCCCCGGCGGAGGTACTGGCGCTGGTCGGCCTGGAAGCCAAGGCCGGCACCCGGGTCAAGCAGCTCTCCGGCGGCCAGCGGCGCCGCCTCGACCTGGCGCTCGCCCTGCTCGGCGACCCCGAGGTGCTCTTCCTCGACGAGCCCTCCACCGGCCTGGACGCCGAAGGCCGCCGTGCCACCTGGGAGTTGGTGAGCAAGCTGCGCGACGGCGGGACGACGGTGCTGCTGACCACGCACTACCTGGAGGAGGCCGAGAACCTCGCCGACCGGCTCGCGATCATGCACGAGGGCCGGATCGCCACCACCGGGACCCCGGCGGAGGTGACCGCCACCGAGCCCTCGCGGATCTCCTTCGAGCTGCCCGACGGCTACTTCGTCGGCGATCTGCCCCCGCTCGGCGAACTGGGCGTGAGCGGCCACGAGACCGACGGCCGCACCGTCCGGCTGCGCACCCGCGAACTGCAGCGCACGGCCACCGCGCTGCTGGTGTGGGCCGAGCGGGCCCGGGTCGAGCTGCGCCGCCTGGACGTGCGCTCGGCCTCCCTGGAGGAGGCGTTCCTCACCATCGCCAAGAACGTCTCCGCCGAGCAGGCCGACGGCATGACGACGAAGGAGTACGCGGCATGAGCGCCATCCCCACCACGCCCCGCCCGGCAGCGGCGGCGACGACCCCGCTGAGCCGGATGACCGCGCTCGCCCGCGCCGAACTGACCCTGCTCGGGCGGACCAGGGGCGCGCTCGTCGCCGCACTGTTCGTGCCGCTGGTGATGCCGGTCAGCGTGCGGTCGGCGGCGGAGGGGATGGACCTCGCCGGGGCGGGGCTGAGCACCGGCACCCTGGTGCTGCCCGCCGCGGTCGGCTTCTCCCTGCTGTTCGCCGTGTACTCGGTGCTCGTCGGCGTGTTCGTCGTCCGGCGTGAGGAGCTCGTCCTCAAGCGGCTGCGCACCGGTGAGCTGCGGGACGTCGAGATCCTCGCCGGTGCCTCGCTGCCGGCCGCCCTCACCGGGCTGGCGCAGTGCCTGCTGCTGACGGCGGGCTGCGCGGCCCTGCTGGACCTGTCCGCGCCGTCGGCCCCCCATCTGGTCGTGCTGGGCCTGCTGTTGGGCCTCGTGATGTGCGCGGCCCTCGCCGCGGCCACCGCGAGCTTCACCCGGACCGGCGAGAGCGCCCAGGCCACGCCCATGCCACTGCTGCTGGTCTCGATGATCGGCTCCGGCATGTTCTGGCCGCTGGAGCTCATGCCGGACCGCGTGGCCTCGATCTGCGAGCTGCTGCCCCTGACGCCGATCGTCACACTGGTGCGCGGCGGCTGGACCGGAGACCTGTCCGCGTACGAGGCACTGGGCGCTCTCGCGACCGCCGTGGCCTGGATCCTCGTCGCGGTGTTTGCTGTACGGCGGTGGTTCCGCTGGGAACCGCGCCGCTGACCGAGGGGGAGTGACGGGCCGATGCGCATGCCGGGCAGGTGGTGGCGGCACAAGAGCACGCCGGAGAAAGTCGAGACGTACACGCGGTGGTCGTTCCACTTCTTCGCGGTGATGGAGTTCTTCTCCGTCGGGCTCACGTCCGTGGCCCCGCTCGGGGCGCGGCTGGGCGGTGCCGTCATGCTGGTGGTCGCCGTGCACGCCGCCCTCTGCTTCGTGACCGTGTCCCGGGCGGTCGACTGGACGCGCGGGCGCAGGCCCCAGCCCACCGGACTGATGTGGACGCTGGGAGCCGTCACCGCCGCGATCGCCGCCGCCGCGCTCGTCCTCGCCGAGCACGGACCCCACCGCGAGGACGTCGACACCGCCGCCGGTGGCGTCTTCGGAGTGATCCTGATCTTCGGTCCCGGCATCATCGCGCTCGGCGTCCGCTCGCGCCGGCGGGCGTTCGGCATCTCGGGCGGTTTCGCGGCAGGCACCCTGGTGGTGGCCCTCGCCCTCGGCGCCCCCGCCCTCACGGCGCTCTTCACGGCGTTGATCGTGCTGATCGGCGGTGTGTTCATCGCGTTCACGGCGGTCTTCTCGGTGTGGCTGCTGAACGCCGTCTACGAACTCGACGAGGCCCGCGAGACCCGGACCAGGCTCGCCGTCGCCGAGGAGCGGCTGCGGTTCGGGCGGGATCTGCACGACGTCATGGGGCGCAACCTCGCCGTGATCGCCCTGAAGAGCGAGCTGGCCGTGCAGCTGGCCCAGCGGGGACGCCCCGAGGCCGTGTCGCAGATGGTCGAGGTGCAGCGGCTCGCGCAGGATGCGCAGCGGGAGGTGCGGGAGGTCGTGCGCGGCTACCGGAAGGCCGACCTCGGCGCCGAACTCGCCGGTGCGCAAGGGGTGCTGACGGCCGCCGGGATCGACTGCACGATCGGCGGATCGACGGCCGCCGGCCTGCCGCCCGCGGTGCAGTCCGCGCTGGGGTGGGTGGTGCGGGAGGCCGCGACCAACGTGCTGCGGCACGGGGACGCGCGGCGGTGCACGGTGCGACTGACGGTGCGGGAGGGGCTGGTGATGTTGTCGGTGGAGAACGACGGCGTGAGAGAGGCGGGGGCGGAGTCCGGGTCGGGACCGTCCGGTTCGGGGCTCGCCGGGCTGCGGGAGCGGCTGGCGGCGATCGACGGGACGCTGGAGGCCGGGCCCGTGGGGCGGGGACTGTTCCGGTTGACGGTGGAGATTCCGCTGCCGCCGCAGTCCACCCCTTCCGGTGCCGTCCCGGCCGCTGCCGCCCAGCGGTCGGTGAGCGAGGTCACCTCATGACGGCCGTGGAGCCCGTCCGGCTGCTGCTCGCCGACGACGAACACCTCATCCGGGGGGCGCTCGCCGCCCTGCTGTCCCTGGAGGACGACCTCCTGGTCGTCGCCGAGGCCGCCACCGGCCCCGAGGCCCTGACCATGGCCCGGGCCCACAAGCCCGACGTGGCCGTGCTGGATCTCCAGATGCCCGGCGCGGACGGTGTGAAGGTCGCCACATCCCTGCGGACCGAACTGCCCGGCTGCAAGGTGCTCATCGTCACCAGTCACGGGCGGCCCGGCCATCTGAAACGGGCGCTGGCGGCCGGGGTGCGGGCGTTCGTGCCGAAGACCGTGAGCGCGCAGCGGCTGGCGGAGCTCATCCGGACCGTGCACGCCGGGAACCGTTACGTCGACCCGGAGTTGGCCGCCGACGCCATCGCTGCCGGGGACTCGCCCCTGACCGCGCGGGAGGCCGAGGTGCTGGAACTCGCCGCCGACGGGGCACCCGTCGCGGAGATCGCCGAGCGGGCCGCGCTGTCGCAGGGCACCGTGCGGAACTATCTGTCGTCGGCCGTCTCGAAGCTCGGTGCCGAGAACCGGCATGCGGCGGTACGGCTCGCGCGGGAGCGAGGTTGGGTATAGTGGTTCTCGCGCCACGGCGCATGCGAACGTAGCTCAGTTGGTAGAGCGCAACCTTGCCAAGGTTGAGGTCGCGAGTTCGAACCTCGTCGTTCGCTCCATCGAGAAGCCCCCCGGTTCCGCCGGGGGGCTTCTCGCGTGTTTCCTACGACCAGCTCGTGCCGGTCAGTCGCTCGTACGCCTCGACGTACTTGGCGCGGGTGGCGTCGACGACCTGCTGGGGCAGGGCGGGCGGCGGCTGCTCGCTCCCCCGGTCCCAGCCGGACTCCGGCGAGGTCAGCCAGTCCCGGACGAACTGCTTGTCGTACGACGGCTGCGCCCGGCCCGGCTGCCACTGGTCGGCCGGCCAGAAACGGGAGGAGTCCGCGGTGAGGACCTCGTCCGCGAGGACCAGCTCGTCGCCGTCGAAGCCGAACTCGAACTTCGTGTCCGCGAGGATGATGCCCCGCTCCCGGGCGATGTCCCGGCCCCGGGAGTAGACCGCGAGGGTCGCCTGGCGCAGCCGGGCCGCGGTGTCCGCGCCGACCTGGCGGGCGACCTCCTCGTAGGAGACGTTCTCGTCGTGCTCGCCGACCGCGGCCTTGGTGGCCGGGGTGAAGATCGGGGCGGGCAGTTCACTGCCGTCGGTCAGGCCTTCCGGCAGGGCGAGGCCGCAGACCGTGCGCGTCTCCTTGTACTCGGCGAGGCCCGAGCCGGTGAGGTAGCCGCGGGCCACGCACTCCACGGGGACCATCTGGAGCGACTTGCAGATCAGCGTGCGGCCCGCCCAGTCGGCGGGGGCGCCCTCGGGCAGATCCGTGCTCAGGACGTGGTTCGGGGCGAGGTCGGCGAGCCGCTCGAACCACCACAGGGAGAGCTGCGTGAGGATCCGGCCCTTGTCGGGGATCTCGGTCGGCAGCACCCAGTCGTAGGCCGAGATGCGGTCGCTGGCGACCATCACGAGGTCGCCCGCCTCGTTCCGGTACAGCTCGCGCACCTTGCCGGTGTGCAGATGCACCAGGCCCGGAACCTGGATCGGCTCGGGCTTTTCTACGAATCCGGACACGGTTCCTCCCCGTGGTTCTGTCTGAGTGGCTCGATTCTCCCGTATCCGAGCGTGATCACCGACAGTGGGTCAGTCGCGTTTGCAGATGCGGTCCAGGAGATTCGCGGTGGCGCGCTGGATCCGCGGGTCGACGTGGCCGGGGCGGTCCAGGGCGGGGGACCAGGCGAACGTTCCTGCTGCGAAGACCCAGGCGCCGGAGGGCGCGCGGTACAGGGACGTCTCCTGGTGGCGCGGCGTGCCCTCCTTGTCGGTGTACGGGGAGTGGGCGAGCAGGATCCGCTCCTCGTGCTCGGGCAGCGAGGTGCGCGGGAAGTAGCGGTCGGCCTCGCCCGCCACCAGGTTCTCGATCGCGTCGCCCTCGTGCGCCCCGGTGGCCTCCCACAGCCAGTGCCCGGCGTTGCGCACGATCAGCGGGTGCGGCTCGGGGACGGGCCCGGCGTACTGGATGCCCAGGAGCTGCTGTTCCGCCCGGTCGATCTCCCGCCACAGCACCGGTTTGCCCGGGCCCCTGCGCTTGCGGCAGGTCAGCAGCCGGTCGGGGACGCCGGAGGGGGACGGGCCGAGCTCCACCTGCCAGTACATGGAGTTGGCGGAGAGGAAGACCAGCGAGGTGCCCGCGTCACGGGCAAGCTCCACGGTGGTGCGCATGGGGGCCGACCAGTACTCGTCGTGGCCCGGGAAGACCAGACCGCGGTAGCGGGCGGGGTCGACGCGGCCGGCGTGCAGGTCACTGGCGGTGGCGTAGGCGACGTCGTAGCCGTAGCGCTCGGCCCAGCGGATGAAGTCGTAGGCGTGGCCGACGTGGAGCGGGAGGCCCGCGCCCGCGTAGGGGCGGTCGAACGAGACCGTCGTGGCCGCCTCGGACTCGCCCAGCAGCCGGCCCTCCTCGTCCCACGCGTGGTAGAGGCTGGCCCCGGTGCGGCCGTCCTCCGGGTAGAGGTTGTACGCCTGCCAGGTGACGTCGGGCAGCACGAGCAGCAGGTCGGCGGGCTGGTCGTGGCGGACCGTGAACGGGACGTGGGAGCGGTAGCCGTCCGCGGTGGTGAGGACCGCCACGTACGCGCCGACGTTCCAGTACGAGGGGACCTGCAGCCGCCAGGACAGCCACCAGTGGTGGCAGGAGACCGTACGGTCCGCGGTGAGCGGGGCGGGCTGGACGATGCCGGACAGCCGCGGGCTGGTGGTGATCTTCGCGGCGCCGTCACCGCCGTAGTGGCCGATGCGGTAGATGTCGACGGCGAACTGCTGCGGCGGGTCGACCGTGATGTGGAAGTCGATGGCCTCGCCGGGCGCCACCGCGCCGGTGGAGGTGAAGCCCTTGATCTGGCGGTGCACGTCGTCGGCCGCGCGGGGGCCGCCCGACCGGCCGCTGCCCTTCTTCGACGCGTTCGGGGCGTCCTGGTCCACGTACCAGGGGACCACCTGGCCGGAGTCGTCGAAGTACGTCACGTTGCCGCGCAGCCACGGCACGGGGCCCTGGCCGAAGGGGTCCGTCACGGCGTGCGCCAGCGCCCCCGACTCCCAGCGGCGGATCTGCTCCGAACCCATGGTCGTCTCCCCTCCCCTACGCCCCCGTGGTGGTCCTTGCCGGTGTGGTGATGACTGCCGGTGTGGTCATGACTTCTGGTGTGGTGATGACTTCCGGTGTGGTGCGTGCGACGCGGTCACGCGTATGTGTTTGTCGTATGTCGCACGCGCTTGCCATGCACGTGAACGGTCCAAGCACATCACATAACGCGCGCACTTCGTCACTGTTCGTTTTGAATTGGCCAGAACCGGAAGTGAGTGCTCCGGTGGGTCAGCCGAGGCGGACCGGCTTCTCGGGGCGTATGCCGAGCTGGGACAGCCAGAGCCGCAGAGGCGTGGCGTCGCCGTCCTCGATGAGCGAGAGGACCATGGGGGCCAGATCGGCCGTGCGCTCGCCGTCGACGAGGAGGGTGGGGCCGTCCAGCCAGTCCAGGCCGGGCGCGGCACCGGCGGTGTCCATCGCGGCGCAGCAGACCATCGCGGTGAGGTGGTCCGCGAGCAGCTCCCTGGCGGTGCGCGGGGGCTGGAGGGGGAAGAGGGGCAGCGCCCGGTCGTCCCAGAGGGCCATGGGGTCCGGGGCGGGGGCCGGAACGGTGGCGGGGGGTGGTGCGGCGGCTGAGGGGTTCGCCGCAGTGGGGGCGGCCTCCTCCCGGGCCAGTTCGGCGCTGAGGCGGGCGGCGAGCGTGGCGCTGGGGGCCGTCGTACCGGAGAGGTCCTCGTCGTCGAGGAGGTCCGGGGTGTCCGCGTCCGCTCCGGCGCCGGGCGGGTGGGCCGCGGGGGCGGGGTGTGCGGTGGGATGCGCTGTGGGATCCGTGGTCGGGGCCGTGGCCGGGCCCGCTGAGGGGTGGTCGGCTCCGGTGGACCCGGCGGTGTCCGAGGGGGGTGTGTTCGTCAGATGGTCCAGGACACGGGAGAGGGTCGGGGCGTCGGTGGCGGTGTGGGTGGGGCCCGTGGCGGGACGGACGCCCATCGTGTCCAGGACGCGGTGGAGGCGGGCCGCGTCCAAGCGCCACTTGCGGTCCACGACCTCGTCCGGATACTCGCTCCAGTCCACCGGCGCCCAGTCGGGCCCCGGCCCGGCGGGGCCGCCGTGGAAGAGGCGGGCGGCGAGCAGGGAAGCGGCTTCGTCGACCGCGCCGGGCTCCTCCAGCAGATCACAGGCCGGCCGCTCGCCCAGCCGTGACGCGAAGCCCTCGGCCAGACGGTCCCGCCGGGACAGCTCCGTGAGCGCCGCGACCACACCCGCGTCCAGCCGGGACGGCCAGCGGCCCATCCGCCAGGCGGGCAGGGCCACCCGGGTCAGCAGCCGGTCCCAGCCCGCGTAAGCCAGACCCACCTGCTCCTGGGCGACGATCCGCAGTCCGTAATCCACAGCCTGTGCACGCTCCGCGGCCGCGGCCGCCACGCCCCGCTCCAGCTCGGCGGCGTGGACCCGGCAGCTGCGCAGCAGAAGCCGGGCGACCCGGCCGACCCCGGCGAGCACCAGCCGCGACACCGGATCGCGGCGGGGCTCCGACGCCACGGCCACCGCGGCGTCCAGGCCCCGGACGAAGCGCCGGGCCGCGGCTATGTCCGGGTGGGCCGAGGGGCCTGTACCGGCGATCACCGGGGCGAGGACCGCGCGCAGCTCGCCGACCCGCATCCACCACAGGAACGGGGAGCCGATGACGAGGACGGGCGCGACGGGCTGCCGGCGTGGTGCCTGCTTGCCCGACCCCGCTATGTCGTCGTGCTCCTCGGCCGGGGGCGGTGCGTGGGACCGGTGGGTACGGTCCTCGAGCCAGCTGTCGCAGTCCGGGGTGAGCGCTATCGCGGAGGGTGCGGGGACGTCGAGGCGGTCGGCCAGGTCGCGCACCATCCGGTACAGGTCGGGGGCCGCCTCCTCGGCGACCGGCACGGTCGGGCTCATGGCGGGCCGGGCCCGGGCGACGACCAGGGCGACCCCGGCGGCGGCGAGCAGCACCAGCGCGGCGAGCGGCGTCAGAACCGCCCGGGCCGTGTCCCAGCCGGGACCCTCCAGGCGGTCACCGGCGGCGCCCGCGAGCAGGATCACGGCGAAGGCGGCCGGCAGCAGGGCGACGGCCAGGGCACGGCTGCGGATGCGCAGCACGGCCAGTGCTCGTGCCCGCGCAATCTGCGCGCCTGCTTCCACACCCATTCCGGTCACGACCGACCTCACCCCCTCCCCGTTGACCCGACGCTTCCCTTGCTCACTCCCCCACTGTGGCACCCGTCACTGACATCGCAATGCCGATGGGCCAAGTGCCGGAACGCTTGCGCCGCACCCTAGTTGGGGCTCCGCCCCCCGTCAGCCGGATAGGGCATCGGTCACTCGATGGAATGGCTTTGGGGAGAGGTGGATGACGGTCGGCAGGCATCAGACCCCCGCGTCCGGCACGCGACAGGCCCCGGATCCTGAGACGGATCCGGGGCCTGCGGGGTTCATCGGCGACGGGGTGGGTTCCCTGCCGTGGGGGGTTTCCAGCCGCGCGGGTCCCCGACTGCGGGTGGTGCCCCTGACCGCGGGGGGTGCACCTGACCGCGGGTGGGTGACCGACCGCGGGGGTTTCCCTGAGCGCGGGGGTGTCCAGCCGCGTGGGTCCCCGACCGCGGGTGGTTCCCCGACCGGCGGTGGTTACCCGACCGGCGGTGGTTACCCGACCGCGGGAGGGTGGGGCTCGGTCGGGGGTGGGGGCGGTTACGCGCCTGCCGCCTTCGCCGCGATGTCCGTGCGGTGCTGGGAGCCGTCGAGGCGGATGCGGCCGACGGCCGTGTAGGCACGGTCGCGGGCCTCGGTGAGGTCCTTGCCCGTGGCCGTCACGGACAGGACGCGACCGCCCGCGCTGACGACGGCGTCGCCCTCCTGGCGGGTGCCGGCGTGCAGCACGTACGCGTGCGGGGCGTCCTGCGCGGCGACCTCGTCCAGACCGGTGATCGGGTCGCCGGTGCGCGGGGTGCCGGGGTAGTTGTGCGAGGCGACGACCACGGTCACGGCCGCGTCCTCACTCCAGCGCAGCGGCTCCAGGTGGGCGAGGTTGCCGGTGGCGGCGGCCATCAGCAGACCGGCCAGCGGCGTCTTCAGCCGGGCCAGGACGACCTGCGTCTCGGGGTCGCCGAACCGGGCGTTGAACTCGATCACGCGGACACCCCGGGAGGTGATCGCGAGACCGGCGTAGAGCAGGCCGGAGAACGGCGTGCCGCGCCGCTGCATCTCGTCGACCGTCGGCTGCAGCACGGTCTGCAGCACCTCGTCGACCAGCTTCGGGTCGGCCCACGGCAGCGGGGAGTACGCGCCCATGCCGCCGGTGTTGGGGCCCTCGTCGCCGTCCAGCGCGCGCTTGAAGTCCTGGGCGGGCTGGAGCGGTACGACCGTCTCGCCGTCGGTCACGGCGAAGAGGGAGACCTCCGGGCCGTCGAGGTACTCCTCGATGACCACGCGCTCGCAGGCCGCCGCGTGGGCCCGGGCCGCTTCGAGGTCGTCGGTGACGACGACTCCCTTGCCCGCGGCGAGCCCGTCGTCCTTCACGACGTACGGCGCGCCGAAGGCGTCGAGGGCCGTGTCGACCTCTTCCGGCGTGGTGCAGACGTACGACCGGGCCGTGGGCACCTCGGCCGCCGCCATGACGTCCTTCGCGAAGGCCTTGGAGCCCTCGAGCTGCGCGGCCCGGCCGGACGGGCCGAAGACCGGGATGCCCGCCTCACGCACGGCGTCGGCCACACCGGCGACCAGCGGAGCCTCCGGGCCGACCACCACGAGCTCAGCGCCCAGGCGGGTGGCCAGCGCGGCGACGGCGGCGCCGTCCAGGGCGTCGACCTGGTGCAGCTCGGCGACCTCGGCGATGCCGGCGTTGCCGGGGGCGCAGTGCAGCGCCGTGACGTCGGGGTCGTGGGACAGGGAGTGGCACAGGGCGTGTTCGCGGGCGCCGCTGCCGATGACGAGGACCTTCACGGGGGTCAGCCTAACGGGAGACGCCGGGTTCTCCTTGTGCGGGCTGCCTAAGGGAGGGCGGATCTTGAGCTGGAGGTTCCTCCAAGGAGGCCCGGCGCTCTGCTTCCCGGCCTTCCTGCCTCCGGGCTTCCTGGGTCCTGCGCCCCGGCTTTCCTGCCTCCGGGCTTCCTGGGTCCTGCGCCCCGGCTTCCGGGCTGCCCTGCTTCTGGGCTGCCCTGCCGTCCGGCTTCCGGGCTGCCTTGATCCGGGCCGCCCGGCTTCCCGGCTTCCGGGCCGCGCTGCTTGCGGGCCGCCCGGCTGCCCTGCTTCCGGGCTCCCTTGCTTCCCGGCTGCCCGGCTCTACTCGTTCGTGAACTCCTCGACCACCGTCGCCCCCAGCTCCCGGACGATCAGCTCCTGGCCGGAGAGAGCCGACTCGTCGAGGTCGGGGTCGTCGTCCTCGGGGATGTCCTCCTCGACGGAGACGTGCCGCCGCGGTGGAGCGGACGGCTGGGGAACTGACGCGGCGGTCGGCGGGGAAGCCGGGGCGGAGGGGGCGGCGGAGCCGGAGCTGCTCGACTGTTGCGGAGGAGAGGCAGGGGAGGCCGACGGGGACGGGGCGGGGCGCTGGGCCGTCGCCGTACCGCCGCCGGAGTTGTAACCGCCGGAGTTGTAGCCGCCCGCACCGCCGGCACCTGGGCCGCCGCCGGAGGTGTGGCCACCGCCGGCGCTCTGGCCGCCGCCGGTGTGATGGACGCCACCGCCGCCGAAGCCGGAGGGGCCGCCCGGCGCGGGGGCCGCGGAGCCGCCCGACGGGTCGACGATCGCCTCGATCTTCCACTGGACGTTGAACTGCTCGCCCAGCGCCTGCCGCAGCACGTCCTCGCTGCCGCTGCTCAGGAAGTTGTCCCGCGCGCCCGCGTTGACGAAGCCGAGCTGCAGGGTCGTGCCGTCGAAGCCTGCCACCTGGGCGTTCTGGCTGAGCAGGATCCAGGTGAAGCGCCGACGGTTCTTGACGGCGTCCAGGATGTTCGGCCAGAGCATGCGCGGGTCGAGACCGCCGCCGCCCGTGGGAGCGGGGGCCGGGGCGGGGGCCTGGGTGGTCTGAGCCGGGGCGTGCGGTGGGGACGCCGGCGGGTTGGCGGGTCCGGGGGTGTGCGCCGGGGGTGTGCTCGGGGCGGGGGCGCCCGGGGCAGCCGTCGGCCAGCCGCCGGGGCGCCGGGCGCCGCTTCCCGCGGAGGCGGCGGTGGGCCAAGCGCCCGGGGCGGGCGGGGCCTGGGCGGGAGACGCCTGGGCGGGTCCGGCGGGAGCGGGAGTGGAAGCGGCCGGGGCTTCGGCGGGGGCCGGGCCGGTGCCCGGCCCGACGGGCGCGGAGGGCCCGCCCTGGGCACCGGCTGCCGGAGCAGGGGACGCGTCAGGTGCGTGAGGCGTGGAGGGGGCCGGAGGTGCCGGAGGGGCCGCAGGGCTTTGTGGCGAAGGGGGAGTGCCCTGGCCCGGCGCTGTGGGAGCGGAGCCGGGCACCGCAGCCGTATGACCGCCGCCGCTCACACCGCTGCCGCCGCCCGCACCGCCGCCGCTCGCACCGCCGCCGCCATATCCGCCGTTGCCCGGTGCTCCGGAGGCGCGGACCGCCGCGCGGGCCGCGGCGGGGCCGCCGCCCGTCGGCACCGGGGCGCCACCGCCCGTCTGGACCGGGGCGGGGCCGCCCACCTGGCCCGGAGCGGCCGCCGCTCCCCCATGGCCCTCCGGGCCGGGAACGTATCCCATGGCGGGCATGCCGACGGGTCCCGCGGAGAAGTTCACACCGCGCTCGATGCGGTCGAGGCGGGCCATCACGGAGCGCTCGTCCCCGTAGGCGGCGGGGAGCAGGACGCGGGCGCAGATCAGTTCGAGCTGGAGGCGGGGCGAGTGGGCACCGCGCATCTCGGTCAAGCCCTCATTGACCAGGTCGGCCGCACGGCCCAGCTCGGCGGGGCCGAAGGTGCCGGCCTGGGCCTGCATGCGCTCGATCACATCGGCGGGGGCGTCGATGAGCCCCTTCTCCGCGGCGTCCGGCACGGCGGCGAGGATCACCAGGTCGCGCAGCCGCTCCAGGAGGTCGGCGACGAAGCGGCGGGGGTCGTTGCCACCCTCGATGACGCGGTCGACGACCTCGAAGGCCGCGGCGCCGTCGCCGGTGGCGAAGGCCTCGACGACGGAGTCGAGGAGGGAGCCGTCGGTATAGCCGAGGAGTGCGGTGGCCATGGCGTATGTCACACCGTCCTCCGCGGCGCCCGCGAGGAGCTGGTCCATGACGGACATCGAGTCACGCACGGACCCGCCGCCCGCCCGCACGACGAGCGGGAGCACGCCGTCGGCGACGGGGATGGTCTCCTTCTGGCAGACCTGACCGAGGTACTCCCGGAGGGTGCCGGGGGGCACCAGCCGGAAGGGGTAGTGATGGGTCCGGGACCGGATCGTGCCGATGACCTTCTCGGGCTCGGTGGTCGCGAAGATGAACTTCAGATGCTCCGGCGGCTCCTCGACGACCTTCAGCAGCGCGTTGAAACCGGCCGACGTGACCATGTGGGCCTCGTCGATGATGTAGATCTTGTACCGGCTGCGGGCCGGACCGAAGAAGGCCTTCTCGCGCAGGTCACGGGCGTCGTCCACGCCACCGTGGGAAGCGGCGTCGATCTCGATGACGTCGATGGAGCCGGGGCCGTTGCGGGCGAGGTCCTGACAGGACTGGCACTCACCGCACGGCGTGGGTGTGGGCCCCTGCTCGCAGTTGAGACACCGGGCCAGGATCCGCGCGCTGGTCGTCTTGCCACAGCCGCGCGGCCCGCTGAACAGGTACGCGTGGTTGACCCGGTTGTTGCGCAGTGCCTGCTGCAGCGGGTCGGTGACATGCTCCTGCCCGATGACCTCGGCGAAGGTCTCGGGGCGGTAGCGGCGGTACAGAGCGAGAGACGACACGCATACGAGGTTATAGGCGCCCACTGACATCGGTCCCGGCCCCGACCCGGCCGGGCAGGTCCGCTCCGGCCATCGGTCCGTGAGATCGGTCCGGGAGATCGGCTCCCGGAGATCGACTCGGAAGATCGACTCGGAAGATCGACTCGGGAGATCGGTCCGGGAACGCAGACGCCCCTCACGCACCCGCCAGAGCCAACCTACCCTTGCTGCCTTCCGGCCCTGGGGGAGTTCAGTCAGATAGCGCCGCGTGAGGGGCTGCGCCAAGGCTACCTGATGTCGGGAGCGGGAACGAGTTCGCGAGCACTCCTCAACGTCTTGTATTGTTTGCGGCGGAGGATTCGCCTAGAGGCCTAGGGCGCACGCTTGGAAAGCGTGTTGGGGGCAACCCCTCACGAGTTCGAATCTCGTATCCTCCGCCAGTGCCTCACCGGGCACGATGTCGAAGGGCCCCACCGCTTGCGGTGGGGCCCTTCGACGTTGTCCGTCTCAGTTTCCGTCTCAGTTGGATTTTCCGGCCGTACCCGGCGGCTCCCAGAGCGCGTCGCCGACTTGCTGCGCGACCTTGCGGAGCATCGTCCCCGTCACGTGCATGTACCGAGCGCGCATCCGGGCCGCTCCCCCAGGCTCCCAACCCATGATCGAGTCGATCACGACGTCCGGGACGCCGAGGATCAGGAGCACGGTCGCTGCGGTGTGGCGAGCGTCATGGAGACGGCCGTCACGTACGTCCGCGTCCCGCAGGAGCCGCTTCCAGATGTGGAAGTCGGTGTTCGGGCTCAGCGGCCCGCCGGTCGACGAGGCGAAGACGTACCCCCTTGCCCTCCCAGTCGGCCTTTCACTCGGCTCCAGTACACGAAGGTGAACATCTGGCGAGACCCGGACGCGGCGGCATTCGTCCGGTCGGTCGCCGACGGGAACGAGACTGTGCCCACCGTGACCGTGGCCGGTCGAGCAATGGTGAACCCCTCGAAGCGAGAGCTCCTGGAAGCGGTCGAGCTCCACGCGCCGCACCTGCTGCACAAGAGCCCGTTGACCGCTCACTCCAACTGGACAGAGGCCGAACACAGCCACTGTCGACCATCAGCTGGGACCGCAGTGTCAAGCATCTACCGGGACCGGACAAGACGCTGGGCGGGTTTCTCATGGCCGAGCCTCCTTGGACGGGTGGGCATGTGGTGATCCGTAGTCGCTCCTGAGGCCTGACCTCTCAAGACAGAGTCGGCCCCACGTGCCTACTTGCCCAGTGCAGCTTCGCCGGGGGTGGCGGGGCCCGTCCGCGCTCCTGCCTTCGTCCCGCGCGGACCGGCCCCGCCATCCCCGCTCGCACACAATCAGCGGCATCGTTGACTCCCGTGGCCCAAGCCGCCGCCAGGGAACACCTCTCACCGCTCGGCGAACGCCCCAGTTCCGCAGCTGACCGAGACCCCGGCGACCGCTGGGATTGCGAACGGCTAATCGGATGACGGGCCTATGAGCCCTGCCATCAGGGAGACGCGCAACCCCGCCACGGCGCAACGACCTCACACCACCGGCACCCACCCCAGGGAAAAGGGAACGTCGCCTGACGGGTCACGCGTCGGCTGCGTGAGTCCAGCACTCCCGGATTGCGGCAAACTTCGAGTCGAACCTGCGGTCGTACATACGGAGAGTGAAGGCCCCCGGAACGGTGCGCGCCCTGCCCTGAACTCGGACGCCACGCACCTCCGACAACGTACCGCGTCTCGTATCCTCCGCAGCCGCCTGAACAGGCGAAATGAGAACCCCGGACCGCTCATCGGCCGGGGTTCTCGGCATGCTCTGGTCTCAGTTCTGGTCTCATTTACTTCCGGCATAAGGGACTTTTCACCGCCTCGCTTTGCCCCTGACGGGTGGACCGACAGGGCAACGCCTTCACTCACAGAGGGCTTCCTGCCGCCTCAGGACGCGGGTGTCCCCTGCCGTGCGCCATTCTGGAGCGTGTGCAGGACCGGTTCCGGTTCGAAGAGCAACGGCGTCGTCTTGGTGAGGTGCCCCATCGGCAAGCCCAGCGGATCAACTCTGGCCTCGTGGCTGAGTGGTCTGGAAGTCGGTCGACTTGTGCGAGTCCTGGCGACCCGCCCGGATGCCGTGTCCCCGCCGGAGCCACGATCGTTCGGCGAACTCGCGGACCGCCTTCAGCGCCCGGCGTCGGTGGCACCGGTGCTGGCGGAGCTCGCGCTGCCACAGCTGCAGGTGGCTGAGGTGCTGGCGGCATTGGGACCCGTTCCACGTGCCGCTTTGGCCGACCTGCTGGACGTGATCGAGACGGTGAGCGATCGCGGGCTGGACGCGGCCCTGGAGACACTGGCCGATCACGCGCTCGTCTGGCCGGACGGCCAAGGGCTGCTCCACATGGCGGCGCCGTTGCGGCAGGCGTGGGATTCGCCGTTGGGGCTGGACGCGCCGCTCGCCCGGCTACTGGCGGACACGACCTCCGAGGAACTGCGGCGCATGCTGGTGGCCCTGGGCATCCCCGCTCCCGGCACCACCAAGAAGGCTCGGCTGGCCACGCTGCTGGAACACCACAGTGATCCGGAGCGGGTATCTGCGGTGGTCGCTTCCGCGCCGGTGGCCACTCGGGAACTGCTTGAGCGGCGAGCCCGTCACCAGGGTGAACAGACGCAGGAACAGGCGGAATTCCTCATGCTCGGGGCCGCGCGGGCCAGCTCCGAACCGGGTGCGCATTGGGCTCTGGAGCGCGGGCTGCTGGTCCAGGGCCGGTACTCCGGGTACGGGCCCGCACGTATGCCGGCCGAGGTGGCGCTCGCCCTGCGCGGGGCCGACTGGCGCGCCCCGTTCGAGCCGTTCCCGCCCATCGTGCAGACGGTGTCCGTCACCGAGGCGGAGGTGGATCGGGAGGCGGCGGCCGCCGCCACGGCGTTCGCCGCCCACGCCGCCTCGGTTCTGGCGGCGTGCGCCATGTCTCCGCCGGCTCGTCTGAAGTCCGGCGGGGTCGGGGCGCGCGAGCTGGCCCGGATCGGCAAGGCCACACAGTGCGACGACATCGTCGTACGCCTCGTCCTGGAGACGGCGTACGACGCTGGGCTGCTGGCCCGGGACGGTGACCTGGTCGCGGCGACGGACGGCTACGACGCCTGGGCGGAGCGGGAACCGGCGGAGCAACTCACCGCGCTTCTCCAGGCGTGGCGGACGCTGCCGCTGACCCCCACCCAGGCCCGCGACGAGGACGGCAAGGCGCTGCCCGCACTCGCCGGAACACCACCCTGTGGCGGCTGTGTGCAGGCCCGGGACGGGCTTCTCGCCGCAGCTGCGGCGCTCGCGGCGGACCAGGGGGTGCGGAGCCCCGTGGAATTGGGGCCGCTCGTCGCCTGGCACCGTCCGCTCGCCCACCAACTCCCCCAGGACTCCACGCCCTTCGCCTCCGTGGTCCGCGAAGCCGAACTACTCGGTGTGATTGCCCGCGGCTCCCTCTCACCCATCGGTGCCGCCTTGCAGGCCGATGACGGCGAAGCACTGGCCGCGGCCAGTCGGCGGCTGCTGCCGACGGCCACCAGCGCAGCCCGCTTCGGCGCGGACCTCACCGCCGTTGTCACGGGCTCACCGTCAGCCCGTCTGGCCGCCCTGTTGGACGCCGTCGCAGACCGGGAAGCCGTCGGCACGGCATCCGTGTGGCGGTTCAGCCCGGGCACCATCCGCGGCGCCCTGGACACCGGCCGTACACCCGACGCCATCGCCGCCGACCTGGCCGACGTCGCCGTCGGCGCCCTTCCGCAGCCGCTGTCGTATCTGATCCATGACACCGCGCGCGCTCACGGCCGTGTGCGCATCGCCCCCGCGGCCTGCGTGATCCACGGCGAGGAACCCTCCCTTCTCGCCGAACTCGCCGCCCACCGCAAGCTCGCCGAGCTCGGGCTGCGGCAGCTGGCACCGACCGTGCTGGTCTGCCGGACTCCGCTCGACAAGACCCTCGCCGCGCTCCGGGCCGCCGGCTACGCTCCCGTCGCCGAGAAGGCCGACGGAACCGTACGCGTCGAGAAGACCCGGCGCCGACGTGCCTCCGCCCCGGCTCCGAACCCCCTTCCAGGCCAGCGATCGCGGTCTGTGCCGACGGAGACCCCGGTGGACATCGGTCTGAGCGACCTGGCCGCCAGGCTGCGGGACGCCCCGCCGACACTTCCGGATCCCGACCCGTTCGGGACAGGGGTCCCCTACGGCACGGACACCGAGGAGATCGTCGCCGGGTACGCGAAGAGCCTGACGTACAGCGATGTCCGCCAGCTCGCCCACGCCGTCGACGCCGGCACGGCCATCACGTTCGAGTACGTCGCCGCCTCGGGCAACCGGACCGTACGTACCCTCAGCGAGCTCGATCTCGACCCGCCCCATCTGTACGCCTGGTGCCATCTGCGCGAGGACGAACGGGTCTTCACCCTCTCCCGCATCCTCGGCGTCATGTCCTCGTAGTCCTCGACACGGCCCATTGGCCCACCCCGTGCACGGATCAGTGTTCGACCAGCCGCCACTACGATCGCCGGTCATGGACTGGGTCGAGCGCACCGCGCAGCTGAGGCAGTGGACGAGGAGCGGGGCGCGGGCTCCGCACAAGCCGTTGCTGTTTCTGTACGCGCTCAGCCGGTTCCAGCAGGACGCCGACGGCGAGCTGCGGTACAGCGCGGTGGAGCAGGACCTGCGACGGCTGCTCGCCGAGTACGGGCCCGGCAACCGGACGACGCCCGCTTATCCCTTCCATCACCTGGTGAGTGACGGGGTGTGGGAGGTGCGCACCGAGCGCGGACCGGGCAGCCCCGGGACCGGAGTCAGGGAGCTGCGGGCGACCGGGGCCGCCGGGCGGCTGACGCCTCAGCTGCGGGCAGCGCTGCGGCGGGAGCCGTCCCTGCTCGGCCGGATGACGCGGGTGCTGCTCGATCTGAACTTCCCGCCCTCCCTCCACGGCGAGCTGTGCGAAGCCGTCGGCCTGGAGCTGGAGGAGGCCGAGACCGGACGGCTCTCGGCCGCGCGCAGGCAGCGGGACCGGCGGATGCGGGAGATGGTCCTGACGGCGTACGAGTACCAGTGCGCCTTCTGCGGGTACGACGGCAGCATCGGCGCGGTGCCGGTCGGGCTGGAGGCCGCCCATGTGCGCTGGTGGGCGTTCGACGGACCGGACGACATGGACAACGGGCTGTGCCTGTGCTCGCTGCACCACAAGCTCTTCGACAAGGGCGTTCTCGGCATCGGCGACGGCCACCGCATCCTGGTCTCGCAGAGCTTTGTCGGCCGCAGTACCGCCGCCCGCGCGCACGTCATCACGCTCGCCGGCCGTCCGGTCATAGGTCCCCAGCCGGGCGTCAGCCCCATCGCCGCCGCCCACCGCTCCTGGCACACCAGCCAGGTCTTCCACGGCAGCCCACGCCCCGCCATGACGGTCTGATCGCCGATCGGGCGGTCACATGAAACGCACTGGTAAGCAGCGCGATACCAAGAGTATGGTCTCTTGTATGGCTACGAAGAAGGTGACGGTGACGATTCCCGAGGATCTCCTGGACGAGATCCGCGCGGAGGCGGCGGAGCGGGGGCTGTCGGCGTACGTCGCCGAGGCACTGCGCTTCAAGCGCGACCGGGACCGGCTGCGGGAACTGGCCGACTGGCTGAAGGAGGAACACGGCCCGCTTACCGAAGAAGAGCGCGTCGCAGCGTTCGAGGGACTGGAGGAGCTCGACGCCGAGCACGAGCGCCGTCGCGCCGCCGGAACGCACGGCGCGGGAGAGGCCGCGTGAAGAAGCGGGCCGGTGAGCCGGGGCAGCGACCACTGCGCGTCTTCGTACTCGACTGCGAAGCCTTGTCCCTGGCCGTGCGCGGCGAACGGAAGATGATCGCATGGCTCGACCTCGCGGCCGGAGGTGAAGCCGAGGTGGTGACATCTCCGATGACGCTGATCGAGGCGTACGACGGCAGAGCCACCGAGCAACGCTGGGACTGGGTGCTCTCGCGGCTCAGAGTCGCCGACATCGGAAAGGACGAGGCACGCCAGGCCCGCCGTTTGCTGGCAGATGCCAAGCTACATGGCCACAAGTACGCGATCGACGCGGTGCTCGCCGTCATCGCGCGCCAGCAGAAGGGGCAGGTCACCGTCTTCACCTCGGACGCGGACGACCTGGAGAAGCTGGTTCCGGAGTCGATCGTCGTCAGGAAGGTGTGACCCGGCACTCTGGTCTCAGTTCTGGTGCACTCTGGTCTCAGTTCTGGTCTCATTCACCCCCGTCCACCGTTCGCGGTGGGGCCCTTCGACGTTGTCGGACTCGGGCCGCCGGCCACGAGCCCCTCGTTCGGTTGTCAGAGGCCGCGGTCTCGGTTCCAGCGACTCACGTGCATCGCGTAGAAGACGTTGCCGATGCCCGCGGTGAACATGAGCAGCCAGAAGTGGACCCACAGCGACTGGCGCCGACGTCTCACTCCCGCCCCACCGATCACCGCCGCGGCAGACGCGGCCGCTGAGCTGTTGTGGTCGGCCACCGTTCTCGAACCGACTGCTTGCCACTCGATCGGGGCACCAGGCGCTGAAGGTCAGCACTGCCCAAGTCAGCCGCCGTACGCCTGCTTCCAGCGGGCTCGGTGGTGGGGGTCGCCCTGTCCTCGGCCGTTCACCTCGGTCAAGGTCAGCAGGGGGGTGCCGTTGTTCCACAGGCCCAGGTGGTCGCGGTGGAGGGCGAGGATGTCGTGCTGTACGGCGAACTTCTCGGAGGGGCGGCTGAAGCGGGTGGTCGTGACGAAGACGGCCACGTCGGCTCCGAAGTGCACCTTCGCGCCCAGCAGGTCGCGGAGTTCACGGCTCGCGATCGTGCTGGTCGGCGCGTAGCGCTTGCACTGGATCACCATGCTCCGGCCGTCCGGGAGGCGGCCCAGGACGTCGGCGCCGTTGTCGTTCGCTCCGCCCACCCGCCGGACCTGCGTGCACCCGTCCCTGCGGCACAGGTGGGCGACCAGTTCCTCGAACTCCGTCCCGGTCATCGCGTCCACCTCGGCGAGCGTCCGGTGCCCCGCCTTCACGGCCTCCTCCTGCCGCCAGACGCGGTCCCGGCCGCGCACCAGCCGGTCCGTCCGCCACAGCCACCAGCCCGCCGTCCCGACGCCGCCCCCCACCAGCACACCGGTGACGTACGGCCACACGGTCGACCAGAACAGCACCAGCAGCACCAGTGACGAACCGGCGCCCACTGCCAGTGCCTTCAGGCGGGTCGTCCGCCTTCTGCGCTCAGCCGCTCCCCGTCCACGTCCCCGTCCACGTCCACGTCCACGTCCACGTCCACGTCCACGTCCACGTCCACGTCCAGCCATGATCGACGCTCCTCCCCCAGCCGTCCGTGTACGGCAGTCTCAGCAGCCGGGGGCGGGGGGGAGTAGGGCGCGAGTCGGCCATGGCCGGATCAGGGGGTATTCCCGCCGTTGTCAGCGGCCGGCGAGCAGTTCGAGCGTGTCGATGACGCGGTTCGAGAAGCCCCACTCGTTGTCGTACCAGGCGACCACCTTGACGTGGCGGCCGTCGACGCGGGTGAGGGCCGAGTCGAAGATCGACGAGGCCGGGTTGCCGACGATGTCGGACGACACGAGCGGGTCCTCCGAGTACTCGAGGACGCCGGCGAGCGGCCCCTGCGCCGCCTTGCGGTACGCCTCCAGCACGTCCTCGCGCGTCACCTCGCGGGCGACGGTCGTGTTGAGTTCGACGATCGAGCCCACCGGCACCGGCACGCGGATCGAGTCGCCCGACAGCTTGCCGTCGAGGTTCGGCAGCACCAGGCCGATCGCCTTGGCCGCACCGGTCGTGGTCGGCACGATGTTGACCCCGGCGGCGCGGGCGCGGCGGGCGTCGCGGTGCGGGCCGTCCTGCAGGTTCTGCTCCTGCGTGTAGGCGTGCACCGTCGTCATGAAGCCGTGCTCGATGCCCGCGAGTTCGTCGAGCACCGCGGCCAGGGGCGCGAGAGCGTTGGTGGTGCAGGAGGCGTTCGACACGATCGTGTGCACGTCCGGGTCGTAGGCCTCGGTGTTGACCCCGTACGCCAGCGTGACGTCGGCGCCGTCCGACGGCGCGCTGACGAGCACCTTCTTGGCGCCGGCGTCGAGGTGGGCGCGGGCCGCCTTGGCCGAGGTGAAGCGGCCCGTGGCCTCCAGGACGATGTCGACGCCGAGTTCGGCCCAGGGCAGCTGCGCCGGTTCGCGCTCCGCCAGCACCTTGATCCGCCGGCCGTCGACGACGAGGGCGTCCCCGTCGGCCGTCACCGGGCGGCCGAGCCGGCCGGCCGTCGAGTCGTAGGCGAGCAGCCGGGCGAGGGTGGCGGGCTCCGTCAGGTCGTTGACCGCGACGACGTCGAAGTCGCTGCCGCGTTCGAGCAGGGCGCGCAGCACATTGCGTCCGATGCGGCCGAATCCGTTGATCGCGATGCGCGTCATGAGTGGGGTCCCTTTCGGTCTTAGCGGTACGCCACCAGCGTCGCGCCCGGCGTTCACGCGTGACAGCGGCGGGATCGCCAGGGTTCGAAAGGATCGCGCCAGCGCCGGCCCACGTCCCGGTCCGGAGCGCCAGCGCCGGCCCACGCCCCGGTCCGCCCGGTGCGCGCGCGTACGGGGGTCACTCGCCGCGGGCGAAGGTGTGGCGGTACTCGCTGGGGGTCGTGCCGAGGATGCGCTGGAAGTGCAGCCGCAGATTCGCGCCGGTGCCGAGGCCGACGTCGGCGGCGATCTGCTCCACGCTCAGTTCCGAACGTTCGAGCAGCTCACGGGCCACGTCGATGCGGGCGCGCATGACCCACTGCATCGGCGTGTATCCGGTGTCCTCGACGAAGCGCCGTGACAGCGTGCGCGCCGAGACCCCCGCGTGCCGTGCCAGCCCGTCGAGACTGAGGGGCTCGCCGAGCCGGTGCAGTGCCCACTCGCGGGTGGCGGCGAACCGCTCGCCGAGGGGTTCGGGCACGCTGCGCGGCACGTACTGCGCCTGGCCGCCGCTGCGGTAGGGGGCGGCGACCAGACGCCGGGCCGCGTGGTTCGACGCGGCCACTCCCAGGTCGCCGCGCAGGATGTGCAGGCACAGGTCGATGCCGGAGGCGGCGCCCGCCGACGTCAGCACGCTGCCCTCGTCGACGAACAGGACGTTCTCGTCGACCCGGACGAGCGGGTGCTTGGCCGCGAGCGCCCGGGTGTAGTGCCAGTGCGTCGTGGCGCGTCTGCCGTCGAGCAGGCCCGTGGCGGCGAGGGCGAAGGCGCCCGTGGAGATCGCGGCGAGCCGCGCGCCCCGGGCGTGCGCCGCGATCAGGGCGTCGACGACGGCCCGCGGCGGGTCGTCGCGGTCCGGGAACCGGTAGCCGGGCAGGAAGACGATGTCCGCCCAGGCGAGCGCGTCCAGGCCGTGGGCCACGGAGTACGACAGGCCGTCGCCGCCGGTCACCAGGCCGGGAGCCGCCCCGCACACGCGCACCTCGTAGGGCATGCTCGCGCGGGTCGTGAACACCTGCGCGGGGATGCCGACGTCGAGCGGTTTCGCACCGGGCAGGACGAGGACGGCCACGCGGTGCAGGCGGGGGGACGGCACCGGGACAGCCTACGAGGCGCGGCGGCGGTACCGGCCGCCCTGCCCCGCGCCGGAACCCGTGGCCCCTCGCCCCGTGGCGGCACCGGCTCCCCGTCCGCGCCGGAACCCGTGACCCCTGCCCCGTGGCGGTACCGGCTCCCCGTGCGCGCCGGAACCGGGCAGCCCTGCGGGCGGTGTCAGGCCGACTTCGCAGCGGTCCGCTTCGTCCCCCTGCTCCTGCCACTGCCACTGCCACTGCCGCTGCCGCCGGTGGTGCCCGGGCCCGAGCCGGTCGGTGGTTTCGGTGTGTTCTTCCTGCGGGGCTTCTCCGCGGGTGCCTCGGTGTCCCGGCGCGGCGACCGCGGCCGGGCCGTCGTCCACTTCAGTTCGATCTCGAGCTCGATCTCCCCGTCCCCGATCTCCACCTCCAGCTCGCTGTGCAGGTCGTCGGGGATCCGCAGGCCCAGCGTTCCGGGGCCGAACTCCAGCTCCGCGTCCCCGCCCTCCCGCAGCGCGTCAGCGAGCGCCGTGAGCTGGTCGGCGGCCTCCTGGCGCGACAGCGAGCGCTTCTGCTCGAACTTGAGGTCCTTCATGGGCCCTCCGGTGATGTGACAGAAAAGGGTGGACATGTCCATAGTGGCGTGCCGCGTGGGCGCGCGCGTCAGCCGCCCGTCTCCGGGCCCCAGCGCTCGGGCCCCACGCCGCGCCAGTCGATCCACGGCACCTCCGCCACGTCCGACGGGTCGATCTCCAGACCCGCACGGCGGAGGAACTCCGCGACATCGGTCACGTTGTGGGCGAGTCCGAGGATCTCGCCGTCCACGCGCACCCGGCGGCCACCCGAGGGCGACGGTGGGTGCACGATCACGCGTATCGGTCCGGACATGCCTTCAGGATCATCCGGGACGTACGGTCCCGCAGGCCGGGGCGTCATCGACGGAGCCGCTCGGACGCATCCCCCGCCGTCCGCCCCAGCTCCCGCAGCTCCCACCACGCCGCCGGGCTGGGCCGACGCTGTTGCCAGTAGGGGTGGAAGTACGCCCGAACCGACAGCCGGTGCAGCCGCCGGCGCAGCTCGGTGCGGCCGGGCCGGTCGGCGAGCTGCCGGTAGGTGGCACTCCACTCGCGCTGCGCCCGGACGAGGTCGTCGGGAAACGTTCGCATGGCCGAATTCAAGCATGTGTTCGATTTTTTCGGCCAGCGGAGCCCCTCGTCCCCGCCCCGCTCCGGGCACCCGGTTGTGATATCGCAATGGACAGCCGCAGCGCGGAGGCCCCCAGGAGGCGCATACTGAGGCCGATGACAAAGCCTGCTGCTCCCAAGCGTCATTTGCCCACCAGCCCCTTCAAGGCGCCGGTAGCCCCCGCTCCCAAGCACTTCGCCGTGGGTGACCAGGTCACGCACGACATGTACGGGCTCGGCCGGGTCATCGGTATGGAGGAAGGGATCGCCGCGCTCGTGGACTTCGGTTCGGCGCACATGCGGATCCCCAGCCCGTACGCCAAGATGACCAAGCTGTAGGACCTCCGTGCCCGGTCCGGGCACGCCTGGCCCGGACCGGGCCAGTACCGGAAAAGAGACGTCTCATCGAACCGACTTCACTGTTCTCCGCCGTGGAAGGGCACCCCAGCCGTTCCGGCGCGGCCTCGCCGCCCCCGGCGACCAACCCCTTCCAGGCCCCGGACTTCGGGGAGGACGAGATCTTCACCCCGGAGGACGTGACGGAACAGTCCTCCGCGCCCAAGCGCCCGGCACGCCGCAGGGCGGCCTAGCGTCACGGCCCACGGCCCGGCATGCCTTCGGGCCGTATCATCAGACGGTCCACGCCATGATCCGGCGCCCTCCCCCCGGGGCTTCCCATCAGTCCCGGGAGGACGCCTCCGCCGTGCGGTCCGACGCCGGCCAGACGTACGGCAGGTCGTCGGGGACCCCCGGGAAGAGAGCCGCGTAGGTCGCGGGGTCCTTGCGGACCAGGGCCGAGCGGTGGCTCTCGTGGAAGGGGACGTCGCCGAGCCAGGGCGGCAGTTCGCCGTCGGCGGCCAGTTGCCGCTGGTCGCGGATCGGTGCGTGCGGGCGGGTCGCCGCCAGGTCGGCCACGAGCGTCGCCGCGCAGGTGTCCTGGTGGCCGTGTTCACGCCAGACGCGGCAGACCTCCAGGCCGTAGCGCACCAGGGCCTCCTCGTAGCCGAGCCACATCCGCACGGCCGGGTGGTTGCGCCACCCGTAGCCGGGGACGACCAGGCCGCGCAGGACCTGGAGCGCCTCGACCCGTTGTTTGCCGAGCCGGCGACGGTCCAGGGCCTGGGCCGTGGTGCGGAAATCGGGGTAGGGCAGGAAGGTCTGCATGCCGTCCTCGGTGTTCCTTACCGTGCGTCGGTGCGCGTGCCGCGCCTGCTGAGGGCCGGGGCCGGGCCGATCATGGCGGCGCCGCGGCCGGCGGAGCGGCCTGCTCGAAGGGGGTGCGGTCGGCGCGGTGGGACGCGGGTGCGCTCATCGGCGGTGGCTCCTCACGCGAGGGACAGGTTCTGTTCCGCCCAGATGGTCTTGCCGGTGCCGCTCTGGCGGGTGCCCCAGCGGTGGGTCAGCTGGGCGACGAGCAGCAGGCCCCGGCCGCCCTCGTCGTACGTGCGGGCGCGCCGCAGGTGGGGAGCGGTGCTGCCGCCGTCGGAGACCTCGCAGATCAGGGTCGAGTCGTGGATCAGGCGCAGCTGCACCGGTGGCTGGGCGTGCCGGATGGCGTTGGTGACCAGCTCGCTGACGACCAGTTCCGTGACGAACACGGCGTCGGACAGGCCCCACCGCTCCAGTTGCGCCACCACGTCCTTGCGGGTCTGCGCGACCGCGGACGGGTCCGAGGGCACCGACCAGGTGGCGACCTGCCGCTCGTCGAGCGCGCGGGTACGGGCGATGAGCAGGGCCACGTCGTCGGCCGGCCGTGGCGGCAGCAGGTCGGCGAGGACCGTGTCGCACAGGGCGTCCAGCGAGGAGGCCGGGCGGGCCAGGGCCTGCCGCAGCCGGTCGACGCCGGTGTCGAGGTCCCGGTCGGGGGTCTCGATCAGGCCGTTGGTGTACAGGGCGAGCAGGCTGCCCTCGGGGACGACGACCTCGGTCGACTCGTACGGCAGGCCGCCCACGCCGAGCGGCGGCGCGGCCGGGAGCCCCACCAGTTCGACGGTGCCCTCGGGGCTCACCACGGCGGGCGCGGGATGCCCGGCCCCGGCGAAGCAGCAGCGCCGGGTGACGGGGTCGTACACGGCGTACAGGCAGGTGGCCCCCAGATCGCCGGCGGTTTCGGCGGAACCGGCGGGAACGGCGGCGGCGGTTTCGGCGGAGCCCGCGGGACCGGCGGCGGCGGCTTCGGTGGAGCCCGCGCGACCGGCGGCGGCGGCTTCGGCGGAGCCCGCGCGACCGGCGGCGGCCTCGGCGGAGCCCGCGTCCGCTTGCTCGGCGACGACCGGCCTGGCGGTGTCCGCGGTGGTCTCCGCGGTGTCCGCGGTGGTCTCCGCGGTGTCCGCGGTGGTCTCCGCGGTGTCCGCGGTGTCCGTCGTCCGCCGGTCGGGGGCGTCGTCCTCCTCCGTGTTCAGGCGGGCGACCAGGTCGTCGAGGTGGGTCAGCAGCTCGTCGCAGGGCAGGTCGATGTCGGCCAGGGTGCGGACCGCCGTGCGCAGCCGCCCCATGGTCGCCGACGCGACCAGCCCGTGGCCGACCACGTCCCCGACGACCAGCGCGACCCGCGCCCCCGAGAGCGGGATGACGTCGAACCAGTCCCCGCCCACCCCGGCGTGCCCGCCCGCCGGGAGGTAGCGGGAGGCGACCTCCACGGCGGCCTGCCGGGGCAGCCGCCGCGGCAGCAGGCTGCGCTGGAGCGTGACCGCGGTGGCGCGTTCGCGGGTGTAGCGGCGGGCGTTGTCGATGCTGACCGCGGCCCGGGCCACCAGTTCCCCGGCCAGGACCAGGTCGTCGTGCCGGAAGGGCTCCTGGGTGCGGTGCCGGGCGAGGAAGGCGACGCCCAGGGTGGTGCCCCGGGCGGCCAGGGGCACGGCCATCACGGAGTGGATGCCGAACGCGCGGACCCGGGCCGCGCGCGCCGGGTCGCGGGCCAGCCAGGCGGTGAACGCCGGGTCGGTCACCTCGTGCAGGGCGGGCCGTCCGGTGCGCAGGCTCTCGAAGGGCATGGAGCCCGGCGGGTAGGCGTCCACCGCGCCGGTCGCGACGACCGATTCCGGGGCGCCCGGGGTCACCGACCGCAGGGCGGCCCGGCGCAGCAGCAGCGGCCCGTCCGCAGGGACCGCCCGGACAGGCGGCTCGGGTGCGTCGTCCAGTGCGGCCAGCAGGTCGACGGCGGCGAAGTCGGCGAGGACCGGGACGGTGACGTCCGTCAGTTCCTGGGCCGTGCGCGTCACGTCGAGCGTGCTGCCGATGCGCCGGCCCGCCTCGGCGATCAGTTGCAGGCGCTTGCGGGCCCAGAACTGCTCCGTCATGTCGTGCGCCGACAGGCAGACGCCCCGGATGGTGCCCTCGTGGTCGCGCAGCGCGGACAGGAAGACCGACCAGGCGTGCTCGTGGCTCTCGCCGGGGGCGCGCAGGTAGTTCTCCTCGTACTGCGGCTCGCCGGTGCGCAGGACCCGGGCCATGCCGAGTTCCGCGCGCCGGCCGGCGTCGTCGTCGATGATCTCGGACACGCGCAGGCCCCGCATCTCCTCCTCGGTGAGTGCGGTGGCGCGTTCCATGTCCGCGTTGGCCCTGCGCAGCCGCAGCCGGGTGTCGTAGATCGCCTGGGCGCAGCACGGGGACTGGGTGAAGCTCCAGCTCACGAGGGATTCGTCGAGAGCGGACGGTGGCCGGCGGCCGGTCAGGGCGGACAGGACGAGCCAGGCCGGGCCGTCGGCGCCGGGGGGCCGGTGGTGGGCGAGGATCCCGACCGTCAGCGTCCGGCCGTCCCGGTGCCGCAGCGCGACGTCGCCGTTCCAGCGGGGCAGTCCGGCCAGGGTGGGCAGGCCGCCGCGCACCGGGATCGGCTCGGCCAGCAGGTCCGCGGCCCGGCGGCCGGTCAACTGCCCTGCCGTGTAGCCGAGGAGCCGCTCGGCGCCCTCGTTCCAGCCGGTCACGAGGCCGTGTTCGTCGAGGGTGACACGGGCCGTGAGCGAGGCGCCGACGAGGGTTTCGAGGGCTTCCGGTTCTGTTCCGGACGACCGGGTGGCCCGGTCGGCGGTGACGGGCTGCTCCATGATGGGTCATCTCACTCTCGCGGGAATCAGCCGTAACCCCGGATATGCACAGATATCAACCTGGTTACCCCGATTGCGCCGGGTCTCACCGCACCGCCCCGTCACGACCCGAACCCGCCGCAGCCCGTCACGACCCGAACCCGCCGTCGCCCCGTCGGGGCGACCGAACCCACCACCGCCCGTCGGGGCGACCGAACCCACCACCGCCCGTCGAGAACGCGGGCCTGCCGCCGCCCCGCCCGGGTAACCGCTCCCCCATGGGTCAGATCCTGGTGGGCACGTGTTCCTGGACCGACCGGGCACTGGTCGGCAGCGGCTGGTATCCCCCCGGCCGGCGGGATGCCGAGGGCCGGTTACGGCACTACGCGGAGCGGTTCGGTGTCGTCGAGGTCGACGCCTCCTACTACGCGCTGCCCGGCGAGCGGAACAGCCGGCTGTGGGCCGAGCGGACACCGGACGGCTTCGTCTTCGACGTGAAGGCGTTCTCGCTGCTCACCGGGCATCCCACCCGGCAGGCGGTGATGCCCGAGGGGCTGCCGGCCGAGCACCGGGACCCGGCGGTGCTCGACCGGGTGTGGGACCGGTTCACGGCGGGGATCGAGCCGCTGCGGGCGGCCGGGCGGCTCGGCAGCGTGCTGTTCCAGTTCCCGCCCTGGTTCCGGCCCGGGCAGCGGGCGCAGACGTTCCTGCGGGAGTGCGCCGAGCGGACCGCGGGCTGGCCGCTCGCCGTGGAGTTCCGGCACCCCTCCTGGTGGGAGCCGGGACAGGCCGAGGCGACGGGTGCGCTGCTCGCCGGGCACGGCATGGCCGCGGTCGCCGTCGACATGACGCAGACGCTCGCGTCCTCCGTGCCGCCCGTCACCCCGGTGACCTCGCCCCGGCTGTCCGTCGTGCGGTTCCACGGCCGCAGCACCGCCTGGGGGACCGGCAGCAAGGAGGACCGGTTCCGGTACGCGTACGGCGAGGAGGAACTCGCCGAGTGGCTGCCCCGCGTGCGGCGGCTGGCCGAGCGGACCGAGCAGGTCCACGTCCTGTTCAACAACTGCTGCGGCGACGCCGCCGTCCGCGCTGCCGAGGCCATGACCCAGCTCCTGGACCGGGATGCCCCGGCGGCACGGCTCCCTAGGGCGCGATCCGCACCCGGCGCTCCACCGACACCTGGTCCACGTCCGACACCCGCACGGTCGTCTTCATCGTCCAGTCCCCGGCGAGCGGCAGGTTGACGGAGTTGGTGCTCCAGTAGCCGCCCTGGTCGGTGAGTTCGGCGTCGATCGGGCCGACCTTCTTCGAGGGCAGGCTGAAGGTGATGCGGACCTCGGGGACGACGATCAGGCCCTTGTCGGAGCCGGCGACCACGGCCTGGATGCCGTTCTCGCCGACGCGGGCCGGGTCGAGGGTGACCTGGACCGTGCCGCGTCCGCTCACGGATGCCGTGCCGGTGTCGTAGGGCACGTTGACCAGGGTGGTGGGCGGCAGCGTCCCCGCCGGGGCCTGCCGGGCCGCCTCGGCCTCGGCACGGGCCGGGAGGGTCCCCGTGAGCACGGTGGTGATCATCAGCACCACCGCCGCGACGGCGACCTCCACCAGGACGGACCGGCGCAGCAGGCGCCGCGCGTCCTGACCGGCTCCGGGGGCGGGAGGCTCCTGCGCTTCGCTGTCCGCGGAAGGCCCCTGCGCTCCCTCGTCCGGCGTGTCCGGTTCCCCGGTGCCCAGGCCCTCCGCCGGTTCCCCTGTGCCCATGCCCTCCGCCGGTACGCCGGTGCCGCTGCCCTCCGCCGGTTCGCCGGTGCCCCTGCCCTCGGACGGTTCCCCGGTGCCCCGGCCCTGCGCGGTTGCCCCGACCGGCTCCAGGACCCGCTCCTGGACGGCGGCCGCCCGGGTGACGGCCGCGGGGGCCGCGATCTGTGCCGTCCAGCGCCGTGAGTACCGGGCCGCCAGCAGCAGCACGACCACCCCGGCCAGTTTGGCGAGCAGCAGCCGGCCGTACGACGTGCCGGACAGCGCGGACAGGGAGCCGAGGCCGCGCCAGGACTGGTAGAGGCCCGTGACGGCCAGCACGGTCACCGCCGCGAAGGCGATCCGGGAGAAGCGGGGGACGACCACGGCCATGTCGCCCGCCACACCGCCCGTCACACCGCGCGCCACACCGCGCGCCACACCGCGCGCCAGACCGCCCGCCTCTGCGCCCGTCTCTGCGCCCGTCTCTGCGCCCGTCTCTGCGCCCGCCGCGCCGTCGCCGGATGAGCGGCGCAGGGTCAGCAGCAGTGCCACCAGGCCGCCGAGCCAGACGCCCGTCGCCAGCAGGTGCAGCACGGACGACGTCATCGCCAGCGGCACCTGGATCCCGGCGGAGGCGTGCTCGGCCGCCGCCCAGGTCAGGGCCAGGGCGATCGCCAGGGCGGTGCCGGTGGCCAGGGCGAGGGGCCGCTGCCCGGCGTCCCGGCGCCTGGACAGCCACATCAGGAAGGCCGCGGTCAGCAGGAGGACGGCCAGCCGGGCGAGCAGGGCCTGGCCCGGGCGGCCGGTCACGGTACGGCCGAGGGCGGCGGCGTCGAACGCGGCGCCCGGGCCGGTGCCCGCCTCGTACGGGGCCCGCAGCAGGAGCAGGACGACCGTCGAGCCCAGCAGTGTCCACCAGGCCGCCACCAGCGGCCGGCGCAGGGCGGAGGTGTCCGCGGGCCGGCAGAGCAGGGCGAACGCGGCCAGGCCGACCAGCAGCGCACCGGCGAGGTAGGCGAGGTAGCGGGCGGCGTCGTTGAGGCCGCCGGTGAGCGGGTCCTCGGTCGGGCCCGTGTCGATCGGGGAGGTGGTCGCGGAACGCTTGCCCACGGATAAGGAGAAGGCGCCGGAGACGGGGTGGCTGTCGGCGGAGACCACCCGCCAGGCCACCGTGTACGTGCCCTGGGCGAGCTTGCGGGGCAGGCCGATCCGGGCGGTGTCGGAGCGGCCGTCCGCGTGCGTGGCCTCCCCGGTGTGGACCCGGCGCTGATCGGGGCTGAAGATCCGGAAGGAGTCGTCGAGCAGCCCCACGGACTCGGTGAAGGTCAGGGTGACATGACGGGGGGCCTTCCCGACGAGGGACCCGTCTTCGGGGTCGGTGCCGCGGAGCGCGGCGTGGGCGGAGGCGGGGGCCGCTCCGGCGAGGAGCAGGGCCAGCACGGTGCCGAGCAGCACCAGGGCCCGCAACCGCCGAGGGCGTCCGGCATGGCGATCCGCGTTGCGCCGTTGGTCCACGTGGGTCTCCGGGGTCGGGCTGTACGGCTACGAGAGGAGTACGGACGGGATCGGTGCAGTGCTCACCGGCTCAGGGGGCGGACCTCGCCAGTCCCGCGATCTTGTCGGCCGCCGCCGGGTAGCGCGCCGTCAGCTCCGCGGCGTCCCCGTGCTCGTAGCCGTCGAAGGTGAAGCCGGGCGCCATCGTGCAGCCGAACAGGGTCCACTGCCCGTCCCCGCGCACCCTGCCGCCCATCCACGTGCCCGCGGGGACCGTGCACTGGACGTGCTGTCCGTGCAGGACGTCCGGTCCGAGCACCACCGTCCTCGCGGTGCCGTCCGGGGCGAGCAGCAGCAGTTCCAGGGGATCGCCCCGGTAGAAGTGCCAGATCTCGTCCGTCGGCAGGCGGTGGAGGGCGGAGAAGTCGTCCGCCGTCAGCAGCGCGACGATCGCCGTGCCCTCCGGCCTGCCGTCGGGGCGCTCGGGACCGGCCCAGGTCTGGCGGAACAGGCCGCCTTCGCTCGGGATCGGTTCGAGGCCGTAGTGGGCGATGAGCTCCTCCGGGGTCACGCGGGGAACATTATCTCCCGGTCCAGGAAAGCGAGCTGGGCCTTCTTCTCCGGCAGGTACACGTCCGGCAGGTCGACCTCGGGCAGCACCACCACCGGCCCGGGGGTGAAACCGAGCTTGAGGAAACGGGCGATCGCCTTCCCGTTGCGCACGTCCGGGTCGACCACGATCCGCCGGCGGCCCAGGCCGGGCAGGACGTAGCCGGCGATGGCGGTCACCAACCGGGCGGTCCAGCCGCGCTGTCCGCCGCCCGGGCCCGCGGGAGCGAGGAGCAGGTGGACGCCGATGTCACCGGGGCGGACCTCGTAGCACTCGCTCACACGGTCGGCCTCCGGCTCGTAGGTCTGCAGGAGCGCGACCGGCTCGCCGTCCCGGACGACGAGGTGGGCGTGGTGGGTGTCGAGCGTGGCCATGTGGGCGTAGACGTCCGCGATCTGGCGTTCGGTCAGGTCGGTCATGCCCCAGAAGACGGCCCGCTCCTCGCCGGCCCAGCGGTGGATCACGGCGGCGTCGGCGCCGGGGTCCAGCGGCAGGACGCGGACGGTGCCGAAGCCGCCGGTCACCTCCTCGTGGACGCAGGGGCGGGAGGCGTACGGGTCAGACATCGGTTTCCTTCGTCAGCAGGGCCCAGTCGGTGACGACCGGGACGAGGTCTCCCGCGAGCCACAGCGGGAGCTGGTCGCGGTGGTGGGGCGAGCCGGGGACGCCCGAGGCGCCGAGCGGTACCACCCAGCGGCTGTCCTGACGCCGGGCCAGGTCCCAGACGTACCGGGCGGCCGGGCCCCGGGCGGCGCGGTCGGTGAGGCCCGGCACGCCCGAGGTGCACAGCACGCAGTCGTGGTCGCCGGACAGCCCCGGCTCGTCGGAGGGCTGCTCCGGCTCCAGGGCCCGCCAGGGCGCGAGGCGGTGGGTGTCGCCCCAGACCCCGGCCGGCGGCCGCAGCGCCACCTCCTCGAGCGCCGCGCGGACGGCCGCCGGACGGTCGATGCCGTACAGCTCCTCGGCCCGCAGCAGGTGTTCGAGCGCGAACCCGACCCGGGGGACGAGGGCGAGCCAGGGCCGGAACACCTCCGGGTACGCCGGCGCGGTGGTGAGCGCGGCGAACGCCGGGTGCGCCGCGAGACGCCGTACGACCGCTCCGCGCACGGCGGCGTAGAGGGCCGCGTCGGCGCTGCCGGCGTCCATGCGGCGGTCCCAGCGCAGGAGCCGGGCCCGGAGGGCGGCGGCCTCGGGGGTGAGGCCGTCGAGGGCGTCGAGGCGGTCCAGGAGGGCGGACGCGGAGGCCAGGTGGGTGTCGGTGTGCAGGGCGGGCATGTCGGCGGCGGACCAGCGCTCCCGGCCCGCGAGCAGCGCGGCGATGCGGTCGGCGCGGTGCGGCGGGGCGAACTCGACGCCGAGGGGTTCGGCCGGGCCGCGCTGGTTGGCCATGACGGCGACGCCGTCGGTGAGTCCGGCGCGCGGTGCCTCGTGCCAGCCGTGCCACTCGTGGCCGGGCTCCCACGCGGGCACCAGGCGCAGCCGGTTGGCCTCGGCGCGCAGCGGCACCCGCCCGGCCACGCGGTGCAGGACACCGCCCTCGGTGTCGGCGGCCTGCACGACGTTGACCGGCTCGGCCCAGCGGTCGAAGGCCCGGTCCACGTCGCCGACCCGCCGGGCCCGCAACAGCGGCAGCAGAGCGCTGAAGCCGAGGTCGCCGGTGACGCGGGGCGGGTAGCGCAGGCTGATCGCCACGGGCGGGGCGACGGTGCCGTCGTCGGGGCCCTCGGGGGCACCGCCGTGGCCCTCCGGACCGGCGTCGAGACCCTCGTGACCACCGCCGTGGCCCTCCGGACGGGCGTCGAGACCCTCGTGACCACCGCCGTGGCCCTCCGGACGGGCGTCGAGACCCTCGTGACCACCGCCGAGACCCTCAAGGCCGCCGTCGAGACCTTCCGGGCCACCGCCGAGACCCTCAAGGCCGCCGTCGAGACCCTCCGGGCCACCGCCGAGACCCTCCAGGCCGCCGTCGAGACCCTCCGGACCACCATCGAAACCCTCAAGGCGACCATCCAGACCCTCCGGACCACCGCCGAGCCCCTCCGGACCGCCGATGATCAGCGGGCCCCGGGCGGTCTCGATCACCTCGACCTCGACCGGCTCCTCGCCCGCCACCTCGATCGTCTCGGTGTGCCGGGACGCCCGCCGCCAGATCCCGTCCGGGCCGAGGGCCTCCACCCCGGCGCCCGTACGGCGCAGCCGCTCCCGGTAGAGGTCCTGGTAGTCGGCCATGGCGTTGGTGATGGCCCAGGCGACCGTGCCGGTGTGCCCGAAGTGGGCGATGCCGGGGACACCGGGGACGGCCAGGCCCACGACGTCGAACTCGGGGCAGGACAGGTGGATCTGCTGGTAGACGCCCGGGTCCTCGATCCAGCGGTGGGGGTCGCCGGCGATGACGGCCTGCCCGGTGACGGTCCGCTCGCCGCCGACCAGCCAGCCGTTGCTGCCGGAGGTGCCGGGGCCGTCGGCGGCGAAGAGGCCGACGGCGTCGGTGTCCAGGCGCGCGGCGACCTGCTCGCGCCAGAGCTTGGCCGGGAACCCGGCGAACAGGATGTGGGTGGCGAGCCAGACGCCGAGGGGGGTCCAGGGCTCCCAGCGGCCGGGGGCGAGACCGGTGCGGGCGAACTCGGGTGCGGTGGCGTCCGCGAGCCCCTCGTTGACCCCGTCGACGTAGGCCCGCATCCAGCGCGCCGTCCCGGGGTCCCGTCTCTCCAGGTCCGCGAAGCAGCGTCCGGCGGTGTCGTCGAGCCGGGCCCGCCGCGCGAACCGGTCCCAGTCCAGGGCGCTCGCGCCGAGGAAGGACGCCGAGGTGCCCCGCGCCCGGTGGCGCTCGACCTCCAGCTGCCAGGCCCGGTCGCGGGCGGTCACGAGGCCCTGCGCCCGGGCGAGTTCGACCGCGCTGTCCGCCCGCAGATGCGGGATGCCCCAGGCGTCACGGTAGATCTCGACGGTCACGCTGTACCCCCTGTGTCCTTTAGGTTAGCCTTGCCTAAGTCAAAGCTGTGGCCGGAATCGTACGCGAAGGGCTGAAACGCGATGGGGCAGGGGCGGGGTTGGGAGGGCGCGGTCCTCAAACTGCTGCGCGGCAAGGACTTCGAGTTCACGGTGACGGAGGCCGAGGACGTCACCCCGCGCTACCGGCGGCTGCGCTTCACCGACGGCGGTCTGCTGGCCGCGACCGGCGTGCACCCCACCATGTGGGTACGGCTGTGGTTCGACAACGCGGGCAAGCCGCACCAGCGGGCCTACACCCTGGTCGACCCCGACGCCGAGGCCGGCACCTTCGCCCTGGAGTTCGCCCTGCACGAGGGCTGCGCCAGCGACTGGGCCAGGGCGGCGAAGCCGGGCGACACCATCGAGGCGACCGTCCAGGGCACCGGCTTCGAGCACCCGAACCCCGCCCCCTCGCACGTCTTCGCCGTCGGCGACCCCGCCTCGCTGCCGGCCATCAACTCCCTCCTGGACGCCCTGGGTTCCGCACCCGCCACCGTCTGGTTCGAGGGCGGCGACGACGCCCTGCCCTTCCGCACCGACCCGGACCGGCACGAGCTGCGCGCGGTGCCCCGCCGGGACTCCGGCGGCCACCTGGTCGACCGGGTCAAGGCGGACCTGCCCGGCCTGCTGGAGGGCACGGCCGACCCCTACGTCTGGATCGCCTGCGACACCGCGACGACCCGGACCCTCGCGGCGTACGTCCGCAAGGAGCTGGGGCTGCCCAAGCAGCGGGTGCACGCGCTGGGCTACTGGCGGGCGACCTGAGCAGCGGCCGGGCCCGGCCCGGGGGATGATCGGGGCATGGACGTCACCCTTCACCTCGCCCAGGATCCCGAGGCCGACGCGCTGCTCGGCCGCAGCCCGCTCGCCGCGCTGGTCGGCATGCTGCTGGACCAGCAGGTGCCCATGGAGTGGGCGTTCAAGGGCCCGGCGACGATCGCCCGGCGCCTCGGCACGGACGACCTGGACGCGCACGAGATCGCCGCGCACGAGCCGGAGGCCTTCGCCGCGCTGCTGTCCGAGAAGCCCGCCGTGCACCGCTACCCGGGCTCCATGGCCAAGCGGATCCAGCAGCTGTGCCAGTACCTCGTCGAGCACTACGACGGTGACGCCGAGGCCGTCTGGAAGGACGTCGGCACCGGCAAGGAGCTGCTGAAACGCCTCGCCGAACTGCCCGGCTTCGGCAAGCAGAAGGCCCAGATCTTCCTGGCCCTGCTGGGCAAGCAGCTCGGAGTACGGCCCACGGGCTGGCGAGAGGCCGCCGGCTCCTACGGCGAGCCGGACTCCTTCCGCTCGGTCGCCGACATCACGGGCCCGGAGTCACTGGTCAAGGTCCGTGCGCACAAGCAGGAGATGAAGGCGGCGGCGAAGGCGGCGAAGGCAGCCGGCAAATAGGCCCGACCCGGCCGCATGGTCCGTGCGGGCGGATCTCGCGGCCGGTGCGATGAGCGGCGTGGCCGCCGCGGGGAGTCATCACCTGTGACCCCCGCACGGCAGCCGGTCCCCCGCGCCCCGCGCCGGCATCCCTGGCTGCGGGTGCTCGTCCTGCTGCTCGCCCTCCTCGTGCCGGGCACCCACGCCGAGGCCCAGACCGGGGCGACGGCCCCCGTTCCCGCGGAGCACACCACCGTCGAGTGCGACCTCCTCGACACCGCCCCGCGCCCGGCGCCCCGGGGCGCGCGCCGCGTCACCGACCCACCGCCCCCCGCGCCACCGACCGACCCCGTTCCCGCGCCCCCCGCGCCGCGCTCCGCACCTGTACCACCGAGGCCGCCGAGCGACCCTCGCCCCCTGCGTTCCGAGGTCCTGCGCTGCTGACCGGACCGGCCACGACCCGGCCCGTCCGTCCCGCAGAAGCGACCCGACCAGGAACGACGACCAGGAACGACGAGGAAACCAGTCATGCTCCGAGACCCGTACGCGGTCCTGCGCGCCCTCCTGCGCGCGGAAGCCGCCCGCAGCGCCCCCAAGCCACCCTCGCGGCCGGACACGCGGAAGCCGCCGCAGCCCCCGAAGGAGAGAGGCGAACACCGCGGCTGACCCACGACACGGCGGAGGCACGTCGAAACGCCTCCGCCGTCCCCACACCTGCCCCTCCCGACGCACCCGCCGTCCCCACACCTGCCCCTCCCGACGCACCCGCCGTCCCCACACCTGCCCGTCCCGACACACCCGCCGTTCTCAAACCTGCCCGTCCCGACGCACCTGCCCGTCCCGACGCCTCCGCCGTCTCGCGCCCCCTCCTGACGGCTCCGCCGTTCCGCACCCCGTCCTGGCGCCTCCGCCGTCCGGCACCTGCCCCCCTAGCGCCTGCGCCGCCCCGAGCGTCGTGCCGTGCCGAACAGCGACCGTGTGATCTCCCGTCCGATCTGCGTCCCCACCGACCGGGCCAGGGACTGGAACAGCGCGCTCCCGGCCCCCTGCTGCGCGGTGGACGGCCGTCCTTCCTCCTCCGGGGCGGCGTCCCGCATCTCGTCGGGCCCCTTCGCGCCCCGCCCACGCTCCAGCCGCTCGTACGCCGACTCGCGGTCCACGGCCCGCGCGTACCGCCCGTGCAGCGGCGACCCCGCGACCGTCCGCTCCAGGTCCCCCTGCCCGAGCGGCCCCATCAGCGACTCGGGCGCCCGCAGCCGGGTCGCGGCGACCGGGGTCGGCGCGCCCTTCTCGCTCAGCACGGTCACGACCGCCTCCCCCGTCCCCAGACCGGTCAGCACCTCTTCGAGGTCGTAGGGCGACTTCGGGAAGGTCCGCACGGTCGCGGTCAGGGCCTTCTCGTCGTCCGGGGTGAAGGCCCGCAGCGCGTGCTGGACCCGGTTGCCCAGCTGGGCGAGGACGTCGGCGGGCAGGTCCTTCGGGGTCTGCGTCACGAAGAACACCCCGACCCCTTTCGAGCGAATCAGGCGCACGGTCCGCGTGATCGACTCCAGGAACGCCTCGGAGGCGTCGTCGAAGAGCAGGTGCGCCTCGTCGAGGAAGAACACCAGCCGGGGCTTGTCGGTATCGCCGACCTCGGGCAGGTCGTGGAACAGGTCGGCGAGCAGCCACATGAGGAACGTCGAGAACAATCGCGGCCGGTCCTGCACGGCGCTCAGTTCCAGGACCGAGACGATGCCGCGTCCGTCATCGTCCGTCCGCAGCAGCTCGCCCGTGTCGAACTCCGGCTCCCCGAAGAACCCGGACGCGCCCTGGGCCTCGAAGGCGGTGAGGGAGCGCAGGATCACCCCGGCCGTGGCCGCCGAGAGCCCGCCGACGGCCTTCAGCTCCGGCCGGCCCTCGTCCGAGGTCAGGAAGGTCACGACCGCCCTGAGGTCCTTGAGGTCGATCAGCTCCAGGCCTTTGCTGTCGGCGTAGTGGAAGATCAGCGCGAGGGACTCCTCCTGGGTCCGGTTCAGGCGCAGCACCTTGGACAGCAGCAGCGGCCCGAACGCCGTGACCGTGGCCCGCACGGGGACGCCGCGCCCGATACCGCCGAGGGCGAAGTACTCGGCCGGGAAACCGGTGGCCGTCCAGCGCTGCTGCACGTCCGCGGCCCGGCCCTCGACCCGGGCGTCCGGGCGGCCCGGCGCGGCGATCCCGGAGAGATCGCCCTTGACGTCGGCGAGGAAGACCGGCACGCCCTGGGCGGACAGCTGCTCCGCGATCAGCTGGAGCGTCTTGGTCTTGCCGGTGCCGGTGGCGCCGGCGACCAGCCCGTGGCGGCTGAGCATCGCCAGCGGCACCCGGACGTGCGCGTCCGGCAGGCACTGCCCGTCCCACAGCAGGGCGCCCAGGTGCAGGGCCGGGCCCGAGAAGGCGTAGCCGGAGGCGATCCGCAGGGCCTCCTGGGGAAGGGCGGCGGCACGCCCGGACACCTCCGGGGCGGCGGTCGGCGGCATGGTCTCGCGGTCCGGCATGTTCACGCCCCTGTTCCGGGTTCATACCGCCTTGTCCGGGTTTTTTTCAGCGTCGCACCTGGGCGCCATGGCTGCGCCCGGAAGGTCTTGACCGGTAGGCTTTCCGTGTGATCTTCAAGCGCATCGGAAACGGCCGGCCGTACCCCGACCACGGCCGGGAAAGCACCCGGCAGTGGGCGGACGTCGCGCCGCGCCCGGTCCGCCTCGATCAGCTCGTGACGACCAAGGGTCAGCTCGATCTGGAAACACTGCTCGCCGAGGACTCGACGTTCTACGGCGACCTCTTCGCGCACGTCGTGAAGTGGCAGGGCGACCTGTACCTGGAGGACGGGCTGCACCGCGCGGTGCGGGCGGCGCTCCAGCAGCGTCAGGTGCTGCACGCCCGCGTGCTCGAGCTGGACTGACCCTCCGCCGCGGCAGCGGGTTGGCCCTTTCGGGTTCGTCTGATCCGTCTGGACGATGTCGAATGATCATCTAGTAGGCATCGTCGCCCGGGCGCACTACGCTGCGCTCATGAGCATGCTGACTCCCCCCGGCATGGGCGGCAAGTACCGCATCACGGGCAACAAGTACCCCAAGATGCGCCGGCCCCGGCGGCGCGGCAGGCTCGTCGTCCTGACCGTCGCGTCCGTGGTCGTCCTCGGCGTGGGCGGCTGGGGCACGCTGCAGCTCATCGACGTCTTCACCGGCGGCGGCAGAGAAGCTTCGGCGGCCGGTGACGGGACGGACTGCGGCGTCACGACCAAGGCGAGCCCCTCGCCCAGCGCCAAACCCCTGCCGCAGCCGCGCACGATCACCGTCAACGTGCTCAACGCGACCACGCGCGGCGGTCTGGCGAAGAAGACCGCCGACGAGCTCAAGAAGCGCGGCTTCAAGATCGGCGAGGTCGGCAACGCGACCAAGCAGTACGACAAGAAGGTCAAGGGCACCGGTCTGCTGCTCGGCCCCGCCGCCGCGCTCGACACCTCGCTGCCCGTGCTCGGCACCCAGCTCCCGGGCGCCGAACGGCGTACCGAGGCGGCCCGCAAGGGCGCTGCCGTCGACCTCGTCATCGGGGACGGCTTCAAGGCGCTGGCGAAAAAGCCGGACGCCGACCGGGCTCTGACCGCACTGGCCAGGCCCGAGCCGGCGCCCAAGTCGAAGAAGGGGTGCTGAGGGGCCGTCCGGCCTACTCGGCGGCCCCGTACATCCGGTCCCCCGCGTCCCCGAGGCCCGGCACGATGTAGCCGTGCTCGTTGAGCCGTTCGTCGACCGACGCGGTCACGACCGTCACCGGCGTGCCCGCCAGCTCCCGCTCCATGATCTCGACGCCCTCCGGTGCGGCCAGCAGCACCACGGCGGTCACGTCGTCGGCGCCGCGCCGGATCAGCTCCCGGATCGCCGCGACCAGCGTGCCGCCGGTGGCGAGCATCGGGTCGAGCACGTACACCTGACGCCCCGACAGGTCCTCCGGCATGCGCGTCGCGTACGTGGAGGCCTCCAGGGTCTCCTCGTTGCGGATCATGCCGAGGAAGCCCACCTCGGCGGTCGGCAGCAGCCGGACCATGCCGTCCAGCATGCCGAGCCCGGCCCGCAGGATCGGCACCACCAGCGGACGGGGGTGGGAGAGCTTGACGCCCGTGGTCTGCGCGACCGGCGTCTGGATGTCGACCTGTTCGGTGCGCACGTCCCGCGTGGCCTCGTAGGCGAGCAGGGTGACCAGCTCGTCGGCGAGACGGCGGAAGGTCGCGGAGTCGGTGCGCTGGTCGCGCAGCGTGGTGAGCTTGTGGGCGACCAGAGGGTGGTCGACGACGTGGAGACGCATGTCCACCACAGTAACCGGGCGGGATGCCCCGGCCCGCACGGCAAGCCCGCCGTACGGCCGTCACCCGGACGCTGGCGTCAAACCGCCCGTCCGGGGGAAGGTGGAAAGGACGGACTGGGGGTGGTGAACCTGATGCCCGACCGGAAATTCCGAGACGATCCGTTGCCGCGCACCTGGCCAGGGACGGGCCCGACGCCCGGCCGGCCGGACGGGACCGACGAGTCCGACGCCGAGCGGCGCCGCCGTCGTGCCCGCTTCCTGCGCGACCTGGCCGAGGCCCGGGCGCTGCGCGACCGCGTCCAGCCGCGCCGCGCCAAGACGGCCCGGCTGCGGCACGCGATGCGCATGCGCACCTTCCGCTGGTAGGGAACCGGTGAGGAAACCTCCGGCAAAGATCACGAACCGCGCGGAGGTTGTCGCGGGTGACCGTGCGTGCGGCAGGGCAAATCCGCGTACGATCCGCAGGTGGCGGCAACGAGCGTGCGAGCAGAACTGCCGGACACAGGGAACCGAAGACGTCCCCTGAACGCCTTGTTTCTGCCACGATTCCGAGTGGGTGGGGCTCGGACGAGCACTCCCCGCCCGTAACCTCCGCCGGGGGGACCTCCAACCGGCACGCCTATGACCAGTGGGAGAGTCACGGTGTACTTCGCCGCACTGCTCGCGCGCACCGAAGACGGGTGGGAAGCGAGCGACACAGAGCTCGACGATGTGGAAACCCTGTCGGATCTCGCCGACCTGGCCCGTGAAGCCTCCCCCGACGAGGACACGGTGCTCGTGCTCATCGAGCAGGAGGACGCCTGGTTCGGCGTCGTCCGCGTGGACGGCGAGGAGGACCCTCGCATCTATGTGTCGGACGCCGCCGCCGCTGCCCGCAGCAGCTACGGCGAGATCCTGCTCACCGACGAACTGCTCGGCCGGGATCCCGGCGACGACGGCTCCACCGACCTCGACGCCCTCGACCTCGACGGCACCGAGGACGGTGAGTCCGACGAGGACGACGACGACACCGAGGGCGGTGCCGGGGCCACCGGCTCCGCCGAGGCCGTGCCGCACGGCCCGGTCGGCGACGCGCAGATCCTCGACGACCTCGGCGTCAGCGAGAAGGAGCTGCGGCTGATGTCGACGGACGCCGTCACCGAGATCGCCGAGTCCCTGGGCGCCTCCGAGACCCTGGAGGCCGTCCGCTGACCGGTCGTACCGGCGTGGGCGCGGGAGTCCCGGATCCCGTCCGGGACCCCTGGCGGCCCGCGATGCGACGCGCCCTGGACGAGGCCGCCGAGGCCGTCCGGGGCGGGGACGTCCCCGTCGGCGCCGTCGTCCTGGCCCCGGACGGCGCGACCGTGCTCGCGGCCGGGCACAACGAACGCGAGGCGGGCGGCGATCCGACGGCCCACGCGGAGCTCCTCGCGCTGCGGCGGGCCGCGGCCGCCCTCGGCGGGTGGCGGCTGACCGGCTGCACCCTCGTGGTCACGCTGGAGCCCTGCACGATGTGCGCGGGCGCGATCCAGCAGTCCCGCGTCGACCGGCTCGTCTACGGTGCCCGCGACGAGAAGGCCGGAGCGGCCGGCTCCCTCTGGGACCTCCTCCGCGACCGGCGGCTCAACCACCGGCCCGAAGTGATCGAGGGCGTGCTCGCCGAGGAGTGCGCCGAGCTGCTCACGGCGTTCTTCCGCGACCGCTGAATACCGATTTCAGAGCACGCGGCTCCTTGCTGTAAGGTCTCCCTCGGTAGCGTGTCCGAGCGGCCGAAGGAGCTCGCCTCGAAAGCGAGTGTGGCGCAAGTCACCGAGGGTTCAAATCCCTCCGCTACCGCTTCGGAAGGGTCCCGTCGTCAGGCGGGGCCCTTCGTGCGATCTGCCTCTTCGAGTGATCCATCCTTCGTGCGATCATGTGCGCTGCATGGGACACCAGTGACAGGGGAGGCCGCGATGGCGGTGAACGCCAAGAAGGTCGCCGTCTACGCCGTCGTGGTCTTCGCGCTGTACGTGATCATCACGGACCCGGCCAAGGCCGCCGACTACGTGCAGATAGGCTTCCAGGGCATTTCGGACGCCGCGAAGGCCCTCGGCGACTTCGCCACCTGGGTCGCCAACGGAGGAAAGTGATGATCCGCCACCTGGTGCTCTTCAAGCTCAACAAGGGCGTCGAGCGCGACGACCCCCGCGTCGTGCAGGGCGTCGAGGCCTTCCGCGCGCTCGGCGACACCATCCCGGAGCTGCGCCACTGGGAGCTCGGCTGGAACGTCAGCGACCGTCCCATCGCGTACGACTTCGCCATCAACTCGGCCTGCGACGACGCGGACGCGCTGCGGCGGTACGTGGAGCACCCGGACCACCAGGCGGGGGTCGCGCTGTGGCGGGAGTTCGCCACGTGGGTGATCGCGGACTACGAGTTCTGACCGTTCCGAACCCCACCGCTCCGGGCCCCCTGTCGCTGCGACAGGGGGCTCTTGTGTGGCGTGAGTTGATTTGTGCGGTGTTCATCCCTCAACACGTAGTTATGGGGTGCTTGCACACAGTGCACATGTCTTGTGATGCTATGACCGCTTTTGATGGAAGAGTTGACGGATGAGTTGACGATGACGAGGTGGAGTTGACCGTGCTGGCCAGTACCGCACCTCAGGCACCGTCCCCTCCAGCGCCGGCTCCCCAAGCACCGCCCCCTCATCAGGGGCCCGCTCCGCAGGCACCGGCTCCGCAAGGGCCCGCTCCTCAGGCGCAGGCTCCTCAGGGAGCCCCCGCTCAGGCCGTGCCCGCCGAAGCAGCTCCGGCCGCTTCGACCGCTCCGGCCGGGCCGCAGCGGAGCAGCCGTGGGGCCGATACCCGGGCGCTCACCCAGGTCCTCTTCGCACAGCTCAAGGAGCTCCAGCCGGGCACGCCGGAGCACGACCGCGTGCGCGGGGCGCTCATCGAGGCGAACCTCCCGCTCGTGCGCTACGCGGCCGCCCGGTTCCGCTCCCGCAACGAGCCGATGGAGGACGTCGTCCAGGTCGGCACGATCGGGCTCATCAACGCCATCGACCGGTTCGACCCGGACCGGGGCGTGCAGTTCCCGACGTTCGCCATGCCGACCGTCGTCGGCGAGATCAAGCGGTACTTCCGCGACAACGTCCGCACGGTGCACGTACCGCGCCGGCTGCACGAGCTGTGGGTGCAGGTCAACAGCGCGACGGAGGACCTGACGACCTCCTTCGGCCGGACCCCGACGACCGCCGAGATCGCCGAGCGGCTGCGCATCACCGAGGACGAGGTGCTGTCCTGCATCGAGGCCGGGCGGTCGTACCACGCGACCTCCCTGGAGGCCGCGCAGGAGGGCGACGGCCTGCCGGGACTGCTGGACCGGCTCGGCTACGAGGATCCCGCGCTGGACGGCGTGGAGCACCGCGACCTCGTACGGCACCTGCTCGTCCAGCTGCCCGAGCGGGAGCAGCGGATCCTGCTGCTGCGGTACTACAGCAACCTCACGCAGTCGCAGATCTCGGCGGAGCTCGGCGTCTCGCAGATGCACGTGTCGCGGCTACTGGCGCGTAGCTTCCAGCGGTTGCGGTCTGCGAACCGCATCGACGCGTAACCGCAAACACGGGCGAGAGGTCACCGTCGGGAGGGAATCGCTCATCAGGGCGGTTGCCGACAGTTGAGAGCCGATAAGCCGTCAGACCCCTTGTTTGCAGGGCGTATTCGCGCCTCAGATGTCGACATGTCACTACAGCGTGTTGCCGACATGTGACATTCTGCGGGAAGCGCGTTTGCCGGAGCTCCGGCTCCGGTATTCAGGTGAAGGCTGCGTTCCTCAAGCGGGGGCGTTCGCCGCGACCGTCCCGCGACCCAAAGGGGGTGGCATGTCCGCAGAACAGGGCAGCTCGAAGGTGCTCACGCTCGCGGAGAGCGAGTCAGCTCCCCATGCTCTCGACTCACTCGGCTCCATCGATGACGTGCCGGCCCTCGCGGCCGAGCCCGTTCCGGTCCTTCCGGCTGCGGGCGCCATCGACACCCGCACCCTGTCCCGCTCCCTGTTCCTGCGGCTGGCCGCGCTCGACGAGGACAGCCCCGAACGTGCGTACGTCCGTGACACGCTGATCGAGCTGAACCTGCCGCTCGTGCGCTACGCCGCCGCGCGGTTCCGGTCGCGCAACGAGCCGATGGAGGACATCGTCCAGGTCGGCACCATCGGGCTGATCAAGGCGATCGACCGGTTCGACTGCGAACGGGGCGTGGAGTTCCCGACGTTCGCGATGCCGACGGTGGTCGGGGAGATCAAGCGGTTCTTCCGGGACACGTCCTGGTCGGTGCGGGTGCCGCGGCGGCTGCAGGAGCTGCGGCTCGCGCTGACCAAGGCGAGTGACGAGCTCTCGCAGAAGCTGGACCGGTCGCCGACGGTGACCGAACTGGCCGCCGTGCTCGGGGTGTCCGAGGAGGACGTCGTCGACGGGCTGGCGGTGGGGAACGCGTACACCGCGTCCTCGCTGGACTCGCCGGCGCCGGAGGACGACGGTGGCGAGGGGTCGCTGGCGGACCGGCTGGGGTACGAGGACACCGCGCTGGAGGGTGTGGAGTACCGGGAGTCCCTGAAGCCGCTGCTGGCGAAGCTGCCCCCTCGGGAGCGGCGGATCATCATGCTGCGGTTCTTCGCGAACATGACGCAGTCGCAGATCGGCGAGGAGGTCGGCATCTCGCAGATGCACGTCTCCCGGCTGCTGACCCGGACGCTGGCGCAGCTGCGGGACGGCCTGATCTCGGACTGACCGGGTTCTGGGCGGGGAGGGCAGGACCGAGCAGGACAGTCCGGGCAGGACAGTTCCGGGCAGGGCAGGACCGAGGAGGGCTGGGGCGCGGTCGTTCGGGCCGCGCCGTGCGCCTGCGCCCATCGCCGGGTGGTGGGTCGGGGACGTGTCGGGGGGTGTCCGTCCTCGGAACGGCGCGATGGGGTTGCGTGCCGACTGACTGTTCGTTGACGCGCCAACCGCTGCGGGCGGACACCCCCGACCCGTCCCCTTCTCGCCGTGCGCGGGCGCGGGTGCGTGGGGGCTTCCGCCCCCGCTGCGGGCAGTCGTGCCGTACGTCCTACGACAGTGCCAGCCACGCCACCGCCGCGACGATCGCCACGGCGGCGACCACGCCGAGGATGACGCCGAGGCGCGGGCCGCTGCTGGTGGATGCCGCTGCCTGACGGCCCTGCGGGGCCTCGTCGACGAACGCGCGGAACATCTGGGTGCTGCCGGCGGGGTCGTGATTGCCCTGCGGGGCCTGGTTGTTAGCCATGGCCCGAGACCCTAGCGAAAACGGCGGGGCTCCCCAAGTGGGGGTTGAGGTTCCGTTTGGGTTCGAGTGACCCCTACCGACGGGCTCGCCACCAGCGCGTTTACTCTCGCAATACTTGCCTTTGCCAACTTTTTGTACCACACCCCCCGCTTTTATTTGCCTGCAGCAACCAACAGCTCCTATGGTTGCCCTAAGCAACGAAAGCGGGAGGTGTCATGGCCGAAAAGGCGCAGTACGAGGAGCTGGTCCGCCAGTTCAGCGCCTTCGGTGCCGTGAAGCGGGAGCTCGGCCGGATCATGCCCGCCGAATGCCCCGGCGGGTCGGCAGCCGTTCTGACGCTGCTGGGCCGCCACGGCGACATGCGCATGAGCAAGCTCGCCGAACTGCTGGCGGTGGACATGTCGGTCACCAGCCGCCACGTCGCGCACGTCGTGGACCGGGGCTGGATCGAACGCTCCCCCGACCCGGCGGACAAACGCTCACGCATCCTGCGCCTCACACCCGCGGGCCACGCACAGCTCGACGAGCTGTCCCGGCGGACCACCGAAGTCCTCGCCGAGCGCCTGAGCGACTGGACCGACGAGGAGGTCGGCCAGCTCACGGACCTCATGGCCCGGCTGCGGGAGAGCTTCGACTGCCGGCCCGGGACCCGGGCCGCGCCGGCCGCTTTCGATCAGACCACCCGTACACCCGCAAGCACGTAAGAAAAGGAAGCCCATGGCAACGACCACACCAGCCGGTGTGCGGGCTCATGCCAAGCACGGGGGAGGCTCCCACGGCTCCTCCGGTGACGGCGCTCCGATGACGCACCGGCAGATCATGGAGGCCCTCACCGGCCTTCTGCTCGGCATGTTCGTCGCGATCCTGTCGTCGACGATCGTCTCCAACGCCCTGCCCCGCATCATCGGCGACCTCGGCGGTGGCCAGAGCGCGTACACCTGGGTCGTCACCGCGTCCCTGCTGACGATGACCGCCTCCACCCCGCTGTGGGGCAAGCTCGCCGACCTGTTCTCCAAGAAGCTGCTGATCCAGCTCGCGCTGGTGGTGTTCGTCCTGGGGTCGGCCGCGGCCGGCATGTCGCAGAACCCGGGCATGCTCATCACGTTCCGCGCCGTGCAGGGCATCGGCATGGGCGGTCTGTCCGCCCTGGCCCAGATCATCATGGCGGCGATGATCTCGCCGCGGGAGCGCGGGCGTTACAACGGCTACCTCGGTGCCGTCTTCGCCACCGCCATGGTCGGCGGTCCGCTGGTCGGCGGTGTCATCACCGACACCGACTGGCTCGGCTGGCGCTGGTGCTTCTACGTCGGCGTGCCCTTCGCCGTGATCGCCCTGATCGTGCTGCAGAAGACCCTGCACCTGCCCGTGGTGAAGCGGAAGGTCAAGGTCGACTGGGCCGGCGCCTTCTTCATCACCGCGGCCGTCTGCCTGCTGCTCATCTGGGTGACCTTCGCCGGTGACAAGTACGACTGGATCTCCTGGCAGACCTACGCGATGGTCGGCGGCTCCGTGGTGCTGCTGGCGCTGTTCGTCCTCGTCGAGGCGAAGGCAAGCGAGCCGATCATCCCGCTGCGGCTGTTCCGCAACCGCACCATCACGCTGGCCTCCGTGGCCTCCCTGTTCGTCGGTGTCGCGATGTTCTCCGGCACCGTCTTCTTCAGCCAGTACTTCCAGCTGGCGCGGGACAAGTCCCCGACGATGTCGGGCGTCATGACCATCCCGATGATCGCGGGTCTCTTCGTCTCCTCCACCGTCTCCGGGCAGATCATCACCCGGACCGGCCGCTGGAAGGGCTGGCTGCTGGGCGGCGGTGTGCTGGTGACGGCCGGACTCGGGCTGCTGGGCACGATCCGCTACGACACCGAGTACTGGCACATAGCGATCTTCATGGCTCTGATGGGCCTCGGCATCGGCATGATGATGCAGAACCTGGTGCTCTGCACGCAGAACCAGGTGGAGCCGGGCGACCTGGGCGCCGCCAGCTCCACGGTGACCTTCTTCCGGTCCCTGGGCGGTGCCGTCGGCGTCTCGGCGCTGGGCGCGGTCCTGGGCAACAAGATCACCGATTACGTCAAGGACGGCCTGGCCGACCTCGGTGCGAAGGGCGCGGCCCTCGGTCACGCCGGTACCGGCGGTGGCGGCATCCCCGACCTGGACGCCATGCCCGCGCCGATCCGCACCGTCGTGGAGAGCGCCTACGGCCACGGCGTCGCGGACGTCTTCCTCTACTCGGCCCCGATGGCGCTGCTCGCCCTGCTGGTGTCGCTGTTCATCAAGGAGGTCCCGCTGAGGACCAAGGGCGGACTGGCGCAGGCCAGCGACTCCGAGACGCCTGCCGTGGCTCCCGCCGAGGCGGTCACCGTCGAGACTCCCGCCGCGGAGAAGGCCGCGCCGAGCTGGGCCGTGTCCGACACCGAGGCCGCCGACGGCACCGGGCCCGAGGGCACGCGGCGACTTGCCGCCGTCGCCACGGCGGAGCGTCCGGAGGAGACCTCCGGTGGTGTTCCCGGCGTCCCCGTCCGCGGGTTCGTGCGCGGCAACGAGTCCGCGCCCGTACCGCAGGCCGCGGTCACGCTGATCTCGCTGGCCGGGCGCCAGCTGGGCCGGTCCGTGGCACAGGCCGACGGCTCGTACGCGGTGGACGCCCCGGGCGCCGGCTCGTACGTCCTGATCGCCTCCGCCGACGGCTTCCAGCCGCAGGCCTCCACGGTCGTGGTGAACGGCGAGCCGGTCGCCTACGACATCCTGCTCAGCGGCACCAGCGGGCTGACCGGCCTGGTGCGTTCCGCCGAGGGCGGGCAGCCCGTCAAGGACGCCATGGTCATCGTGACGGATGTGCGCGGGGACCTGCTGGCCAACGGCATCACGGGTGAGCAGGGCGAGTTCTCCTTCGCCGAGCTGGTGCCGGGTGCGGTGACCGTCGCGGTGAACGCCGCCGGGTACCGGCCGCGCGCCCTGCCCGTCGAGGTCGCCGGTACCGGTGTCACCCGGATCGAGATCGACCTGGACGCGGGCGCCCGTGTCCAGGGTGTCGTCCGCGCCCCGCACGGGCCGCTGGCCGACGCCCGGGTGACCCTGGTCGACCAGGCGGGCAACGTCGTCGGCTCGGCCACGACCGGGGCGGACGGGGCGTACGCCTTCACCGACCTGGACGGCGGCGAGTACACCGTGATCGCCACGGGCTACCCGCCGGTGGCCACCGCCCTGACGGTCACGGGCCCCGGCACCGACGCCCACGACATCGAACTCGCCCACCCCGGCGAGTAGCCACGACCCCGGCCCGTGACAGGGGGGCGCGCTCTGAGCGGAGGTGCGCCCCCTGTCACGGGCCGGTTTCTTTCTGAGGAGCAGCAGAGATGGGACTGACCGCGAGGATCCGTACTCGCGACGGATGGGCCGTGTCGCACGCGGTCGTCACGGTCGTGGACATGACCGGGGCGCAGGTGCTGCGGGCCGAGGCCGACGCGGAGGGCGCCGTGCGGGACACGACGCCGATGGAGGCGGGGGCGTACACCGTCATCGTCACGGCGGTCGGCTACGCGCCCGCGGCCTCCAGTGTGATCGTCACCGCTGGGGGCACCTCCCGCTCGAGCGAAGCCGGGACTGGGGGAGGGCGGGCCGAGGTCGGCACCGTGACGCTGGCCCGGCAGGGCGGCACCGAGCTGCCGCCGCCCGGGCCCTGGACCGTCGACCCGGTCCACTCCAGCGTGGCCGCCGTGGCCCAGCACCTGGGCATCTCCAGCGTGCACGGCCGGTTCACGGAGTTCTCCGGCGCGATCGAGATCGCCCCGGACGACGTCACCGAGTCGCGGGTGGAGGCGGTGATCCGGGCCGCGTCGATCGACACCGGCAACGGCATGCGCGACGGGCATCTGAAGTCGCCGGACTTTCTCGATGTCGAGCGGTTCCCCGAGATCACGTTCCGGTCCACCGGGCTGACGGCGACCGGCTCCGACCGGTGGACCGTCCACGGCGAGCTGGGCATGCACGGGGTCGTCCGGCCCGTGGACCTGGACCTGGCCTACCTCGGCACGGGTCCGGACCCGTGGGGCGGCACCCGGGCGGCGTTCCGGGCGACGACCGAACTGCACCGCGAGGACTTCGCGATGAACTACAACCAGGTCCTGCAGGCCGGCATCGCCGCCATCGGCACCACGCTGAAGGTGGAGCTGGACATCCAGGCCGTGCAGGGCGAGTCACTTCCGGCGGCGTGAGTCCGGGGCGGACACCCGCGCCACCAACTGGCCGCACAGATCCCGGAGCTTGACGTTGCGGTCCTGCGAGACCCGGCGCAGCCGCTCCAGCGCGATCCGCGCGTCGACCCGCTCCCGGGCCATCAGGATGCCGATCGCCTGGTCGATGACACTGCGGGAGAGCAGCGCGGTGCGCACGTCGGCCGCCGACCGGCGCCGCCGCTCGATCCGCAGCGCCACGTCGATGGCGTCCCCGGCCCGGGCCGCGAAGGCACGGGCCGCCTCCCGGCCCGGGTCCAGGGCATGTGCCCGCAGCCCGTAGAAGTTGAGCGCGGCGCCCTTCTCGCTCTCCACGACGACCGGCACCGCCAGCGCGCAGCGGACGCCCACGGACAGCGCGTACTCCCGGTACGCCGGCCAGCGGGTCTCCCCGTCGAGGTCCGGGGCGTACTGCTCCTCGCCGGTGGCGGCCGCGTCGACGCAGGGACCCGAGCCGTTCTCGTACTGGCGCAGGTCCAGGCCGCTGGGCATGCCGTCGCTGCCGGCCAGGGTGAGCAGCCGGCCGGCGCGGCGCACGGTGATGCTGCACGCGTCGGCGCCGGGTACCTCCTGCACCGCGCGGTCGGTCAGATCACGCAGCAGGGTGTCGAGACCGCTGCTGCGCACCATCGCCTGGTCCAGCGTGTCGGACGTCTCGGAACTCATGACCGTACGGATATCCCGCCACGACCCGAACACGCCTCCGACATGATTTCCCCTCATTCACGGGGTGTTGCCGCCGACGATCCGGCGGGCGAGGTCGCGCAGCTTCACGTTCTCCCGCTGGGAGGCCCGCACCAGGCTCTCGAAGGCCGCGGCCGCGTCGATGCCCTGGCGTTCCATGAGGATGCCGGTGGCCTGGCCGATCAGGTCGCGGGTGTGCATGGCCTCGGTGAGCTGCTCGCGCACGGTGGCGGAGTCCAGGGCGATGCTCACGTGCGCGCTGAACAGCCGGCCGACGCGCGTCGCCTCCTCGTCGAAGGCGCCCGGTTTGCGCGCGTAGGCCGTGAGCACGGTCAGCCGGCGGCGGTCGGCGCGCAGCCGCAGGGACAGCGCCGAGCGCAGTCCCAGGTCCGCCAGTACGTCCCAGCCGTCGTCCGCCTCGCTGTCCGTTATCCGCGCGACCGGGCTGTTCCACAACTGGTCCCACAGTCCGTGCTGTTCGCGGCCGGTGTGCCGGGCCTCGGCGGTGCGCACGACCTCGTCGGTCCAGGCCAGTGTGCGCAGCTTGTTGCTCCGCTCGATCACGGAGATGCCGGCGTGCTCGGCCCCCGGCATGAGGTGCACGGCCAGCCGGACCGCCGTGCGCAGCGCACTGTGCGGCGTGAGAGTTTCGTGCAGTTGCTGAGACGCCACCGTCAGGGCTTCAGCCAACTCGACATCAGCCGGAAAACGGGGCAAATCAGGAAACTCGGACGCAGCCACCACGAACCTCTTCGGCATGCACGGCCCATGGCCGTGCGCAGGAGAGCTCCGCAGCACATTCCCGACTGCGAGCACAGGACGGACAGCACTCTAACTGCTCGGTTGCCTCCAAGTGACGTCCGGCCGACGCCGTCGCCGGGCGCTTCCACCGACCGCCCCTCGCATGATGGAATGGCCGACGGGTCAGGAAGCGGCCTTACCGGAATCCGGACGAACGTCTGCCAGGTGAGCCGTGACCTTCTTCACGAATCCCACAGAACCGTGCGACCTCCCCGGTCGCCTCCACCTCGCCCTGCCCGCCGAGATCGACTACTGCAACGCGGGCGAGCTGACGCCGCTCGTCCTGTCCGCGGTCCGTGCCCGGGGCGACCGGCTCGACGTCCTCGTCCTGGACCTGACCACGACCTCCTTCATGGACTCCCAGGGCATACGCCTCATCAACGACGTACGGCGGCGGCTGCGCCCGGGCGCGGCGTTGCGTCTGGTGGCCCGGCCCGAGGGGACGGCGAGCCGGGTCCTGGAGCTGACCGGGATGCGCCGGGACGTGCCCGTGTACGACAACCTCGCCGAAGCCCTGGCGTCATAGGCTGCCGCCCATGGCACCGAACATCGCGACGAACACCCGCGTCTCCCTGGACGAGTTGCTCGACTTCGTACGGCCCCGGCACCACGCCGTCCTGCTGACCCGGCGGGCCGACGGCGCCCCGCAGGGCTCACCGCTGACCTGCGGCGTCGACGACTCCGGCCGGATCGTCGTCTCCACCTACCCGGAGCGCGCCAAGACCCGCAACGCCAAGCGGGACCCCCGCGTGAGCCTGCTCGTGCTCAGCGACGACTGGAACGGCCCCTGGGTGCAGATCGACGGCACGGCCGAGGTCGTCGACGCCCCCGACTCCGTCGAACCGCTCGTGGAGTACTACCGGAACATCGCGGGCGAGCACCCCGACTGGGACGAGTACCGCGCGGCCATGCTCAAGCAGGGAAAGTCGATCATCCGGATCACGCCGGAGCGCTGGGGCCCGGTGGCGACCGGGGGGTTCCCGGCGCGGCTGGTCGAGGGGAACTGACCGCCGACCAGTCCCCCCCCGGAGTGTGGAGGGGGACCAGCCCCCGGCTAGTCCCCCGGCTGGCCCCCCGGCTGGTCCCCCGGAGTGCCGCACTCGCGGGCGACCATCGCCTCGATGCCCGCGATCAGCAGGTCCAGCGCGAACTGGAAGTCGCGCTCCAGCATCTCCGCGACCGTGTCGCCGCCGCGCGCCTCCATGATCTCCCGGGACTCCCGCACGACATCGGCCGCCTGCGGGGCCGCGGTCACGGTGTCCAGGGCCTGCTGGAAGTACTCGTCCACGCTCATCCCGCCGACCGCGGCCCGGGAGGCGAGGTGGCCCTCCAGGGTGCCGTAGCCGTAGACGAACTGGAAGACGGCCGAGATCGTGCCGGTCATGCGCCTCGCGGGCAGCCCGGTCCTGCGCACGACCTGCTGGACGACCCGCGAGAACGCCAGGTTGTTGGGGCCGATGTTGAGGTAGACGCCGACCAGCGCGGACACCCACGGGTGCCGCACCAGCAGCGTCCGGTACTCCCGCGCCAGCGCCCGCACCTGGTCGCGCCAGTCCTCCCCGGCGTCCGGGTCGGGCAGCCGCATCCCGCCCATGACCTCGTCCAGGGCGAGTTCGAGCAGGTCGTCCTTGGTGTCGACGTACCAGTAGACGGACATCGCGGTGACGTCCAGCTCACCGGCCAGCCGCCGCATGGAGAACCTGGCCAGTCCGTCGGCGTCCAGCAGCCGCACGGTGGCCTCGATGATGCGCGCCCGGTCCAGCCCCGACGGCTGCCCGCCACCGCGCCGCCGGTGCGCCGTGCGCTCCAGCCAGACACTGGACCGCGGCTGCTCCTGCCGGCCGGCTCTCGCCATGGCGCACCTTCCTCGACCTCTTGCTGCCGATCATGCTAGGCGCCCTCAGGGGCGCGGGGAACTGCGCGAACAGCCACAGCGGTCCGCGGCCGCCCGACCACCCCGGCCCCGCGACCCCCTAGGCGGACTCTGCCCGCTCGGCCCGCCGAAGCAACGCGGCAGCGACCAACCCGCCCGCCAGCACCGCGACGGCCCCGACCAGCTGACTGGTCTCCAGGCCGGAGGCGAACGCGTCGGAGATCCTCGCCTTCTCCTCGGCCGAGTCGGCGGAGGCCAGCGCCGCCGGCAACGACGCCGCCGACACGGCGACCAGCGACGCGAACCGCGAGTTGAGCACCGCACCGAGCACGGCGACACCCAGCCCGTTGCCGAACTCGGCGAGGGTTCCGTTGATCCCCGCTCCTACCCCCGCCTTCTCCGGCGGGATCGCCCCCATGATCGCGTTGGCCATCGCCGGCATGGACAGCGCCACACCCGCCCCCATCACGACCAGCCCGAGCAGCATCCCGCCGTACCCGTGCCCACCGAGCAGCGCGATCGCCGCGAGCCCCGCGGACACCAGGGTCATGCCGAGCGCGATGGCCGCCGGCGTCCCGGCCCTCAGCACCAGCTTCGCCCCGACGCCTGTGAAGTTGAGCGCGACGACGGTCAGCGCCAGCGGCGCCGTCCGCAGCCCGGCGTCCAGCGGTTCGTAGCCGAGGACGAACTGCAGGTGCTGCGTGAGCAGGAACAGCGACCCGGTCATACCGAACGCCACGAGGATCGCGCCCGCGACCGCGCCCACGAACTTCTGGTTGCGGAAGAAGTGCATGTCGAGCATCGGGTGCTCGGTGCGCAGCTCCCACAGCACGAACAGGCCGAGGACGACCACGCCGATCAGCGCCGATACCAGCACCTGCGCGGAGGTCCAGCCGTGCTCGGGGCCGGTGATGATCGCGTACACCACGGAGGTCATGCCGACGGTCGACAGCACCGCGCCGACCAGGTCGGGCCGGTCACCGGCCTTGTGCTTCGACTCCGGCACCAGCGCGGCGACCGCGACCAGGCCGAGCACCGCGACCGGGATGTTGATGAGGAAGATCGCACCCCACCAGAAGTGGTTCAGCATCACACCGCCGATCAGCGGCCCGGCGGCGAACCCGAGCGAACTGACCGTCGACCACAGCGCGATGGCCTTCACACGCTCCTGGTCGTCGAAGATCTGCACGACGACGGCCAGGGTCGTGGTCATCAGCAGCGCGCCGCCGACGCCCATGCCCGCACGGGCCGCGATCAGCTGGCCGGGGCTCTGGGACAGCCCCGCCGCGAGCGATCCCACACCGAAGATCGCGAGGCCCGACATGAGCATCAGCTTGCGGCCGTAGCGGTCGGCGGAGTTGCCCGCGGTGAGGAGGAGACCGGACTGCACCAGGGAGTAGGCGTTCATCATCCACTGGACGTCGGCGGTCGAGGCGTCCATCTCGCGGGTGAGCGAGGGGATGGCCACGTTCAGGATCGTGTTGTCGAGCAGGACGGTGAGCTGCGCGAGGCAGATGACACCGAGGATCAGCCAGCGCTGTGGATGACCGCCCTGCGTGGGAAGTGACGGGGCCTTTGCCTGGGGGGACGTTGTCATGCTGTACACCGTAGAACGCTTCCTATACGGCGTACAACGGAGTTTCGGCGGGGACGGCGAAGGGCGGTGGCTTCCGGCCACCGCCCTTCGATCCCGTGCGTCGCGTGTCAGCTGCTCGCCTTCTGCGTGAGGTCGTAGAAGGTGCTCGAACCGGCCGTGACCTTCTTGAAGTTGGCCTCCACCCAGGAGGTGATCGTGGACGACGTGCCGTCGCTGCTGCCGCCCCTGCCGCCGCCCCCGGCGCCCGAGGCGATGAAGTAGTGGATCTTTCCGTCCACCACGTACTGCTTGAACTGGGCGAGGGTCGGGGACGGGTCGGTGCCGTTGAAGCCGCCGACGGCCATCACCGGCTCGCCGGTGGACAGCTGGTAGCTCGCCGCGTTCTGGGCGCCGATGGCCGCGGCGGCCCAGGTGTACCGGTCGGCGTCGGTCTCCAGCAGCTTCTTGGCCTCCGCGCCGACACTGGCGCCGTTGAGCAGCCCGCCACCGCCGCCCATGCCTCCCATACCGCCCGCACGGCCCGCCCCGTCACCGTCCTGCTGGTTCTGGCCCTGGCCCTGCTGGTTCTGGCCCTGCGAGTTCTGGCCCTGCGAGTTCTGACCTTGCGGATTCTGGCCGCCCGGGAAGCCGCCACCGGGGAAGCCGTTGCCCTGGCCCTGCTGGTTCGGGCTCTGCTGGTTCGGGCTCTGCTGATTCTGGCCCTGCTGATTCTGCCCCTGCTGGTTCGGGCCGCCACCCGGGAAGGCGCCTCCGCCGGGGCCGCCGCCGTCCGGACCACCGCCGCCCGGGCCGCCGCGGCCGCCCGCGACCGCCGGGCCCGCCGTGACGATCGAGCCGGTGTGCCCCTCGTTCACGGTGGTGAGGGTGTACGCCGCCGGACCGGCCAGCGCGGCGACGAGGCCCAGCCCGGCCGCCCCCAGGGCCAGCCGGCGGCCCAGCCGGCCGGCGAAGATCAGGCCGAGGGCCGCGGTCAGGCCACCGACCAGGACGAGCCACTTCAGCCAGGGCAGGTAGTCGGAGGAACGGTTGAGCAGGACGTACCCCCAGGCCGCGGTCGCCGTCGTCGCGGCGGCCAGGGTCAGCGAGGCCCACGCCCTGCCGCGCTTCTCCCAGAGCAGCGCCGCGCCCATGCCGACCAGCGGCGCGATGTAGGGCGCGAGGGCCACCGTGTAGTACTCGTGGAAGATGCCCTGCATGTAGCTGAAGACCAGCATGGTGGTGAGCAGCGCGCCGCCCCAGACGAGGAAGGAGGCGCGGGTCACCGAGGTGCGCTTCGCCTTGCGGGTGGCCACCAGGCCCGCGACGAGCAGGATCAGCGCGGCCGGGATCAGCCAGGAGATCTGGCCGCCGACGGAGGAGCTGAACAGCCGGTCCCAGCCGGTCTCGCCCCAGGCGCCGCCCCCGTTGCCGCCACCGCCGCCGCCTCCGACGCTGCCGGTCTCGTCGCCGTTGAGACGGCCCAGGCCGTTGTAGCCGAAGGTCAGTTCCAGGAAGCTGTTGTTCTGCGAGCCGCCGATGTACGGGCGGGAGGAGGCGGGCCAGAGTTCGACGATCGCGACCCACCAGCCGCCGGAGACGACGATCGCGCCCAGGGCCGCGGCCAGCTGTCCGATCCGCTTCCGCACCGTCACCGGGGCGCAGACGCCGTACACGAGGGCGAGCGGCGGCAGGATCAGGAAGGCCTGGAGGGTCTTGGCGAGGAAGGCGAGACCGACCGCGGCACCGGCCCACAGGAGCCACTTCGTCCGGCCGTCCTCCAGGGCGCGGAGGACGAGGGAGCAGGCCACCGCCATCAGCAGCGCCAGCAGCGCGTCGGGGTTGTTGAAGCGGAACATCAGCGCCGCGACGGGGGTGAGCGCCAGCACGGTGCCCGCGATCAGAGCGGCCGCCGGGCCGAACCGGCGGCGCACGGCCGCGTAGACGACGGCCACCGTGCCGACGCCCATGAGGACCTCGGGCGCGAGGATCGACCAGGAACCGAGGCCGAAGAGCCGCACGGACAGGGCCATGGGCCACAGGGCGGCCGGGGGCTTGTCGACGGTGATGGCGTTCGCCGCGTCGAGCGAGCCGAAGAAGAACGCCTTCCAGGACTGGCTGCCGGCCTGTACGGCGGCCGAGTAGAAGGAGTTGGCGTAGCCGGAGGCGCTCAGGTTGCAGAGGTAGAGGACGGCCGTCGCCAGCAGCAGGGCGAGGAAGGCCGGGCGGGCCCAGCGGGGGTCCTCCGGGCGGCCGCGCCACAGTCGCCGCGGGAAGGGCGGCCGGGCGGCGCCGGCGTGCGAGGCCGCTGCCGGGGGCCGGGTCTCAGACCCGGGGCGCGGGGCCGCGCCGGTGATCTGCTGGTCGAAGTGGACGGTCATCGCGAGTCCCTCGCATCGGTGTCGTGCGGGCGCACCGGCAGCAACTGCACGGTGGTGTCCCGCCAGGGCTCCGCGACGTCACCGGCGCGGAAGGGAGCGGGGTCGTACGGCGCTGCGTGCGGTGCGTTGTCCGGGGCGGCAGCCGGCGTGTGGTTCGCGTCGGCACACTTCCGGTCGTTCGGGGTGAGGCGCGACGCGTCGTACGGGGTGACCCGCGGCGCGTCGTTCGGGGTGACCCGCGGCGCGTCGTTCGGGGCGATGCGCGGCGGTTCGTCCTCGTGCCGGTCCGGGAACACCCACGCCCGGAAGAGCAGGAAGCGCAGCACGGTCGCCGCGAGGTTGGCCGCGACGAGGACGGCCAGTTCGGTGGAGTGCGCCGGCTCGGCGGCCGCCGCGTTCAGCGCCGCCAGCGAACCGCTGGTCAGGGCGAGTCCGATGCCGAAGACGACCAGGCCCTGCGCCTGGTGCCGTACGGCCCCGCCGCGCCCGCGCACCCCGAAGGTGAGCCGCCGGTTGGCCGCGGTGTTGGCGACCGCCGAGACCAGCAGGGCGAGGGCGTTGGCGACCTGGGAGCCGGTGAAGGCCCGGAAGCCGCTGTAGAGCAGCAGGTAGAACAGGGTGGACAGGGCGCCGACCACGCAGAACCCGACGAGCTGGCGGGCCAGCCCCTTCGGCACGTCCTCGAGGTCGCGGTCGCGCGGGTCGTCGCCGAAGGGCCGGGCGAGCCGGTCCAGGGGCAGCGAGCCCGTGGTCAGGGCCCTGCCGACCCGCCACACGCCCTTGAGGTCGTCGGTCGCGGTCCGGACGATGTGCACGGTCGAGTCGGGGTCGTCGACCCAGTCGACCGGCACCTCGTGGATCCTGAGGCCCGCCCGCTCGGCGAGCACCAGCATCTCGGTGTCGAAGAACCAGCCGGTGTCCTCGACGAGCGGCAGCAGCACCTGGGCCACGTCCCGGCGGATCGCCTTGAAGCCGCACTGGGCGTCGGAGAACCGCGCCTGCAGCGAGCCGCGCAGGATGAGGTTGTAGGCCCGGCTGATGAACTCCCGCTTGGGCCCGCGCACCACCCGTGAACTGCGGGCGAGCCGGGAGCCGATGGCGAGGTCCGAGTGTCCGGAGATCAGCGGCGCCACCAGGGGGAGCAGGGCGTTGAGATCGGTGGACAGGTCCACGTCCATGTAGGCGAGGACCGGGGCGTCCGAGGCCGACCAGACGGCCCGCAGGGCCCGCCCGCGCCCCTTCTGCTCCAGCCGGACGGTGGTGACCTCGGGTATCCGCGCCGCCAGTTGCCGCGCCACCCGCGGGGTGGTGTCCGTGGAGGCGTTGTCCGCGATCGTGATGCGGAAGGCGTACGGGAACGTCCGGTCGAGGTGCTCGTGCAGTCTGCGGACGCACGGCTGGAGGTCCTTCTCCTCGTTGTAGACGGGAATCACTACGTCCAGGACAGGCGTACCGGCTGGTGCGGCCGGGAGGTGCTCCCGTGCCGGCAGGGTGCCGGGAGAAGAGTCGGTTCGCATGGAACCGACTTTCGTCAGACGCCCTGTCGTGCCCGTGTGGTGAGGCTGTGGCGTGCCTGTGAGTGCGGCTGCCGGTTCGTCTCCCGCCGCGGCGGGGGCACGTCGGCGGGCAGGTGCACGGTGAACACGGTCCGTCCGGGCGTGCTGTCGACGGTCACGGCGCCGCCGTGCGCGCTCGCCACGGCCTGCACGATGGCGAGGCCCAGGCCGGTCGAACCGTGGGCACGGGAGCGGGCCGAGTCACCACGGGCGAACCGCTCGAAGACGTGCGGGAGCAACCCGGCCGCGATTCCCGGCCCGTTGTCCTCGACGTCGACGCACAGCCAGGGGCCGCGCCGCTGGACGCGGGCGGTGACGGTGGTGCCGGGGGGCGTGTGGGTGCGCGCGTTGCCCAGCAGGTTGACCAGGACTTGTTGCAGCCGGGCCGCGTCGGCCGGCACCGGCGCCGGTTCGTCGGGCAGGTCGAGCCGCCAGATGTGGTCCTGGCCGGCCGCACGGGCGTCGCTGACGGTGTCCACGACGAGCGGCACGAGGTCGGTCTGCTCGAACTGCAGCGGCCGTCCGGCGTCGAGCCGGGCGAGCAGCAGCAGGTCCTCGACGAGCAAGGTCATCCGGCCGGCCTCGGACTCGATCCGGCCCAGGGCGTGGCGGGTGTCGGGACCGACGTCCTCACGGCCGCGCCTGGTCAGTTCGGCGTACCCCCGGATGGAGGCGAGCGGGGTGCGCAGCTCGTGACTGGCGTCGGCCACGAACTGCCGGACGCGCGTCTCGCTCTGCTGCCGCGCGTGCAGGGCGCTGTGGACGTGGTCGAGCATCCGGTTGAGCGCGGCACCGACCTGCCCGACCTCGGTGTGCGGATCCGTCTCGGAGTCGGGCACGCGCTCGTTGAGCGCCACCTCACCGGTGTGCAGGGGCAGTTCGGAGACCCGGGTGGCGGTGGCGGCGACACGGCGGAGGGGGCGGGTGGCCACGCCGACCAGTACGGAACCGGCGAGACCGGCGGCGGCGAGACCGGCGCCCGTGACGCTGAGTTCCACCAGGATGAGGGTGTTGACGGTGTTGTCGACGTCGGCGGTCGGGATGGCGACGTAGTAACTGCCCTTGTCGCCGCTCTTGTACTCGACCCGGTAGTCGCCGAGTCCGGGGAGGTCGACGGTTTCCGGTGTTCCGGAGGACCGCGGGACGGCGGCGAGCGCGGCGGTCTGGACGGTGTTCAGCGTCCGGGCGCTCATCTGGTAGTGGTCGTCGGACACGCTGTACGCGGAGTCCGTGATCCGGCCGCCCTCGATCTTGGCGATGACCGTACCGCCCGGCTGGGGCCCGCGGGTGACGAAGTCGGTGAGGCTCTCCTTCTTCTGCCCGGCGAGCCCGTCGGCCCTGTCGTCGCCGGGTTCCCTGGGCGGGCTCAGCGCGGCCCTGGCCGCGGCCCCGCCGAGTTGCCCGTCCAACTGCTCGTACAGATGCGACCGCAGCGCCAGCGTCGTCACCGTCCCGATCACCGCGCACACCACGGCGATCAGCACCACGGACGCGACGACGAGCCGTGTCCGCAGCGTGCGCGGCTTGCCGGCCCACCACCCGCCCGCCCGCTGCCGCGCACGCGGCCGCCGTCGTCCGCTCACGACACCGCGGGCTTGAGCAGGTATCCCGCGCCGCGCCGCGTGTGGATCATCGGCTCCCGCCCGGCGTCGATCTTCCGCCGCAGGTAGGAGATGTAGAGCTCGACGACGTTGGCCTGGCCGCCGAAGTCGTACGACCACACGCGGTCGAGGATCTGCGCCTTGCTGAGCACGCGCCGCGGGTTGCGCATCAGGAACCGCAGCAGCTCGAACTCGGTCGCCGTCAGATGGATGTCGTCCCCGGCCCGGGTCACCTCGTGGCTGTCCTCGTCGAGGGTGAGGTCCCCGACGACCAGCAGCGACTCCGAACGCCGGTCGGCGGCCCCGGAGCGGCGGATCAGCCCGCGCAGCCGGGCGACGACCTCCTCCAGGCTGAACGGCTTGGTGACGTAGTCGTCGCCGCCCGCCGTCAGCCCCGCGATCCGGTCCTCCACGGCGTCCTTCGCGGTCAGGAACAGCACGGGCACGTCCGGCAGTTCCCGGCGCAGCCGCCCGAGGACGGCCAGCCCGTCCATGTCGGGCAGCATCATGTCCAGGACGACGGCGTCGGGCCGGAAGTCGCGGGCGGTCCGGACCGCGCCCGTGCCGTCACCGGCACTGCGGATCTGCCATCCCTCATAGCGCAGGGCCATGGACAACAGCTCGGTGATCGACAGCTCGTCGTCCACCACGAGCACACGGACGGGGCTCCCGTCCGGCCTGAGCAGTTCGGTGCGCCCCTGGGGCGAGGTCGTGGTCATGTGCACACGATGTCGGGAACCTCTGAGAGCACGCTTTCGGCAACCTGTGTTTTCTCTGAGAAACGCACAGGTGCTTCTCAGGGAACTCGTGGGAAGACCGGGCAGGTCAGAACAGCCCGTCCTGCACGCCTGCCGCCTCTCTGAACTGCCGTACCGGCACGGTCAGTTCGTCTCCCGCGGCGGGCACCAGCCCCCACCCGGTCATCAGCCGCGTGTCGAGTACGACGAGCCCGCCCCCGGTGGCCAGATGCAGATCCGGCCCGGCGGCCGCCACCAGCTCCCCGCCGACCGCACCCCCGGCCACGAGCTCGCTCACCTCCCCGACGGCGACGGGCACACCGGCGAGCCCGAACACCCCGGCATGGTCGACGACCCGCAGCGGCTCCCGTACGAGCGACTCGGGCCACGCGGGGAGCGCGACCGCCCGCCCGTACAACTCGGCGATCTCACGGGCCCGGTCGGCGGCGTCCTCGGGCAACGCCGCCCGCACCGCCCGCTTCTCGGCGTACGGAATCCGGTCCGGCACCCGCAGGGCGGCCCTGAGCAACTCCTCCGTACGCCGCGCGGCCATGAGCGGACCCACGCCGAGCCAGGTGAAACACACGGCCCCCTGCTCGAGCAGCCGGGCGCTGCCCCGCTCCCGGGCCGTGATCCCGACCTTGACCATGCCGGGGCCGAACCACGCCAGATACACGTGATACGGCCGTGGATCGTCGGCGAGGGTGTCCGCCGCCACCGAGTGCGCACGGTCCAGCCGCGCACATGCCTCGCACCGCGCCCCCGTACTGCGCCCCGGCACGACGGCACCCACCGGACACGCGTGCCCCCGGGCTCCCACGCAGCCGCGCACGCCCCCCTCCGTGACCCCGAAGGCCACCCGCTTACCCCAGGTCAGCGCGCTGCGCCGCCCGCCGTCCCACACCAGCGCGGGACCGTCCGCCGACCATCGCAGCCCCGAGCATCTCCATGCCTGTGCCATCTCTGCCGAGGTTAGGGGGCACCACTGACATCGGGCGGACCGACAGGAGGAGGGAGGGGACGGGGAGGACAGGGAGGAGGGGGGCGACGGGCGACGGGCAAGGGTCGCCGGGCGACGGGCAAGGGGCAAGGGTCGCACGCGACGGGCAAGGGGCGACGGGCAAGGGGCGACGGGCGACGGGCGACGGGCGACGGGCGACGGGCGAGGGTCGCCGGCAAACGGCCGCTGACGGACCGCAGGCGCCCGGACCGCCGGCCGCAGGCGGATGCCTCCGGCCCCTTACCGCCCCGAGTCGGTCCCCGCGGCGGCGACGCTCTCCGGCTCGCCCGCACGCTGCACCGGCATGACCGGCTGCACACCGCCCGCACCCGCACCCGTAGCCGTAGCCGCCCCCGAACCCGCTTCCGCACCGGCCGCCCGGCGCCCACGCCCGGCCAGCCGGCATCCCAGGCACTCCTCGTGGCCGCCCGGCGCCGCCGAGTCCCGCACGCGCCAGCTCCACTCGGCCCGGGGCCGTACCCCCGGCCCCTTGCCCCACCCGGCGAGGTGCAGGGCCCAGGTGACGAGCAGACTCACGACCCCGATCGCCACCCCGCCGGCGATCAGCAGACCGGAGACGGTGCAGACCCCCAGCCCCGCCACACCGGCCCCGACCGAGGCGATGGCGAATCCGACCCAGCCGGCGACCGTGTGCCCGTGGTCATACTGATGTGCACTCACGTGTCACTCCCTCGCACCCACACCTGAGGACTCCGACCCGCCGAACCCCTCACCTGCTAAGACTTTTACAACCCAAACATCTCACGAACTAAGGGATCTGGGAATGCAAGCGAAGCCTCGTCCGGCCGCCACACCGGAGCAGGCGCTGTCGGCCATGGACCAGCTCATCGCGACTCACCTGGTCGGACAGCACGAGATCGCCCAACAGGTGGGCCTGAGCGTGACCGACCTCACATGCTTCGGCTATGTCATCGAGGCCGGTGAGAACCTGCCGACGGCAGGCGACCTGGCGGCCCGGGTCCACGTCACCACGGGCGCGGTCACCGGCATCCTGAACCGCCTGGAGCGCGCCGGCTACATCACCCGCCGCCCCGACCCGGACGACCGTCGCCGCATCCGCGTCGCGGCCCTGCCCGACGCGGTCGCCCGGGTCCGGGAGGTCTACGAGCCGTACTACGCCCGCCTCACGCAGCTCTTCGCCGACTACTCACCGGAGGAGATCGCGGTCCTGCACGACTGGTTCACGCGGGCGAGCACCCTGGCCGCGACCTACCTGGAAGAACACTGCCGCCCGGACTGACGGACCTACCTGGTCTGCCGCGAGTGCCTGCTCGCCCGGCGGCGCACGGTGAAGACACAGGCGAGCATGCCCAGCGCCCAGGCGATCAGGAGGGCTCCCCAGAGCGGCATGGTCACGACCGGCACGAGCAGGCGGATCTCGACGTCGGCGCGGTTCTCGAAGATGAAGATCAGAGCGATCGCGGTGACCACAAAGAACGGCAGGAAGCGGCGCACGCCGGGACGGGCGAGGAACGACTGGCGCGCCTTGTGGTCCGAAGTGGTCTGAGCCATGGAGCACCTCTCCCTCACATCGCCCCCACCTCCAGCGTCCCCTCCCTCGACACGCCCCGCCACCGACGTAAGGGGAGGAGGCCGAGACAGAGGGTGCCGGCCCTTACCGCCACTCCAGGACGTCACCCACGCTCAGCGCCCTGTCCGCGTCCCCCGCGGTGATCTTCTTCGGCGTCGCGCCCGGGGCGATGGCGGAGACGAAGAACTCGAGCCGGGTGCCCTGGAGCGAGGCGAAGATCATCCGCTTGCCGTCCCGCGCGATGGCCCGCACCGTGTTCTTCCGGTCCGTCGCCGGGATGATCGGATCGCCCACGGCACCCTTCGGGGCGTCCGCCGTGCCGTCGAGCCGGGACGTGTCCAGCGTCCAGAAGGAGTTCTCCCGCTGTGGATCCTCGGCCTTACCGAGCCGAGGGCCGCACAGCACGGACCTGTCGTCGACCCAGCCGTACGGGGAGCAGTCGGCGTCGAACGGAATCTCGCGTGTCCTGACGTCCTTGGCCTGGGCCTTGAGCAGCGCACTGCGCCGTGGCACGTCGACCACGTTGTAGCCCTGCCAGGTGATGAAAGCCGTCGCCTTGCGCCCGTCGGGGCTGGTCCGGACTTCCTTGCCGAAGAGCCCGCGCGCCGGGTCGCCCGCGAGCGCCAGGCCGGCCCCGTCCATGTAGTCGCCGTCGCCGCCCGCCTGTTCGGTCACCGCGTGATCCCCGGCGACGGAACGGCTGGCGATCCGCACACGATCCGAGGAGTCGGTCTCGGTGAACCAGACGGCGCTGCCGTCCTGGGCGAAGACCGCGTTCTCCTCCTTGGGCGTGTCGCCGAAGTCCTCGCCTCGGTCGCCGGACAGCTTGGTCAGCTTGCCGCTGGTGTCGACGTAGCCGACCCCGGTCGCCTCGGTCTCCCGATCGATGAGGACGACGGCCATCCGGGAGAAGTCCTTGTCGAAGAGTTGCCGCAGCCGGGTGGGCGCGACGGCGCGCGGCCCGTCCTCGGAGGCGCCGGAACCGGGGAAGTTGTCAGCGCACAGCTCCACGAGCGGGGAGGCGACGTCGTCGGCCGCCGCGACCACGGCCTCGGCCGGGACGGTGAAGGTCCGGGAGACGGTCTGTTTCCACGTGGTCGGATCCCAGCCCGTGACCGTCACGGCGGCCGGGTTGTTCGCGGGCACGGAACACGAGGCGGTGACGACCACACCCTGGTCCGGGAAGGCCCCGCTCCCCTGGTCCGCGCTCTCGCCCCGGCCAGGCCGCCCGGCAGTCGCCTTGGCGCCCTTGGCGTCGGAGCCGGCGTCATCATGCCCCCCGCCGCACCCCGCGACGAGCGGAAGCAGCACCGTGGCGACAGCCAGCACAGCCCTCCCGCCACCCAGCCGGCGGCTGCCCCCATAGCCCTCTGTTCGCCTCACGCCGATGTCCCCCTTGCGATGTCCTGCCCAGCAGCGGCCATGTGATCGTAATGCGAACTGGCTTGTGTCTCTGTGGAGTTACTGCGCGGATGCGAGGGCCCCTCACGGGCGAACCCAGGGGGCCTGTCAAGGGGCCGCCGTCACCTCCGCAGGGCCGTGGAGGCCCGAATCCTTGCGCAGCCGACGAACGGCTTTGGCAATGCGCCGTTCAGCAGCCAACGCCTTCACCTCCTCGGTGTCCTCACAGTCCGGCCGACCAGGCCAGATGGTGATCGTGAATAGGACACCCGGCGGAAGCCGCGCCCCCGGCCTCGGTCGCGGCACTCGACCAGGAAACCGCCTTCATCACTCACGTCCCGTGCAAGGCCGGTCGGACGACGGTCGGGTGCGGTCGTCCTTCCGACCCACCTGTCCAGAACACGCCCTTCTCGGCTTCGCCGTACCCCCCGACCCCACAGGCGGTGACTGTCCGCATCGGATCTAGTGCGATGAGTAACGATGCTCGTACGGTCAAAGTGACGCCAACGCCCCTATCCCTGGAGGATTCGTGGCAAGCTTCCGTACCCGTCTGGCCCTGCTGGGCTCAGCCGCAGCTCTCGTCGCAGGCGCCCTCGCTCCCGCACAACTCGTCGGAGCACAACCCGCCGCTGCGTCCGACTACGACTGGGTCGCCCTGGGTGACTCCTACACCGCCGGGGTCATCCCGGCCGCCGGTGATGTCTTCGAGTCCCCGCGCGACGGCTGCGAGCGCACCGACCAGTCCTACCCGCAGGTCATCGACCGGGACTTCGGCTCGCTCATCGAGCTGACCAACGTGAGCTGCGGCGCCGCCACGATCCAGGACGTCACCTTCCGGGCCCAGGAGCCGATCGGCCGTCACCTGCCGCCCCTCTCCGAGGACTCGGACTACCCCTTCCCCCCGGTGCCTCCTCAGTCCGAGGCGGTCAAGCCCGGAACCGACGTGATCACCGTCGGCGCCGGTGGCAACACCCTCGGGTTCGCCGGCATCCTCTTCAAGTGCCTGGAACTGGGCGGGGGGAGCGGCGGCGTGGGTACGCCGTGCAAGGACGAGCTGGCCGCGAGCATCCCCGGCAAGCTGGACCAAGTGAGTCGCGACTACGACGAGATGCTCGCAGCGCTCCACGAGCGCGCCCCGCACGCCAAGATCCTGGCCGTCGGCTACCCCACGGTCATCCCCGAAGACACCTCCATGTGCCGGTACAACGACCTGCACCACTTCCTCTCGGTCACCCGAGGCGACCTGGACTGGCTGCGCAAGGACGTCCTGGAACCCCTGAACAAGGCGATCGAGAAGTCGGCCGACACCCGCGACGCCGCCACGTTCGTCAACCTCTACGACTCCTCCCGGAACCACAGCGTCTGTGACGCCGGCCCCTGGGTCGAGGGCGTCTTCGACCACGACGACCAGCCGGCCTTCGTACATCCCAACGCCAAGGGCCACCGCCATGCCGCCGACCACGTCGCGTCGGCGATCCTGAACGTCATCGCCCCGAACTGACCCGCGCGTCGCCTCTGCCGCGCGGCTCGCCCCGGCCCGGCCCGGCTCAACTCGGCGCGATAGACGTCATCGCTGCCGTCAAGACAAAAGCCAGAGGCCCTGTGGATCTCTCCACAGGGCCTCTGGTGTGCTGTGCACTCGGCAGGATTCGAACCTGCAACCTTCTGATCCGTAGGATCGGGCAGGGGGTCTTGCCCGCTGCCGACAGCCGCGGATCCCGGTCGTTCAGGTTGGCGATCCTGCGCGAGCGTGTGCCGTCGTTGCCGTCAGAACTGCCGTCGGATCGCAGCTTCGCGCCTCGCCGAGTGCGCGCCCCGCCCCGGTCCCAGCCAAGCCACTCCAGCCCGAAACCGCTCCACCCACCTTCTGTCGACCCCCGCCGCACTCTCCTCTGTCACCGGCTGTAGCAGTTCCCTTCTAGTTGCAGGATGCGAAAGCGAGGACCAACCTAGATGTAGGTCTCTGTTAAAGAGTTGCGCCCCTCGCCATCGCACCCTCAGTGCTACCTCAGTCCCCAAAGTTCGCGGAACTGGGATATTGCCATGCTGGATTCGTTTCTTACACCAGACGAGAAAAGGCTGCTCACCAGCACAGCAGAAGGGAAAGAAGCAGATTTCACACAGGACGGCACGAAAGGAAAAGCTACAATCCGAGCTGCCGTCGTGAGGGAGATGGCCCTGAACGAGACTGGACAAGTCAGGGAAGTCGGCATAAGGATCAAGAATGCCAAAGTAAAAGGCGTTCTTGACCTCCAGGGAGCAATCGTCAGACATCGCCTGCACATGACGGAATGCGACTTCGACGAGGGGATAGAAATTAGGAGTTGCACCATCAAGAGCCTGACACTATCAGGGTCTAATATTCCAGAGCTACGAGCTAACCGACTTCACTCACAAGGTGACATGGTACTCGGCGACAAGTTTCATTCCAATGGGCACGTGAGTCTAGCCAGGGCGCGCATTGACGGCGACCTGGACTGCAGGGGTAGCTATCTAGAACTCGGATTTGATGCACCAGGTGTTGAAGTAGCAAGTGATGTGCTCCTGGGAACGATCGAAGATAGGCGCTTCACAGCCATGGGGTCGGTGGACCTAACTGGGGCCCAGATTTCAGGCAATCTGAAATGCTCAGGCGGCGCATTCTCACAGGGGTTTGATGCCGCTGCTGCAACTATCTCCCGCAGCGTATGGCTAGATTCCTCGTCGAACGGCATGCCATTTGAGGCAAACGGCCCCGTGCGATTCACCGCCGCACACATTGACGGCGACTTTCAATGTAGCGGCGGGCGCTTTCGCGGCAGAATGGCTTCTCTGCAAGCAGCTCTCATAAAGGTTCGCGGAAGCGTTATTCTTGAGATTGCCGCACGGAGATACACTAGATTCATGGCGCTTGGATCGGTCGTCTTTATATCTGGCGAGATAGGAGCCGATTTTAATTGTCGCGGTGCGCTGATTGGAGGCGGCCTTTGGGCCGAGAGAATCACAATTAAGGGCTATGCGAGACTCGGGGTGCGATCCTCCGCCGATGGCGTCGCAAGATTCGAGTCTGTATCTGTAGTAGATCTAGATAAAGCACAAATTGGAGCAGATCTGGATTGTGATGGCGGCGCTTTCGGCGGACGGCCAATAGCCCTGCGCACGGATGGTGCAAAGATTTCTGGTCGACTTCGACTAAGCTGTGAGGCGAACCGCCGCTTCTCCGCTATCGGGTCCGTCCTCCTGCGGCGTACCGAAATTGGCCACGATCTACTATGTTCTGGGGCCATGTTCAACGGGGGGTTCAATGCCTCCAGAATGATCTTGAATGGCGACGCCAGTTTCGACGTTAACGCCGATCAGGGCAACCACCCCGTACGCTGCAGGGCAATAGGACCCTCAGCCTTCATTAACGCTTCAATTGGCGGAGTTTTGGATTGCCGTGGAGCGTACTTCGGCTCTGAATTGGACGCTCGCCGGGCAACCGTAAATGGAGGTGTGCATCTCGGTCTATGGGTCAGCACTGACCGCACCATTCGTTTTACCGCCTCGGGATTGGTGCAACTCATGCACATGCGGGTTGACGGCGAACTCGACTGCGAAGGAGGTCATTTTTCTGAAAGAGAAGTTGCACTATGCGCCGACGGTGCCGTAATTAGCCGCAGCGCATGGTTGAGCCCTCGGAATGGATATCCCTTTCAAGCTGCTGGCGCAGTGGACTTCGAAAATTGCCAGATAGGTAATAGCTTTTACTGCACCGGGGCGTTTATGGGTGAAGAGACCTCGCTTACTGCGGTAAAAATGCGCGTGTCGCACGTATTTGAGTGGAATCCCGGTGTTAAGACCTCAGGAGCTTTGCAGCTTGACGGGGCGACTGTAGGCCTCTTGCAGGATGCCGAGGCGCGATGGCCTTCGAAAGGAAAACTTCATCTTCTGGGTTTCTCGTACGACGGCTTTAGCGGAAGTTCGCCATCAGGCGCGAAGGAGCGCTGCCGATGGCTCGCCAAGCAAGGCTCATTCTACGCTCAAACGTATGACCAGCTGGCTCGGATGTACGGACGTACGGGGCACGATACTGAGGCCCGAAAAGTCCTGATCCGCAAAGAGACAGTCCGCTGGCTGCGTGGAAAAATGGGCATCTTTGGTAAGTTCCGCAGTTGGCTACTCGCGCTTACCGTCGGATATGGATATCTTCCCGTACTTGCGGCAGTGTGGCTTACTTTCTTCTATCTGGGGGGTGTAGCTCTATTCTCTATTAATGACAAGGGTATGCTTCCTACTCGCCCTCAACTTGTCGGTAGCTCCTCACAGAAGCCTTCTCCCAGCCACTGCACAAACAAGTATCCGTGTTTCAACCCTTGGGCTTACGCACTTGATGTTGTAGTCCCACTGGTCGATGTTCATCAAGCCGAGTATTGGCAACCCAAAGGAAACGTGAAACTCTCCACCGCATACCAGACTTACAATACGGTTGGCCCACTAATAGGATGGGGCCTTACCACCCTGGCGGTTGCAGGATTCACCGGAATTATCCGTACTGGCCGCAACGGCTGAACTCGCTGCCTTCCCAAGAAGGTACGAGGTGGTTACGCGGGCGTAGGATTGGTGCTGGTCGAGCCGGTCGCTTACCTCACCAAGCGGAGTCTAGGCCGACCGGAAGCCCACGAACTCACGCCCCCCCTTCTGGGGCCACAGGAATCAGGCCAAAGACGTCACGGAGATGCCTTGGGCTCGAAGTGCCTCAAATGCCTTCGGACAATGGCAGGGGATTACGCTTCAGCGCCCAGTCGAGCACCATGCCGGCAACCGTGTGCAGCTTGATGTTGGTGCTCTGGGAGACATTCCCGCAGCACTTCGAAGCCAGCCGCCGGCTCAAGCCTGCACACCACGGCCAGGACACCGACGGCCTGGTCAAGCAGCTGGGCCCACAGAGGCCGCGAACCGGCCGTTCGATCAGGTCAGCGCTACGACAGGCCCTCGGTGCCCGCAGCCTCCCAAAGCTGAGGTCTCGGTGAATCCCCCGCCGTCGCTCGTGATTCGTCCGCCTGCCGCTCAGTCCTGACCGGGATGGGGTCCTGGGCGACACATTTCGTCAAGGTGACGCGAAAAGAGGGGAACATGCACCCGGCTCCGGATCGGTCTGAGATCCTGGAGTCCGATCGAGAGGGGCCGCAGGTATGGAGTGGAAGACCCACGGTGAGCGACAGGTCTATACCAACCCTTGGGTAAATCTGTGTCTGGTCGACGTCCAACAGCCGGACGGACGTAGGTGGGAGTACCACGTCGTCCGCCTCCGGCACTTGGCCGTTGCTGCTGTGGTCAACGACCGCCAAGAGGTCCTGATGATGTGGCGGCACCGCTTCATCACGGACTCGTGGGCCTGGGAACTGCCCATGGGCCTGGTTGAGGAGGGCGAGACGCCGGAAGAAGCTGCTGCCCGCGAAGTCCTGGAAGAGACCGGCTGGCGCCCTGGCCCCATCAAGCCTCTGATCTATGCCGAGCCGGCGAACGGGATCACCGACTCGCAGCACCACGTCTTCCGCATCGCCGGCGCCACGTACTCCGGTCCTCCCACAGAGAAGAACGAGTCCGACCGCATCGAGTGGATCCCTCTCTCAGAGGTGCGCGGGATGATAGACCGCCGCGAGATCGTGAGTAGCGGTTCACTCGTGGGTCTGCTCTACCTGCTCATGGATGAAGCGATCCGCTGACTGGCGGGAGGAGTTCCCGTAGCCGTGCCTCGAAAGCAAGGGCTACGGGCTCCTGCCTGTGTGGGGCCAACTGGTCGTAGAACTCCCTGAGGTGTCCAGATACTCGCTCTGAAGCCACCGCCGACGCGGGCTCAAGGGCTTGCGTTGCGGTGTGGCACGCCTCGTCAAGCTTGCCCTGGTCCAGCTGCGTACGAGCCAGCCAAAACGAGTGGAACGCGCGGCCTCGCTGGTTCGTGTGGTGCTCCCGCCGCAGGGCATCGGCGATCAAAGGTTCGGCAGTCGCCGCTTCGCCCAGTCGGCCATGGGCAATGCCCGTGTCCACGATGAGCTTCGGCTCGTCGAAGTACGTCACCCATGAGGGGTCCGGATCACTCGCCCCGATCTGCTCGAATTGGCTGTGTGCTTCCCCGATCGCCCGGTGTGTGTCATCACGGTTGCCGAGTGTGGCATGGGCGAAGGCTTCCCGCATGGCCAGCATCGACATGACGCGCGGCGTGCTGCCGAGTGCTGATCGGGCCTGGTCCTGGGCTGCGGTCACGAGTGCCAACGAGTCCGCGGGCTTGTCCTGGTAGGTCGCCTGCAAGCTCATGCAGGCGAGGACGTTGGCCATGAACTGCCGGTCGTCGATCTCCTTCGCCAGTTGCAGGGCTTCGGTGAAGTAGGCGCGGGCCTGGTTGTACTGGCGGGCGTCGAAGTAGGTCCAGCCGGTGAGGCGTGCCAGCTCGGCCGCGATGCCGTACAGGCCGTTCTGGATCGACGGCGGTCGGCTCTCCTTCAGGAGTCCGACGACATAACGGAGCTGGCCGACGATGGCGGGCCGCAGGGCTTCGCCACCGTGCTGGTCGTCTCGTCGCCAATAGTCCTCGATGGAGGAGCGGAAGGCTTCAAGCGTCGCCGCGTTCAGGCTCGTTCGAGTGGCCAGTGCCAAGATGCTGTCCACCTCGGGACCTGGCAGAGACCCGGGGGCAGGCTGCTCGGCTTCCGGTATCTGGGGCGCTTCGCGCTCGTCGACCACCAGGGCCTGGGGCGTCTCCCAGGCTCGCCGGGCAAGCCCGAGCATGTCTCCTGGGATGCGCAAGCCGTCTGAGATTCGCTCGATGACGTCCATGTGCTGCAAGTGGCGTCGGCCTGCGATTACTTCGCCCACGCGGCTCGGCGTCAGATCACAACGCCGGGCGATCATCGACGGGTAGATCCCCGCCCTGACCTTCACCAGCCGGAAGACTTTGGCGAAGTCCCGGACCCGACACGCATCGATCATCTCGGGATCGGTGAGCAGCCTGGCCGGCAGTTCCTGCGGCCGGTCCGGGTCGGGCATCGGCAAGCTCCCACACTGCGAGGGCTACGCAACGTCGCTGGTTCTCTACTTCCGGCGATGTTACCCAAGTTGGGTAAGCAGCCTGACCTTTTAGAGACGGCCCTCCGATCGCGATGCTCCCTTGCATGGCGAGCAACCAGCAGACCAGACCAGGCATCGGTGAACTGGCGAAGGACACCGCCAAGGGACGTATCGGCATCGTCATGGGTGAGCTCGGCGGCCGAGTGCAGATACGGCCCATCGGTGGCGGCCGGGAATGGGATGCCATGCCGGACAAGGTGGTGCAGCCGAGTGCTCGGGAGGAACTGAGCGCCCGCTTGGCCATCAAGAACGGCAATAGCAGGGACGGCCTGTGATGCGCGCCATCGGCCGATACGCGGGAGTCCTCTTCATCATCTTGATCAGCGGGTCATGCGGCCTGGTGATCGGTATGGCTCTCGCTGTCGGCCAGTAGACCGGCCGCCCCGGACGGGGGCTCACTCCCGGTTCCCCCACCCCCGGACGGGGCGGCCTCCCAACCCGTAAGTGCCACGCTCCACTACCCAGAAGGAGTACTCGCATGACGGCAACGGCGAACGACCAGAGGACCGGCCGCGCGGTGGCTGGCGAGGAACTGTTCCAGAGCCTCGCCCACTTCGTGGTCGTCCACAACGGGCAGACACCCGAGCGTGCCGAGCGGATCGCGGACCAGGCGGTCGCCTTCGTGGTCACCGCAGCCACCGCGATCGTCCCCATGGTTCCGTCGGATGACGTGGACCTGGGTCTCCACGCGCTCATCCTGCACACGAAGGAGTACGACGAGCTGTGCGAGCGGTTCGCAGGCCGCTTCCTGCACCACAACCCGAAGCCCGGTGGTGGCGCCCGTGATCCGAAGCAGGTCGCCGCTTCGGCACGGGCCATGAAGACTGCGGGCTTCATGGTCTTCGACGACCTGTGGACCGTGGACGGCACGAACCTCGCCCAGTGCGACTCCGACTGCGGCCGCCCGTACGGCCAGGCATAGCACAAGACACCAGCGGCGCGGCCGGCCTCGACCTGAGGGTGGCCGCGTTCGCCCGGAAGGAGAAGAGACGTTGTCCGGCTCACCCTCTGAACTGCCGATCGTGGTCCTCGACGCCCTGATGCCCACGTCTCAGCGCCTGGTCCTGAACCGCCGGGGCTCCATGGTCTGGGAGGTGCAGAGCCATCGAGGTCACTACGCCGTCAAGGTCGGCTATCCGATCGCGGCTACGGCCGACTGGCCCGCCCAGCCCTGGACCGCCCTCGCGCCCGCACGCGAGGGTGCCGTGCTGCATCGCCTCGGATTCGACGACTTCGCGTACGGAGAATGGGAGCGCGGGACGTGGAACTTCCAGCCGTGGCATGAAGGGCCGGACCTGCACCAGCTGTGGGAGCCCTGCCGTAGGAAAGACCCGTCCATCGCACCGGACGCCCGTGTGGCGCTGGGTTGTGTCGAGGTCCTTGCCGAACTGCACGCCAAGGGCTGGGCCCACGGCGACGTACAGCCCGCCCACTTCATCGTCGGGCCGGAGCGGACGCATCTCATCGACCTGGCTCTAGCCCGAGGCGGACAAGTCCCGGAGGGGTACGACTTCCCGTTCCGCGGCTGCCTTGTCCACTACGAGGCACCGGAGATCGCGCGCAGCGTGCTCGCCACAGGGGAAGCCGAGCCCACGCCGGAAGCAGACATCTACGCCTTCGGTGCCTCGCTGCTCATCTCGGCCACCGGCTGGCGGGCTGTCGAGTACCCGGACGACGCTCCACGCCCCGTCCAGAGAAGGGCCGTAGCCAACGGCCGACGCCGCGCCGTCAAGGCGCCCGGTGAGCTGGGCGAGTTGATCGAGGCAATGCTCAGCCATGCTCCCGAAGACCGGCCGACCATCTACGAGGTGGCCAAAGCTCTGAGCTGAGTGCCGCTATGCCTTCTCCTCGGCATCGGCATTCCTTGGCCGCTCAGCGACGAACGACCCGAGGCCAGGCTCGGTATACGTCAGCCCTTCCTCCCGCAACGCGCGGAGCACCTTGTGCGCTGTCGCGTTGGCGATTCCGAACTCCGAGGTGAGCTGCACTACGGAGGGAACACGCGTACGCGGCGGATAGGTGCCATCCGCGATCCGGACGCGAACCACTTCGGCCACCTGCCGCCACCGAGGAATGTCAGGAACGAACTCAATCACCTCACCAGCATGCGCATGCTTGGACATCCGTGCGATACATGGAATACCTAGAACCCCTAGCATGCCTAGTATTCAGACGCTACGGTTGACCCATGCGAGAAACCCCGACGACGGTTGCAGCCGCCTCGGGGTACGGCCACCAGCTACATGGGAGCTGACGACATGACTGACCTTATCCACCGACTCTTCGACTGGGTGCGCGCTCTGGTGAAGGGCTCGGGCGGGCACCCACCTCTCTGGCCACCTGCGCCCGGCATGCTCGTAGGCCAAGCCCCGAGCATCACCCCACCACTCTCGCCGCACCGCAGCCCGTACGCCCAGGACGACGCACCGCTGGATGGCACGGCAACGAGCCCGGTACGCCCGTACCTGCTCGCTCATGAGCGACATCAGCATCGGCGCAGACTCGCCACGGCCGCCCTGGGTCAGCCGGTTTCCGGCCCCTACTGGGTCCACGGACTCGATGCCGCCTGATGACAACAGACGAACTCCGACTCCTCCCCGGGTCCGGGCCTGAAGGCAAGCACAGCTACCTGATCACCGATCATCACGGCGGACCGGCCTCCCGAGTCGCCGATGCCGCGGAGTCGATCCAACTCCACATGGGCAACCAACTCCTCAACCACGCCCTCGCCCTGCTCCCCGACGAACAACCCGGCGCTCTCCGCTACCTCGCCGAGCGTCTGACCGAGTCCTTGCGGGACGCTCTCCGTGTCGCCGAGAGCCGGGGCCGGCGACTGAACCATCCGGACCGGCCCTAGACGGCAGCCGCTCTTCACTGCTGCACGCCACGAAACGCCAGAGGCCCCGGATCTCTCCGGGGCCTCTGGTCTGTGTGCACTCGGCAGGATTCGAACCTGCAACCTTCTGATCCGTAGTCAGATGCTCTATCCGTTAAGCTACGAGTGCTTGTTCTGTTTTATCGCCGCTCCCGGGCCTTCCGGCTCGCTCGCGGCGACAGGAAGAACATTACATGACTGCCGCCGCCATGTGAAATCCGTTAGCCGCACCCCTTGTGACCTGCTGAAACAGCTCTCACGGGGCCTCTGGACCCGCGCGGCGTCCTCGGCCGGACGAGGTGGACGTGCCCGGGCTCGACCGTCGATGGGCATGCCCGCACGGAGAAGATGCGAAAAGGCATGAAAAAGCTCAGGGAGTCCGTACGTCGTGACGGACTCCCTGAGCTGGGTGCGGAGGCGGAGGGATTTGAACCCTCGATGGGCTTTAAGACCCAAACCGCATTAGCAGTGCGGCGCCATAGACCGGACTAGGCGACGCCTCCAGCATCACTCCCGCGCGAGCGCGAGCGGTGCGTGCCGATGATGACACAGTCGAGCGTGCTGTCACCAATCGACCCCCACGGTACTAGGCGGGAAGGGCGCAGGGCAAAGGCCTTGTCAGGCCCGTGCGGGCCCACTCGGGGGCCCGCACGCAACATCCCGCGCCGCGTCGCGTTAGACAGCGCATGTTGCGTGCCACTTCCCGGGCCACGGCCCGCCCCGCCCTGCGGCGCCTCCTCGTCGGTGCCGCCGCCTCCGTCGCCGCCGCCGGGTCACTGACCGCGGCGCCCCCGGCCGCGTACGCCCAGGCCGACGCCTACGCCCAGACCGACGCGACCGGCCTGCCGTCCCCGGCCGCCCGGCCCGGCGACGGCCCTGACCGCGATCACCTCACCGTCACCGTGCGCGGCGCCGGCGGCGGGGCCGACGGGACGTTCGAGCTGTACTGCGACCCCGACGGCGGCAGCCACCCCGACCCGGGCGGCGCCTGTGCCGCCCTGGAGCGGGACACACGCTGGGGGCAGGACGTCTTCGCACCCGCCCCGGAAGGCGGCTTCTGCACCATGCAGTACGGCGGCCCGGCCACCGCGCACGTCACCGGCACCTGGGCCGGGCGGCCCGTCGACGCCAGGTACGACCGTCGCGACGGGTGCCAGATCTCCCGGTGGGACCGGCTCGTGCCGCTGCTGCCGGACATGAGGGCCACGGGGAAGGGCTGACGCCGCCCCGGGGCCCGGGCCCCTTTGCGCCACACTCCGCCCTCATTCCGCCAGCTGGGGGCGGCTCGGCCGAAAGGTACAGAAACGCCGCTCTCGTAAAGGTCCCGCGAAGGTCCCGCGACGTCGTCGCAGGAGGGCGGGCGTTTCACGCTTACTCGGTCGTCAGTTCGGGGTCACTTTCGCGTGCGACCTCCTTCTCATCCGGCGTCGCGAGCGCAACCGCAGCCCTTAGACTCCCTCGCGTGACACGCCGCGGGACGGTTGGCAAGATGGCCCGAGCGGTCGGCAAGGTGCGGTAACAGGGAGGAAGCGTCTCGTGAGCAGCAGGCCATCCCGAGGCGCTGCTCGCCTCGCAGCCATACTGGACGCCCTCCCCGACGCGTTGGTACTGGTCAACGCCAACGGCACGGTCGTCAACGCCAACACCATCGCCCTGGAGGCCTTCGAGACCCCGGGCACCGCCCTGGTGGGGCGCGGGCTGCTCGATCTGCTGCCGCAGTTCGACTCCAAGCTCATCCCCGGCTCCATGCGCCGGCCGGAACACCTCGATCCGCACGCCCGGACCAAGCCGACCCGCATGATCGCGCGCAGGACCGACGGGACCGAGTTCCCCGTCGAGGTCACCAGTGCGAACCTCGAGAACGGGCAGCAGGCCTACGACGGTTACGGCTACACCGGCGACGAGCTGCTCATGCTCGTCGTACGCGACCTGTCCGGGACCGTGGACACCGAGGCGGAGCTCGCCCGCTCCCAGCGGCAGACCGAGATGATCCTGCGGGCTGCGGCCGAAGGCGTCGTCGGCACCGACACCGACGGGCGGATCGTGCTCGTCAACCCGGCCGCCGCCCAGATACTGGGTTTCCGGGCCAGCGACCTCGGCGGGCGCGAACTGCACAACCTCGTGCTGCACTCGCGCGCCGACGGCTCGCCCTTCCCCTACGAGGACTCACCGCTCGCGGACACCCTGCGCTCCGGGCGCAAGCACCGGGTGCGCGGGCAGGTGCTGTACGCCAAGGACGGCGGCAAGGTGCCGGTCGATCTGACGACCGCGCCCGTGCGGGACGGCGACCAGCTCGTCGGCGCCGTGATGACCTTCACCGACCGGCGGCCCTACGACGCCGTCGTCGAGGAGAAGGAGGCGGCGCGCAAGCGGCACGAGGAGGAGCTGGAGCGGATCGCCGAGGAGCACGCCTCCGAGCTCACCGCGCTGCGCCAGCAGCACGTCACCGAGCTGGAGGAGCTGACCGAGCGGCACGCCGAGGAACTCGCCGCCAACGAGGAGCGCTACGCCGCGCTCGGGGAGCGGGAGAAGGACCGGTTCGAGGCGCTCGCCGCCCGGCACGAGCAGCTGCTGACCCTCCTCGGCCGGTCGCTGCGCGGCCCGCTGGAGGAGCTGCGCCGCGAGCTGGCCGCGCTCGCCTCGGACGACGCCGGGCAGCTGTGGCCCGAGGCCAACCAGGTGCTGCACCATCTGTCGGCCGGCTACTCGCGCATCACGACACTGATCGACAACGTCCTCGGGTACCAGCGTCTCGACGCGGGCGGTGAGGGCATCGCCCGTACGAAGGTGATGCTGGACGCCGTCGTCGCCGCCGGGGTCGACGGGGCCGTCGAGCTGATCGGGCCCGGGCGGGTGCAGTTCGCGGTGCACGCGCCGCCCATCGAGGCCGAGGTCGATCCCCGGCTGCTCGCCACCGCCCTGGCGCATCTGGTCGCCGACGTGGCGGGGGTCGACGCGACCGGCAACACGCCCGTGTCGGCGGGCGGTTACCTGGACAACACCGTCGTGGTGGCGGCGGCCCAGCGCGGCGAGGTCGTCCGCATCGAGGTGCGCGGGCCGTACGCCGGTGGCGACACCGTGCACGAGCCCATCGTCCGCGGGATCGTCCGGGCCCACGGCGGTGTGCTGCAGACGCACGAGGTGCCGGGGATGAGCGGGAGCGCGTACGTCCTCGAAGTGCCGATCGGGGGCGGGGCCGGGGCGGTTGCCGCCCAGCAGGTGGGCCAGTCCGCCGCGCTCGCCGTCGTCGACCCGGCGGATCCCGCCGCCATGGACCCCGCGACCGTGAACCCCGCGGGGGTGGATCCCGCGGCCGTGGATCCCGCGGTCGTGGATCCCGCGGTCGCCGGTTCAGCCGAGCAGGGGTCCGGTGGGGGGCGGCGCCGGGCGCGCCGGGCCACCACCGACGCCTTCCTGGACGGGGACGTTCCGGGTGGTGAGGGTGACGGGGCCGGTGCTCCCGGAACGGACGGGGCCGCGCCCACCGGGCGGCGCAGGCGGCGGGCCGCCGGCGAGCCGGCCGCTCTTCCGGCGCAGGCGTCCGGTGAGGAGGCCGCCGCGGGAGCTGCGGCGGATGCTGCGACAGGTGGTGCGGCGGGTGCCGCGTCCGGTGGCACCGGGCGACGGCGGCGCGCGGCGGAGGAAGCCGGTGCCGGAGGCGTCGGCAGTGCCGTCCAAGGCGTCGCCGAGGGGGCGGTGGTGACGGCCGCCGAGCATGCGGCGGGGGCCGCCGCCTCGAACACCGGCCTCGGCGGAACCGTGCCGCCGCAGGGTGTACCCGCCCCGTCCGGACGGCGGGCCCGGCGCGAGCCGGGGGAGCAGGCGGCGCTGCCGCCGGCCCTGCCCGCGGCGTCGTCCGATGCCGAGTCCGCCGGTTCCGCCGATGCGGCGCAGGGGCAGGACCGGCAGCCGACCGGGCGCCGACGGCGTGCGCTGGCCGCCGCCAATGAGCGAGCGGCCGCCGCGCAGGAGGCGGCAGCGGCCGGGCCGCGCCCGGTGTTCGCCCTGCCGCCGGCCGGATCCGATCAGACTCCGTCCCCGGCCCAGCAGGAGGCCCCACCGGAGACCGGCCCCGGCCTGGCTCCGGCGCAGGGGCAGGTACCCGGGCAGGGACAGGTGCCCGGGCAGGGCCTGACTCCGGTGCGGGGGCAGGCACCCGGGCAGGGGCAGGTGCCCGCGCAGGGGCTGGGTTCGGCTCAGGGGCAGGTACCCGGGCAGGGCTTGGCTCCGGTGCAGGGGCACGTGCCGGTTCAAGGACAGGTGCCCGCGCAGGGCCTGACTCCGGTACAGGGACAGACGGCGGCCCAGGGGCAAGTGCCCGCGCAGGGCCTGACTCCGGCCCAGGGGCAGACGCCCGCGCAGGGGCAGGTGCCCGGGCAGGGTCCGGCTCCGGCTCAGGGGCACGTGCCGGTTCATGGGCAGCCGCAGCAGGTCGTGGCGGCCCCCGGGGCGGGCGTCGCCGGGGGCGGGGCGGTCGACGAGGGGCGGCACGACGCCGTTCCGCACGACCAGTCCGCCGATCACACTCCGCCGCAGCCGCATCCGACCAGTGCGCCGACCGGCCGTCGGCGACGGGCCGTCGCGGCGCCGCAGCCGGCCGAGGGTGCCGCAGCGCCGGTACCTGGAGCCGCCGAGCAGGCGGGTCCGGTGGCCGCCGGTTCCGTTCCCGCCGGTTCCGTTCCCGCGGGTCCGGGCGGGCCCGTACCGCCGGGTTCCCTGCCTGGCGCTGCCGTGCCGGCGGGGTCCATGCCTGCCGCAGCCGCGCAGGGTGTGGCCGCGCAGCAGGATGCCACCGGCCAGATCCCGCTGGGGCAGGCCGCTCACGCGCAGGGCGTTCCCTCACAGGACGGTGCCGTACCGGCGCAGGGTGTCGTCCCCCAGCCGCACGCGCCGCAGGGCGTGTCCGTACCCGCTCCGGGCGGGCTCGGGCAGAGTGTGCAGGCGGCCCTCCCCGGGCAGGTCCTGCAGCCCGCGGCCCCGGCCCAGCCCCTGCCGCAGCAGCCCGCTGCCGGTCGGCCGCTCCCCGCGGAGGCGGCTCCGGGGCAGACCGTCCCGCCCCAGGGCACGAACGCCCAGGGCATCCCGGCCGCTCAGGGAACCCCGGCGACCCAGGGCGTCCCGGCGGCGCAGGGAGTCCCGGCGGCGCAGGGAACTCCCCCTCAGGGGACTCCTGCCCACGGCACGAACGCCCAGGGCACGAACCCCCACGGCACGAACCCCCACGGCATCAACGCACACCCCATCAACGCCCCTGGCGCGCCCGCGCAGGGAGTTGCCTCCCGGGGGCCGCAGCAGAGCACCCCCGCACCGGGCACCCCGCTGCCGCCGGAGGGTGTGCCGCGGGCGGCACAACCGTTGCCCGCGGAGGCCGCCGCACCCGTCGATCCGAACTCGACGCAGGGGCGTGCGATCAGCGTGCGGACGCTGGGTCAGGGTGTGCCGTTCACCCGGCAGGCGGCCCAGGTCCAGCAGCCGTCGGCCGTGCCCGGCGCGCACCCCGGCGCACACCAGTCGGCCACGCCTCCCCCGCACCAGCCGGGTGGATCGGGCCGGCGCCGCAAGCTCGGCACGCCGCCCGACCCCGCGACGCGCACGGACCAGGCGGGCCGCCCGGAGCAGGGGCAGCCGCGTCCGGCGGAGCAGGGGCTCCGTCCGGAGCAGGTCGCGCGGCCGCGTGCGGCGGGTGAGCACACACCGCCGCCGGTCGCCGCGCAGGTGCCCGCCCCGGCCACCGCGCCCGTCCCGCCGCAGCCGTCCCTGGCCGGTCAGTCGCGCCTCGCGCAGATGACCGAGGGCGGCGGACGCTCGTACGCCATAGGCGCGCCGGACGAGAACGCCGCCGAGGGGCCCGAGCCGCTGGACGGGCCCGGCGGGGCCGTCGAGGTGGCCGATCCTCCGCGGCCGCAGCCGATGGACGACGAGCTGCCGCCCGAGCCCTTGGACAACCCGCGGCGGCTGCTGGTGTGGCCCGCCCCGGACGTCAGCACGCAGCAGGCGCTGAGCGACCGCGGCTACCGGCCGGTGATCGTGAACTCGCGCGAGGAGGTCGACGCGCAGATCGCGGCGTTCCCGGCCGCGCTGTTCGTCGACCCGCTGACCGGGCCGATCACGCGGACGGCGCTGCAGTCGTTGCGGCAGGCCGCGGTGGCCGCCGAGGTGCCCGTGCTGGTCACGGCCGGGCTCGGGCAGGCTTCGCGGGACGCGGCGTACGGTGCCGATCCGGCCGTGCTGCTGAAGGCGCTGGCGCCACGCGACAGCGAGCAGCACCCGCCGCGGGTCCTGCTGATCGAGGAGCACGCGGAGATCGCGCTGGCGCTGACGGCGACGCTGGAGCGGCGCGGGATGCAGGTCGCGCGGGCCGCGAGCGACGCGGACGCGGTGACGCTGGCGGGGCAGTTCCGGCCGAACCTGGTCGTGATGGACCTGCTGCAGGTACACCGGCGGCAGGAGGGATACGCCGGGATCGTCGACTGGCTGCGGGCGAATGGGCAGCTCAACCGCACCCCGCTGGTCGTCTACACCGCGGCCGTCGACCAGGCCGACCTGCCCCGGCTGGCCTCGGGGGAGACGGTGCTGTTCCTCGCGGAGCGCTCCACCAGCTCCGAGGTGCAGTCCAGGATCGTCGACCTGCTCAGCCGCATCGGCACCAACTAGGCACGAACCAGGACGGCCGTCGGGGCGTCGGACAGGCGGGCCGCCGTGGAGCCGGCCACCGCCCTCCCCGGTCCTGCGGCCGGGGGGCCGACGCGGTGGTGAAGGGGACGAGGGACGAGCCGGGCCGGCCGCCGCTGAGCCCGGCGGCGCGCCGTCGGCTCGACAGCCAGGCGGAGACGGACCGGCCGTGGGGAGCGCCTAGCGGGCCGTCAGGCGGCGGCCGCCTCCTTCACCGACGCGCACAGGCAGTTCCACCCGGAGACGGACCAGCCGTGGGGAACGCCTAGCGGGCCGTCAGGCGGCGGCCGCCTCCTTCACCGACGCGCACAGGCAGTTCCACCCGGAGACGGACCAGCCGTGGGGAGCGCCTGGCGGGCCGCCTCCTTCACCGACGCGCGCAGGCGGTTCCACCCGGAGACGGACCGGCCCTGGGGAGCGCCTAGCGGGCCGTCAGGCGGCGGGCCGCCTCCTTCACCGACGCGCGCAGGCGGTTCCACCCGGAGACGGACCAGCCGTGGGGAGCGCCTAGCGGGCCGTCAGGCGGCGGGCCGCCTCCTTCACCGACGCGCGCAGGCGGTCCCGGTCCGGCTCGTCCTCGCCGACCAGGATGCGCCGCATCTGCGGGACGACGGCGGTCCAGTTGGCCAGGGCGGTCAGCAGGAACAGCAGGTCGGCGGCCGGGATCGCGTCGGTGACCACGCCCCGCTGCTGGCCGTCGCGCAGGGCGGCGACCTTGCGGCGGTAGTGCTCCTGGCGGTCGGACTCGTGGGGCAGTTCGGTGCTGCCGTATTCCAGGCCCTCCCAGAAGAGCAGGCGCAGCAGCTCCGGGTGGGCGGCGTGGTAGTCCATGAGGCGGTCGACCCAGCCCTCGATGTCGTCCGGGTCGACGGGGACGGCCTCGGCGAGGTGGAGCATCTTCTTCTCGAGGACGATCGCGAACAGCTCCGCCTTGTTGCCGAAGTAGGCGTAGATGAGCTGCTTGTTGGCCTTCGCCTCGGCGGCGATGCGGTCGATGCGGGCGCCGGCGATGCCGTGCCGGGCGAACTCGGCGACCGCCGCCTCGAAGATCCGGGCCTTGGTGGCCTCGGGGTCCCTTGCTGCCATGGGGGAGAGGGTAGCGCGGACAGGTAACCAACTGTTTGGTTGACAGGGAATGGCGGGCCGCCCCAGACTGTTCCCCCACCAGCCAACCAACCAGTTAGTTGCTAGAGCCGACTCCAAGGAGTCCCTTCCCATGCCGTCAGCGACCACCACCGCCCCGCCGGCCACGGCCTCCGAGCGCCGGGCCCGGACGCCCGCCCCCGGCCTCTTCCTGACGCTGCTCGCCGTGTGCAGCGCGGTCACCGCCGCCAACATCTACCTCGCCGCGCCACTGCTCCCGCTCATGGCCCGTGACTTCGGCTCGGCGCCCTCGGCCATCGCCTGGATCGCCTCGGTCGCCCAGCTCGGCTACGCCGTCGGCCTGCTGTTCTTCGCCCCGCTCGGCGACCGTGCGAACCGGCGCCGGCTGGTCGCCGGGCTCACGCTGGTCACCGCGCTCTCGCTGGGTGCCGCCGCGGCCGCCCCGGGCGTCGCCGTCCTCGCGGTCGCGATGTTCGTCGCCTCGGCGGCCACCGTCATCCCCCAGCTGCTCGTCCCGCTGGTCGCCGAGCGGGCTCCCGCGCGGCGGCGTGCGCTGCATGTCGCGGTGGTCATCGCGGGCCTGTTCCTCGGCATCGTCGGGGCCCGGGTGCTGGGCGGGCTGGGCGGACAGGCCTTCGGCTGGCGCCAGGTGTTCGCCGGTGCCGCCGTGCTCACCCTCGTGCTGGGGCTCGCGACGGCGGTGGTCCTGCCGTCGCGGCGGCGCCGGGAAGGGCCGCTGTTCGCGGGGCTCGTCGCCCTGCCGTCGGTGCTGCGGAGCTCGCCGGAGCTGTGGCGGGCGTGTGTGCGGCAGGCCGGGATGTTCGGTGCGTGGAGCGCGCTGTGGACCTCGCTGGCGCTGTTGCTGACCGGGCCGGAGTACGGACTGTCCACCGCGACGGCCGGGCTGTTCGGGCTGTTCGGCCTGACCGCGAGTGCGGTGGCGCCGCTGGCGGGCGGGCTGGTGGACCGGTTCGGTGCGGCGCGGGTCGTGCGGTCCGCGTACGCGGTCGCGGCCGTGTCGGTGCCGTTGTTCTGGCTGGGCGGGCAGGTGCTGGGGGCGTTGTTCGCCGCGGCGATCGCCGTGCACGCGGCGCTGGTCGCCTCGCACGTGGCCAACCAGACCCTCGCCCTGACCGCGACCTCCACCCCCGCCACGGCCAACACCGCTTATGTGGTCGCCGGTTTCGCGGGCGGCGCGGCCGCCTCGGCCCTCGCGGGGGCCGCCTTCAGCCACGTCGGCTGGGGCGGGGTGTGCGCGGTGGCGGGCGTGTGGCTGCTGCTGGGGTGGGGGTTGACCTCCGTACGCCGGTGAGAGCGGTGGCTGCGGGCGCCCCCGCCGGCCGGGACCGGCATGCCCGGCGGACCCGGCCCGGACGTCAGGACGACGGCTGGGGTGGCACGCGGCCCGGCCGTTCGGACGTGGCCGAGCTGCGGGTGCCGATCGCGAACGTGGACGAGTCGACCGTCCCGATGTGGACGCCACCCTGGGGCGCCTCCGGCCTGGTCAGGAAGTCCCGCAGGGTCCGGCCCGTGGGGGCGACGTGCGGTGCGATGCCGACCAGGAAGGCGACGCCGAGCACCACGGCGGCCAGCTGCCCGGCGTAGCCGAGCAGCGCGGCCAGGGGCGGGACGGTGAACGTCAGGAAGGCCAGCGCGAAGAAGGCCGGGACGTGCTCCCGGTCCTCCTTGCGGCGTGCGGCCGCGCGTTCGTGGAAGTCGACATCCCCCTCGTCGTTGTGGTCCACGACCTTCCAGCCGGTGATGTCCCGGGCGGCGACGGAGAGCCGCAGCGTCACGGACCGGCCCCGCTCCAGGTGGCCGATGGTGAAGACGGCCTCGCTCGCGTCCTGTTCGAGGTCCGGGCGCCTGGTCACACCCATCTCGCGCTCGGGCTGCGACGTCGGCACCGCTTCGAGGATCCGGGCGTCCTGCGGGAAGCTGAAGCGCAGCCGCTCGTTCTTGACGACCCGGTTGCCGCTGTTCTCGAGCCGGAACTCGACCGCGCTCAGGCCCTCGATGGGAAAGTCGTCGAAGCTGAGCCGGAGCCGGCGGCGCATGGTGTCGTCGGCGGACACCATGGCGTTGCTGACCTCGGCGTCCCAGGAGAGCCGCCTGGTGGGTTCGCGGCGGAGCTTCATGCGCTCGATGGCGACGGTCCCCAGGATGCCGAGGACCACGCCCACGACGGCCACGACGAGGTTCTGCTGGAACTCGGACATCACGCTCTCGGCTGCCACCGTCACGGCAGGAGCCGCCCCCCACTGCATGTCGCTCCCCCGTCTCCCCGGGCCCGGTGCCCGGCCCCTCGATCCAACCAGAAGTGAGGGGCCGGGGCAGGTGGGTCGCCGGTCCCCGAGCCGGACAGGTGAGCCACCGGTCCCTGTGACGGGGCGCGCGAGTCGTCCGGCTCCGGGGCGCGAGTCGTCCGGCAGCGGGGCGGGGCGGTGCAGGGCGGATCAGCCGAGGGACGTGACGTCCAGCTCGCCTTCCGCGTATCGCCTGCGCAGCACCTTTTTGTCGAACTTGCCCACGCTCGTCTTCGGTACCGCCTCGATGACCGTCCAGCGCTCCGGGAGCTGCCACTTGGCGATGTGGCCCTCGTCGGCGAGGAAGGCGCGCAGGGTCTCGAAGGTGGCGGTGGAGCCCTCCTTGAGGACGACCGTGGCGAGGGGGCGCTCGCCCCACTTGACGTCGGGGACGGCGACCACGGCCGCCTCGGTGACGTCCGGGTGGGACATCAGCGCGTTCTCCAGTTCCACCGACGAGATCCACTCGCCGCCGGACTTGATGACGTCCTTGGCGCGGTCGGTGAGGGTGAGGAAGCCGTCGGCCGAGATGGTGCCGACGTCGCCCGTCTTGAGCCAGCCGTCCTCGCTGAACTTGTCGGCGGGGCGCAGCGGTTCGGCGTCGGGGCCGTTGTAGTAGGCACCCGCGATCCAGGCGCCGCGCACCTCCAGCTCGCCGGCGGACTCGCCGTCCCAGGGGAGGCGTTCGCCGCCGGGGCCGGTCAGGCGGGCCTCGACACCGGCCGGGAAGCGGCCCTGGGTGAGGCGGTAGGCGAACTCCTCCTCCGTGCCGACCACTCCGGCCGGCGGACGGGCGATCGTGCCGAGGGGGGACGTCTCCGTCATGCCCCAGGCGTGGCAGACCCGCATGCCCAGCTTGTCGAAGGCCTCCATCAGCGAGGGCGGACAGGCCGAGCCGCCGATGGTGACCTGGCCGAGGGAGGAGACGTCCCGGGGGTTCGCCGTCAGTTCGGCGAGCAGGCCCTGCCAGATGGTGGGGACGGCGGCCGCGTGCGTGGGCTTCTCGCTCTCGATCATCGCGGCGAGGGGGGCCGGCTGGAGGAAGCGGTCCGGCATCAGCATGTTCACGCCGGTCATGAACGTGGCGTGCGGCAGGCCCCAGGCGTTCACGTGGAACTGGGGGACGACGACCAGCGAGGTGTCCTGGTCGGTCAGGCCCATGGACTGGGCCATGTTGACCTGCATGGAGTGCAGGTAGATGGAGCGGTGGCTGTAGACCACGCCCTTGGGGTCGCCGGTGGTGCCGGAGGTGTAGCACATGGCGGCGGCCTGGCGTTCGTCCAGCTCGGGCCAGTCGTACGAGGTCGGCTTGCCGGCGATCAGGTCCTCGTACTCGTGGACGCGGACGGCCGCGCCGTCGAGGAGGGAGCGGTCCCCGGGGCCGGTGACGACCACGTGCTCGACCGGCTTCAGGTGCGGCAGCAGCGGGGCGAGCAGGGGGAGCAGGGAGCCGTTGACGATGATCACGCGGTCGGCGGCGTGGTGGACGATCCAGGCCAGCTGCTCCGGCGGGAGGCGCAGGTTCAGGGTGTGCAGGATCGCGCCCATGGACGGGATCGCGAAGTAGGCCTCGACATGTTCCGCGTTGTTCCAGGCCAGGGTCGCGACGCGCTCGTCGGCGGTGACGCCCAGGTCCTCCCGCAGCGCGTGGGCCAGCTGGGCCGCGCGGGCGCCGATCTCGGCGAAGGAGCGGCGGTGCGGCTCGTCCTCACCGGTCCAGGTGGTCACCTGTGAGGTCCCGTGGATCGTCGACCCGTGGGTCAGGATCCTCGAGATCAGCAGCGGTACGTCCTGCATGGTGCTCAGCACGGCGTCCTCCCGGGGCGGCATTGCCTACGCGGTGGTAAAGGTTGCGCTGATTCTGCGCACATACCGCGTGGTATGTCACTAGGACCGGGTGATCGATCAGATCACGCCATGCCGGAGGGAGGGCTCACAAGCGGGCCCCGGGCCGCCTCACCGGCGGACAAGTCCCAGCTCAGCGTCCTCGCGGAGCTTGCCGATCGCCCGGGAGACGGCCGACTTCACCGTGCCCACCGAAACGCCGAGCACCTCGGCCGTCTGCACCTCGCTGAGGTCCTCGTAGTACCTGAGGACGACCATGGCCCGCTGCCGCGCGGGCAGCCGCATGATCGCCCGCCACATCGCGTCACGCAGCGCCTGCTGCTCGGCCGGGTCGTCACCGCCGGGCACCGGTTCCGGCTCGGGCAGCTCCTCGCAGGCGAACTCGTCCACCTTGCGCTTGCGCCACTGCGAGGTCCGGGTGTTCAGCAACGCCCGGCGCACGTAGCCGTCGAGGGCCCGGTGGTCCTCGATGCGCTCCCAGGCGACGTATGTCTTGGTGAGGGCGGTCTGCAGCAGGTCTTCCGCGTCGCTCGGGTTGCCGGTGAGCGAGCGGGCGGTACGCAGCAGCACCGGCTGGCGGGCCCTGACGTACGACGAGAAGGACGGGTAGGGAAGGGTCTGCGCCGCTGGTCCGGCCGCCTTCGAAGCGCTCGTGCAGACGAGTGTGGTCATGGCTCAACGCTATGAGCGGCGACCCCGCGGGCGGATCGGCCGCAGGTCCCGAAGCGGTGTCCCCCTCAGGTTGTACGGGTAGGGCCCACCGCACCTCCTGTAGGTGGAGCGCGGGGCCCGCGGTCCTGCGGGTTCACCCCTGGGGGCCGGCGGTCAGCACGAGTCCCGACGTGGGCACACCCGTCCCCGCCGTCACCAGGACCCGCTCCGCCCCCGGCACCTGGTTGACGGCCGTGCCCCTGATCTGCCGTACGGCCTCGGCGATGCCGTTCATGCCGTGCAGGTACGCCTCCCCGAGCTGTCCGCCGTGCGTGTTGAGGGGCAGGCGCTCCTCGGCCACGAAGTCCGCCGCCTCGCCGCGGCCGCAGAAGCCGAACTCCTCCAGCTGCATCAGCACGAACGGCGTGAAGTGGTCGTAGAGGATGCCCACGTCGATGTCGGCCGGGGAGAGCCCGGTGGTGCGCCACAGCTGCCGGGCGACGACCCCGGCCTCGGGCAGGCCGGTCAGGTCGTCGCGGTAGAAGCTCGTCATCTGCTCCTGGTCGCGGCCGGCGCCCTGGGCGGCGGCCGCGATCACGGCGGGCGGGTGGGGCAGGTCGCGGGCGCGTTCGACGGAGGTGACGACGAGGGCCTGGCCGCCGTCGGTCTCCTGGCAGCAGTCCAGCAGCCGCAGCGGTTCGACGATCCAGCGCGAGGCGGCGTGGTCGGCCAGGGTGATGGGCCGGCCGTGGAAGTGGGCCGCCGGGTTGGTCGCCGCGTGCTTGCGGTCCACGACCGCCACGTGCCCGAAGGCCTGCGGGGTCAGCCCGTGGGCGTGCAGGTAGCGCTGGGCGGTCATCGCCACCCAGGAGGCCGGGGTGAGCAGGCCGAACGGCAGCGACCAGCCGAGGGCGGCCCCTTCCGCCGAGGGCTCCCGGTGCCGCACCCCGGAGCCGAAGCGGCGGCCGGAGCGCTCGTTGAACGCCCGGTAGCAGACGACCACCTCGGCCACGCCTGCGGCGATCGCCAGGGCGGCCTGCTGGACGGTGGCGCAGGCCGCGCCGCCGCCGTAGTGGATCCGGGAGAAGAAGGAGAGCTCCCCGATGCCGGCCGCCCGGGCGACGGTGATCTCGGGGCTGGTGTCCATGGTGAAGGTGACCATGCCGTCGACGTCGGCCGGGGTCAGCCCGGCGTCCGCGACGGCCGCCCGGACCGCCTCGGCGGCGAGGCGCAGTTCGCTGCGGCCGGAGTCCTTGGAGAACTCGGTGGCCCCGACACCGACGACGGCCGCGCGCCCGCCGAGACCGTCCCGCCCCTCGCGGCTCATGGCGAAACGCTCACGGTCACGGTGCCGGTGACGTGCCGGCCGAGGCGGTTCGCGCCGACGATCCGCACGGTCGCCGTGTCGCCGTCGACCTCCTCGACGGTGCCGGTCAGCACCATCGTGTCGCCGGGGTGGTTGGGCGCGCCGAGCCGGATGGCGACCCGGCGCAGCCGTGCCCGGGGGCCGAAGTGGTCGGTGATGTAGCGGCCGACCAGGCCGTTGGTCGTCAGGATGTTCATGAAGATGTCCGGGGAACCCTTCTGCCGGGCGAGCTCCGGGTCGTGGTGGACGTCCTGGTAGTCGCGGGAGGCGATCGCCCCGGCGACGATCAGGGTGCGGGTGATCGGGATCTCCAGGGGCGGGAGCCGGTCGCCGGGCCTCACGGCGCCACCCCCTGGAAGACGGGCAGCACCAGTTCGTCGTCGTAGCGCCGGAACTCCAGCCGCACCGGCATGCCGATGCGCACCTTGTCGCAGGGGACCCCGACCACGTTGCTGACGATCCGCACGCCCTCGGCGAGCTCGATCAGGCCGACCGCGTAGGGCGGTTCGAAGGCCGGGAAGGGCGGGTGGTGCATGACGACGTACGAGTACACCGTGCCCTCGCCGCTCGCCGTGACGGTGTCCCAGTCCGGGCAGCCGCACGCGGCGCAGCCCGGCAGCCAGGGGAAGCGCAGGCCGGAGCAGGCGGTGCAGCGCTGGATGAGCAGTTCACGGCGGGCCACGCCCTCCCAGAAGCCGGCGTTGTCCCGGTTGACGACGGGCCGGGGGCGGCGTTCGGCCGGGGCCGGGGGCCGGGGTGCGGGGGCGTACTTGAGGATGCGGAAGCGGTGGGTGCCGGCGAGTTCGCCGCCCGCGCGGACGTCGGTGCGGGTCGTGACGAAGTAACCCGCCCCGAGTTTCGTGGTCTTGCGGCCGGACACCGACTCGATCACCGAGTCGAAGGTGATCTCGTCGCCCGGGCGCAGCGGGCGCAGGTACTCCTGTTCGCAGTCGGTGGCGACGACCGCGTGGTGGCCCGACGCGTCGAGCAGGGTGAGGAGTTCGTCGTAGGCGGCCGTACGTTCCGGGCGGGAGGTGAGGCCGGCCATGGTCCACGCCTGGAGCATGGTGGGCGGCGCGACGGCGTCCGGTCCCCGGTACGCGGGGCTGGTGTCGCCCATGGCCTCGCACCAGTGCCTGATCATCGGCTCGTTGACGGGGTCGCGGCCGGCCCCGGTGGCGGCGGCCGGCCGGCCCTCGTAGGCCTTCAGACGCGCCTCGAACTCCTCGTCGACCTCCGGCTCACCCTTCACAGTTTCTGACTGTCCGTCAGGTACGGTGCTCCGTCAAGGTCCCCGTGGGCCCGAGCACAACGGGGAAACGCCCGGGCGGCGGTACCGGAGTACCGCCGCCCGGACGTGTGTGACCCCATGAAGCACATCCCCACGCCACCCGGGCCGGTGCCGCCGCACCGGCCCGCTCAGCTCACCACCACAGCGGGGTGAAGCTGATGGCGGTGTTGGCGTTGCCCTGGTTGACGGCCGTGAACTCCGAGCCGTTGACCTGGGCCGTGTTGCTCTGGTTCGAGGCTCCGTCGCCGACGGCCTGCTGTTGCGTGGTGGCCGCGGTGCCGAAGTTGTCCCCGCCCACGCCGCTGCCGAGGACCCCCTGCTCGGCCTCCGTGACGGACGCGATGGATCCGTTGTCCGCGAAGGCGCCGTTGTCCGCCGTCGCGACGCCGGTGAAGAGGGCGGCCGCGAGCGGAAGGGCGGAGACGGCTGCGATGACGCGGGCGGTACGGATGCTTGCCATGTTTCTTGTCCCTCCAGAGCTTTCGGAATGCTGGGACGCACCGGCTCATGGCCGTGGTGCGTGAACCACTGCTGTCACCAGGGAGGTTGGCCGGCCGCCCCGGTGCGGTGCGCGACGTCGCGAGTCCAGAGTTGCCCACCGAATCCCCGGCGAACCACCCCGGAAGCCGCCATTCGCACGCAAGCGTGAGGACATGTCGATAAACCCCTCTTCGTCACTTCCGTACCGAACGGGAGCGGACAGAGGCGTTCGAACCCTGGCGTCGCAAGGGACGAAGCGTTCCCGCACTTTTCCCGGCCGGGACCCGGCTCCGGCGCGTCGCACCCGCTCCCCCTTTCCTTTTTCGAACGTACGTACGAAACTAGTGCCATGGCCACCACCGACCGGCAGGCCACGACGCTGGCCCTCGCACACGCCCTGTCAGCCGCCGAACGCGGACTGGCCGTCATCCCCCTGTCCCGCTCCAAGCTCCCCGCGCTGCGCTCCCCACACCGCGACGACCCCACGCCCTCCCCCTGCCACGGTGCGTGCGGCCGCCCCGGGCACGGGGTCTACGACGCCTCCAGCGACCCGGACCGCATCCGCGAGCTGTTCGCCGCCGCACCCTGGGCGACCGGCTACGGCATCGCCTGCGGGCTGCCCCCGCACCATCTGATCGGCCTCGACCTGGACGTGAAGACCGGCACGGACTCCTCCGCCGCCCTGCGCGAGCTGGCCCTGCGGCACCTGTTCACGATCCCGCCGACCGTGGTCGTCGTCACCCCGTCCGGCGGCCGGCACGTGTGGCTGAGCGGCCCGCCCGAGGCGGTCGTCCCCAACTCGGCGGGCCGCCTCGCCCCCGGCATCGACATCCGCGGCGCGGGCGGCTACCTGGTCGGCCCCGGCTCCCGCACGGACCGGGGCGTCTACACGGCCGCCCCCGGCACCGCGCACCTGCCCCCCGCCCCCTGCCCGCGCTCCCTGCTGCGGCTGCTGATCCCACCGCCCCGCGCCCCGCACCCCCACCACCCCGTGCCGCCCGCCGCCGGGGACCACGGCCAGGGCCTGGTCCAGTTCGTCCTGGCCGCCCACGAGGGCCAGCGCAACACCCGCCTGTTCTGGGCCGCCTGCCGGGCCTACGAGGACGGCATCGGCCCGGCGCTGCTCGACCCCCTGGTCGACGCGGCCGTGGACACCGGTCTGTCCGAGCGGGAGGCCCGGGCGACGATCGCCTCCGCGGCACGGATGACGGGGCACCGGCCGTGAGCACGCACCGGGCGTCGTGGCGGTGCGCCCGCCGCCTGCCGCCGCCTCAGGCCCCGCCCACGACCACCACCGAAAGACCTCGATGCAACGCCACGCAAAGGCGCCGGCCCTGGCGCTCGCCCGTCTCGTCCTGGCCTCCGGCCGCCGGGTGGACCTCGCCGACCTGCGGTTCTCCTCGACGTACGGCGACCTGCTGGACGGCTACCCCTGCAAGCCGCTGAACGACACGCGGATCCGGGGCCTCCTGCGCGCCGCCGAGCGGTCCCGCCCGGGCACGCCGGTGCACCTCGTCCCACCGCGGCGCGAGTACCCCGACCAGTACGCGGGCGGCCTCGGGCCGGTCGAGGTGCTGCCCGCCGTGGCCTGCCTCGGCACGTTCCACTCCACGGCCCTGGACCCGGCCCACGACCCGGTCGCCTACCGCTCGCGGCTGACCGTCGTCTGGTTCCAGTCCACGCCCCGCCTGCCCTCGGACTGCGACGCCGAGGCGGCACTGCGGAACCTCGACTGGACGGTACTGGCCCGGGACGCTCCCGCTCCCCCGTAGGGCAGTCCGCTGAGTGCTTCCCGGGCCGAAACGCGGTTCCTGGTGAACAGGCGGTGGCGGAGGGGACGAGGGACGAGCCGGGCCGCCGCCGCTGAGCGGAGCCGATGGCCGCCGCTGAGCGGAGCCGATGAAGGACGCGGCCGGGACCGGCCGACTGCGCCTGCCGCGAGCGGCTTCCGCCCGGGCGGGCCCCGCTCCGGCTCCCCGGGCGCGCGGCCGGGGCGTGACAGGGTGGGGGCATGAGCATCGACGTACGCCCGGCCACGGAGTTCGAGGACGTCCGTGCCGTGCTCGGGCCGAAGTCGCCCGGGGCGAACGTCTGCTGGTGCCTGAGCTACCGGATCCCCTCCGGCCTCAACCGGGAGCTGCGCGGCCCGGCCCGGGGCGAGTACGTCGCCGAGCTGTGCCACGCCGAGCCGCCCCCGGGGGTGCTGGCCTACGACGGTGACGAACCGGTCGGCTGGGCGGCCGTCGCGCCGCGCGCGGACACCTCGTTCGCCCGCAGCCGCAGGATCCCGCACGTGGACGACCTGCCGGTGTGGTCGCTCTGGTGCGTCCGGGTCCGCCCGGGACATCGGAAGCAGGGCATCTCACACGCCCTCATCGCCGGCGCGGTCGCCTTCGCCCGGGGCCGGGGCGCACCCGTGATCGAGGCCTACCCTCTGGACAACGGTGACGCCAGGGTCGACCTGACGATGGCGTACCCGGGTCTGCGGAAGAACTTCGAACGGGCCGGCTTCACCCACGCCGCGGACACGACCTCGGTCCTGGCCGGTCATCCCCGGATCCTGATGCGCCTCGACCTGCGCTGAGCAGACGCGCCTCGACCCGCGACGGGAAAAGGCCCGACCGCTGGCGACGGGGGATGCACCAGCGGTCGAGCCATGGCCAAGGGTAACAAGCGCTTGCCCACCACGAGCCGGCCGGCCGTCAGGTAGCCCCGGTTGTGACTCGTTTCACTCCAACTTCCGCGACAGTCGGGCCTGTTGGCCGGACGGCCGCGTCAGTCGCCGCACGGCGGGTCGTAGGAGAGCCGGGGCAGGTACTCCCGCCACGTGTCCCGCGTCAGGACGCCCCGCGTCATCGCGCAGATGCGATGGACGGCCGTGCCGACGTCGAGGTCCCACAGCCGGATGGTGTCCGCGCCGCTCGACACCGCCAGCATGGGGCTGTTCGGGCTGAACGCCAGGAAGGTGCCCGTCTTGATGTTGGGGCTCATCGACGGGCCGAACGCGCTGGCGTGCTCGGGGTCGGAGACGTCCCACAGCCGCACGGTGCTGTCGTTGCCGCCGCTGGCCAGGGTGCGGCCGTCCCGGCTGAACGTCAGCGACACCACCGCTTCCGTGTGCCCGGTGAGCCGCGCCTGCTGGAAGGCGCCGGCCGGGTCCGTGACGTCCCAGAGGCGGACCGAGTTGTCGTCGCCGACGCTGGCCAGGGTGCGGCCGTCGCGGCTGTAGGCGAGGGAGTTGACCGCGCCGAGGTGGCCGCGCAGGGGCGCACCGGAAAGGGCCGCCCGCCCGGGGTCGGTCACGTTCCACAGCCGGATCGTGCCGTCCGCGCTGCCGCTGGCGAGCGTGTGGCCGTCCGGGCTGAACGCGAGGTGGTTGACGTACCCCTTGTGGCCGGTGAGGGGGCCGCCGAGCGGGCGCGGACGGGCCGGGTCACCGATGTCCCACAGCCGTACGGTCCGGTCGTCGTAGGCCGTGGCCAGGACCTTGCCGTCCGGGCTGAACGCCAGGGGGTCGGCGTACCGCACACGCAAGGGAGCGGGAGAGCCGTGGCGGACGGGATGCTCGGGGTCGCGGAGGTTCCACAGCTCCACCACGCGATGGTCCGTCGCGATCGCGAGGGTGCGGCCGTCCGGGGAGAACTCCAGGGAGCGCACCTCGCCCCTGACCGGGCGAAACGGTTCGCCCATCCGCACCGGCCTGCCCGGCGTCCGCACGTCCCACAGCCGGATCCGCCCGTCCTGCGCCGCCGTCACGAGCAGCCGCCCGTCCGGCCGGAACACCCCGGTCCGGCCGGCCATGTCCGACCTCGGCAGCGCCCACAGACGGACCTTGTTGTCGCCCGCCCCGGTCGCGAGGGTGCGGCCGTCGGGGCTGAAGCCGAGCGCGTACATCTCGCCGTTGCTACCCGCGAGGGGGCCGCCCACCTGCGACGGGTAGCGCGGATCGCTGACCTTCCACAGGCTCGCGGTGCTGTCCGCGCTGGCCGCGGCGAGCATGGTCCCGTCGGGGCTGAACGCCACCGACCAGACCGGCCCGGTGTGGCCGGTGAGCGGCGTCCCGACCGGGTCCGGACCGCCCGGACCGGTCATGTCCCACAGGCGTACGGTGCCGTCCGCGCTGCCGCCGGCGAGCGTGCGGCCGTCCGGGCTGAAGGCCACGGAGTGCACGGTCGTGTCGTGGGCCGCCAGCGGTGTCCCCCGGGGCCGTGGGTGTGCGGGGTCGGACGCGTCCCACAGCCGGATCGTCCCGTCGTCGCCGCCCGCGGCCAGCGTCCGGCCGTCCGGTGCGAACGCCACCGAGCGCACGGCCGCCGTGTGCCCGGTCAGCGGCGCGCCCAGGGCCCGCGCCCGGCGCGGAGCGCTCACGTCCCACAGCCGCACGGTGTGGTCGTCGCCGGCGGAGGCCAGCGTGCGTCCGTCCGGGCTGAACGCGATCAGGTAGATCGTGCCGTCATGGCCGGTCAGCGGCTTGCCCAGCGGCTTCGGGTGCCCGGGCTCGGACACGTCCCACAGCCGTACGGTGCCGTCGTCGGAGGCGCTCGCGAGCGTCCGCCCGTCCGGGCTGAACACCGCGCTGCTCACCCAGCTCGTGTGACCGGTGAGGGGCTTGCCCAGGGGCTTCGGGCGCATGGGGTCGGCGACGTCCCACAGCCGTACGGTCCGGTCGTAGCTGGCGGTGGCCAGGACCCGTCCGTCCGGGCTGAACGTCGTGAGGTAGACGGCGCCCGTGTGGCCGGTGAGGGGCGTGGACAGCGGGGCGTTCACGATGGACAGCAGACGGCTGTTCGCGCCCTCGTCGTCCGGGCGCAGCCCGTGCGCCACCAGGTCCAGCTGCGCCGACAGCGACGGATCGGTGTCCTGGACCCGGTCGGACTGGGCGAGCACCTGCTCGAAGACGGCCTCGTCCCGCTGCTTCCAGGCCACGACGGCCGAGGCGGCGGCCAGCATCGCCAGCACGACCAGCGTCGCCACCGCGCCCCGGCTGATCCAGGTGATCCGTCTGCGCAGCCGCACCGACGCGGCCAGGAACTCCACCGCGCTGCGGGTCAGGAACGTCTCCCCGGCCGACCGCGCCCAGCCGTGGGCCTGCTCCAGCCGCGAACCCCGGTAGAGCAGCGAGGTGTCGCGGTTCGACTCCTCCCAGGCCCGGCCGTCCTCCTCCAGGCGCTGGCGCAGCAGATTGCCCTGCCGGTCCTCGTCGATCCAGTCGCGCAGCCGCGGCCAGGCGTGCAGCAGCGCCTCGTGGGTGATCTCCACGGTCTCCGCGTCGAGCGTCACCAGCCGGGCGCGGACCAGCGCCTCGAGGGACTCCTCGGTCTTGCGGGGGTCGGCCGACTCCTCGGTCAGCTGACGCCGGGTCGCCCGGCGCCGGGTGGCCCGGGTGTCCTCGCCCAGCCGCACCAGGCGGAGGAGGAGCAGCCGGGCGGCGGTGCGCGCGGCGGGGTCCAGGGCGGCCCAGGCCCGTTCGGCGGTGGCCGCGACCGCTCCCTGGATGCCGCCGGCCGCGCGGTAACCGGCCAGGGTGAGCCGGCCCGCCTTCCGGCGCTGCCAGGTGGCGAACAGGGCGTGCGAGAGGAGCGGCAGCACACCGGCGTCGTGTGCCGCGCCCAGCCCGTCGGCGCCGACCTCCCGGACGATCAGCTCCGCCAGCCCCGGCTCCAGTTCCAGGCCGACGGCCCTGGCCGGCCCGTTCACCGCGTCGCGCAGCTCCGGGGTGGTCAGCGGCCCGAGCACCATGTGCCGGTGCTGGAGCGCGTCGGCCAGTTCGGGGTAGCGCAGGCACCGGTCGTAGAAGTCGGCGCGGATGCCCAGCACCACGACGGCCGGGGCGGGTTCACCGGGTCCGGCGGGCGAGCAGGCGGCGTGCAGCACCTCGATGAAGGCACGCCGGTCCGGCTCGTCGGGGCAGAGGGTGAACGTCTCCTCGAACTGGTCCACGATGACGACGGGCCGCCCACCGGAGGCAGCCGCGACGCGCCGCGCCCAGGCGACGAGGGCGGCGCGGACGGCGCGGGCGGTGCGGGCGGTGCGGGCGGTGTCGGGGGAGGGGAGACGGTCCTGTGCGGGGGCTGGGCTGAGGTGGTCCTGTGCGGGGGCTGGGCTGAGGCGGTCCCGTGCGGGGGCTGGGCCGAGGGGGTCCTGTGCGGAGGCTGGGCTCGGGTTCTGGGTGGAGGGGGCGGGGCCCTCGGCCGGGGCCGGGGGCGAGGCCCTGTCGGGCTCTGCTGCGGAGGCGGGGCCGGGGCCCTCGGCCGGGGCCGGGGGCGAGGCCGTGTCGGGCTCTGCCGCGGAGGCGGGGCCGGGGCCCTCGGCCGGGGCCGGGGGCGAGGCCGTGTCGGGCTCTGCTGTGGAGGTCACGTCGGAGTCCGCTGCCGAGGCCGGGACGACGGGGGCCAGTTCGGGGATGCACCGGATCAGCTCCGCCAGGGGGTCGCTCCCCGGTACGAGCTGCACGACCTCCCGCGCCCGGCCGTCCCGCGCCCGGCCGTCCCCGTCACTGCCGTTGCCACCGGCCACGACGGGGCCGGTGCCACTGCTGCGGTCGCCGCCGCCACTGCGGTCGCCGCCGTCGCTGCGGTCATCACCGCCCAGTGCGCCGTCCCGCAGGGCGGGCACCAGACCGGCGTTCAGCAACGAGGACTTCCCCGCCCCCGACGCGCCCACGAGCATGACGAGGCCGCCCGTGGCCGCGGCGGCGCGGAGCTGGGTGACGAGCGCGTCCGTGCTGCGCTCCCGGCCGAAGAACCACCGGGCGTGCTCCGGACGGTAGGAGGCCAGACCCCGGTACGGGCAGACCCCACCCGGGGTCGACACGGACTCGTCCGCCTGCCCCTCCCCGGCCGGGGAACCCCCGGGGCGCTCACCGACCGGGTCGGCCACCGCGCTCTCCCACAGTCGCTGCCACTGGCCGAGGTCGTAGAGGCCGGGGGAGACCGGTGTGGGCCGCGAGCGCCGCGCGTCGGGGATCAGCACGTGCAACACCGCCGCGAGGGCGGCGAACTGGGCGGGGACGTTCCGGGCACGCCGCCAGTCGCTGATGCGCTGGGCGGACACCCGCACGGGGCGCCCGCGTTCGTCGACCCGCTGGAGCCGTACGACCGCCTCGGACACCCGCTTGAGGGGAGGATTGCCGGCTTCCTTGTACAGCAGCGCGAGGCGTTCCGCGAAGGCGGTGCGCGACCCCGAGTCGGAACTCAAGGTCTCAGCTCCTTACTTTTCACGCCTGGACGTCCGGACCGGAAAACTCATTCTATATGCCTGACCTGTGACAACACCGTCCGCTGGACACCGGAACCCCCTCTTCCATGGCCGGGAATGGCAGGATCCGGTCGCAGCCGCGCTCCTACCCGGCCGCCTTCCGTCCGAGCCGGACAAAGAGGCTCCACCGTTCGGTACCGGTCCCCACGAGGGGAGGGACCGGTGCCGGACGATGTGGTGATCCTCCCCAGCGCCCCGCTCCCCAATCCCGACGGGATCCGACGACCGGCCGACCCGGTTCGGCGGGAGACGCGCCGGGAAGTCAACTCCGGACGGCCTCGGGCCCGATGCCGTCAGAAGGGGGACGGAACGGCATGAAGGTCTTCGTGGACCACGACCTCTGTCACGGCTCCGCGGTCATGGAGGCGAGGGAGAGGTGCCCGAGCCGGGCGACCGGCACCACCAGGGCGCGGCGGTCCGCACCGGACCGGCCGTAGCGAGGCCGCATGCCGGTCCCGAGCCTGCTCGCGGTCTTCGCCCATCCCGACGACGAGTCCCTGTCGGCGGGCGGCGTCCTCGCGCGCCACGCGTCCGCGGGCGCACGCACGGCAGTCGTGACGCCGACCTGGTCGCCGGACACCCCGCGCGCCGGGGAACTGGCCGAGGCGCTCCGTGTCCTGGGCGCCGGGCCGCCCCGCATGCTGGGTTACGCCGACTCCCGCGTCCCGCACTCGGCCCCGGGCCGCCCACGCTGGTGCGACGCGCCGCTGGACGAGGCGGTGGGGGAACTGGTCGCGCGGATCCGCGACTTCCGCCCGGAGATCGTCGTCACCCACGACGCCTACGGCGGTCCGACGGGCCACGAGGACCACGTCCACACCCACCGCGTGACGGCCCTGGCCGTCCACGCCGCAGGCCTGGAGCGCCTCCACCCGGAAGCCGGGGAGCCCTGGCAGCCGAAGGCCCTCTACCTGTCGACCCACCTCCACAAGGCGGTCCGAACCTGGGGCGCCCACCTGGCCCTCGCCGGAAAGGCACTGTTCACGGTCCCGGACGAATACGTCAGCGCCGCCGTCGACGTCACCCCCTGGCTGGACCGCAAGATCACGGCAATCCTGGCCCACCGCACAGAGGTCACACGAGGAGCCGCCCCAGCCCTGATCGCCGCCCTCTCCCCCCTCGAACGGCAACACCTGCTCGGCACAGAGCACTACACCCGCCACGACGTCCCCCCGACGGCGTGCGCCCAGACCGAGCTGCTCCCCTGAACCGACCGCTGAGCCAGACCCGCACACGGTGCGCGCCTCCCACTCCGGCGGCGCCGCGTGATCGTGGGCACGGGCCGAATGTCAGAACCGACCCCGCTCGCCGCGCCGCATCCCTAAGCTGTCCAGCCGTGACGTCGTATGAGCGGTGGTCCCTGCTGGCTTCGTTCGGCTCCTTGGGCATCAGTCTGATCGCATTCGTTGCACTGGCATGGCAGCTCCTGCTCCTGTCCCGCAGCACAGCGCGCGACCACGACAGGCGCCGCAAGCAGGCAACCATGGAGTACCTCACCGCCAACATGGACCGGCGGAAAGCTCTGTTCGACGAGGGCATTCCGAACGAGCGGAGTCCCGAGGACATCGCGGCACTCATCGACAGATCCCTGTCAGGCGACGACCGGGCGACGAATCTGATCACCGCTTACCTCACGACATTCAACTTCCTCGCCGTGGGCGCCCAGTGTGACGCCTTCGACCGCGAGGTCATCGACGAGTCATGGGGCGGGCTCGTCATCGCTGTCTGGAACAACTACCGTCCTTGGGCGGAGGCGCAGCGTCGGCGGTACGGCGAGCCGCGTGTGTGGGAGAACCTGGAGTGGCTCGCAGGCCAGATGGCACCGCGTCGGCCCGGCCTGCCGGCCGGGGCCGGCGGAAGCCTGCCCCCTCAAGGACAACCCGCGTCATAGGACGGTCCGCCGAGAGGCAGCAGACTGCTGAGCCCCGGCGGCCTGCCCCGGGACCTGCGTTTCGTCGACGAAACCGTGCTCGGCAGCACGAGTCGGGCGCTGCGCCAGCCAACCGGACACCCGGGGACCGCCGTTGATCGCCTCGCCCTCCAGCACCGTACGAACGTGCCGGAACCCTTGGCTCAGGTAGTACTGCTGGAGTCGGTTGTTGGTGGTCCACGCGTCGAGTCGCAGCCATCTGGCACCCGCTCGACGGGCCCGGTCTCCCGCCCAGTCGAGCAGACGACCCCCGACGTTGCGACCCGCGTGCGAGCGGGCCACGCTGAGCTTGCTGATGAACAGCGACGGTTCCGACAGCTCCTGCCGGGTCCACAGCCCGTCCTCCCCATCGGAGGTCAGCGTCACCGTCGCCACCGTCTCGTCGGCGTCAAGCACCATGAACACCGTCCCGGCGTGGATCGTCTCCAGCAATCTGGCAGCCGGGTAGGGACGCTGCCATTGATCCGTGCCGAGGCCGGACAGCCATCCCGCCGCCTCCTCCCGGAAAGCGAGCAGCTTGGCCACGTCGGCAGGTTGAGCAGGCAGGATTCTCACCGGGGCTCGTTCCCGCTCCGGGTGGACCGGTCGCCCAACTCGTGGCTCGCCCGCTTCAGGTCGCCCCACGACGTCGTCACCGTGCGTCGGACGGGCCACGCCCCGGGCCCGCAGCGGCCGTTGTCGGTCTCCCGGCACAGGACGCCGGTGACTTGCCGGTACCTCGACTGGCTGTTCATGGCCCCACCATGACGTACTCGCGCACCTTGTCGGTACACGCAGCCCCGAACCCGTGTCCGGGACCCCGGCTCGCCGAGACGGCCCGCCGCGGGGCCTGAGCGTCGCCGGGCTCCAGCGCTGCGACCTCGACATCGCGCTCCGCACGGCGGTTGAAAGCCTGTGCCAGGAGTGCAGCGCCAACGTGCCCCCACCGCCCTTTCGTCGACAACGGAGCGAGACGACCGATGAGAAACCGACGCTGAGTCCGTCCTCAACAGGAAGCGGCGACGAGGCGGCCAGGTGGTCGCTGAACAAGGAGACGAACACGATGGCGCGGTACCTGATCTCGTTCGACGACGGATCGATGAACTTCCCCGAGGAGGATTTCCCGGCGGTCGGCGAGGCATCCCGCCGGGTGGTCCGGGAGGCCAAGGAGGCAGGTGTCTGGATCTTCGGCGCCGGAGTAGAGCGTCAGCAGGCGAGCATCGTGGCCACCGACGGCACGGTCACGGACGGACCGTTCCCCGAGACCAAGGCGGTCATCGGCGGCTTCTCGATCATCGAGGTCCCGTCGCGTGCAGATGCGCTGAGGTGGGCTGCGAAGATCGCCGAGGCGTGCCGGTGCGCACAGGAGGTGCGCGAGATCATGTACGACCCCGAGAGCTGAGCCACCGATCCGGACCAGAAGGTCGTGCCCCCTCCGTGTCCGATCTGGCGACGTCCCGGCCTCAGCAGGGCCTTCTCCGCTACTCCCAAGGCGGCTCTCTCCACTCACCGCGCGGCCACGGCCACGGCCAGGATGCTGTCCACTCCACGTCAGGACAGGGCGGAGACTGGTAGGCCTGCTGCTCCGCCTCCGGCATCCGGCGTGCCTCGCCCTCGTCGGTCCTTCGGCAGCAGCACGCGCAGGGCGCCCGGCCGGATCGCGCACACGACGGGGAGAGGAAGCCGCACCGCTTCGCCGTCGACGCCCGCGTCCAGGTGTCGCACGTCGCCGCGCAGCGTGACGCCGGGAGCCGACCAGACGACAGCTCCCTCGCCCGTCGGGCCGGCACCGCGCTTGTGCTGTCGCAGTTCGTCGCGCAGGTGCCGCAGGAGGTCCGGGGGCGCCTGTGCCGGACGCTTGAGCACGACAGCGCCCAGTTCTCCTGTGGTGAGGGAGAAGCGGCGCCCCAGCCAGCGCGGTGTGGCCAGGTGGTAGGGGTTGTTGGAGATCAGCACCACCTGCGGGTACTCGACGGCCCCCCAGGGGGTGTCCACGCGGGCCTCGACCCACTGCTTGCCCCTGAGATAGTCGGGGGCCACCGTGGCGAACGCGCGCGGCTTGTCCTCCCGGTACCCGGGCTCCAGCAGGGCGTCGGCGTACATGCCGAAAGAGACGTTGTTGACGAAGAAACGTGAGCCGAGCACCCCCAGGTCCACCTGTGTGGGCTCACCGTCGGCCAGGGCGTCCAGCGCCAGCCCCGGATCGCGGAGGTCGAGGCCGAGGTCCCGGGCGAAGTGGTTCCGGGTGCCCGCCGGGACGACAACCAGCGGGAGGCCCTCGTCGGCGGCCACCGCGGCGACGGCCGATACGGTGCCGTCACCGCCCGCCACCCCCACCACCTGCGCCCCCTCCTCGACGGCGTTCCTCGCGAGCGCCGCCGCGTCCCGTTCCGCGCTGGTCATCCAGACCCGGGCACCCCTGTCCTCGGCGCGCTGCACCAGGCTGTGACGAGCAACCTTGCCACCGCCCGCACGTGGGTTCGTCACGATGACCACCTGGGCACGTGTCCGAGCGCCGCCCGTCACCGCGGCCGCTCCGGCCGGTCAGGCCGGCCTGCGGCGGCCGGCCGGCTGACGTGGAACATCGCTGCCTCCTGGCGGCGAGGCGACGGTACTCGGCAGCGCCGGTCGGCCGCGCGTCCGCGCTGCGGGCACCCGGGCCGAGGCTGCCTGCCGCAGACGTCCGGCGCGGCGGACGTCTGCGGCAGCGGAGCGGCCGGAGTCTGTGCCGCGCTCAGTGCTGAGGGTGCGGCTGGGATCGGAACGCAGGCCGCCGCTTGGCAGTGGTCCGTGGAGCGAGACGGCCCACTTCGACGCGCATCCTGATGGCGTGGAACACCTCGATCACACCGAGGACGATGGCCATGATGCCCGCCGCCAGGGTCAGCGCGCCGATCGAGGTGAAGGGCGAGACGATCAGCACGATGCCCGCCAGCATGCCGACGATCCCGGTGAAGAGCATCCAGCCGCGCGCCGGTATGTCCGGGGTCGAGGCGGCCGTGGCCGTCACCATGGTCCCCCGCATCAGCCAGCTGAAGCCGATCCACAGGGCCAGCAGCAGGATCGACTGCATCGTGCCGCGGAAGCAGATCAGCCCGAGCAGGACCGAGAGGGCGCCCGTGATGAAATGCAGGGCCCGAAGATGCCCGGGGACGTGCGTGCCGAAGGCGGCGGCCAGTTGGAAGACACCGATGACCAGCAGATAGATACCGAAAAGCACACCGACGACCCGCAGCGTCTCCTCCGGCCAGGCAAGAATCACGACGCCGAGGGCGATGGCGGCCAGGCCCGTGGTGAGAAGGATCTGCCAGCTCATGTTCGCCAGAGCCGCCAGGCCTCCGCCGAGGGAAGTGTCCGGTGGCTCGGTGCCGTGCTGGGGTGCGGTGCCGGTTCCTGATGGGGAATCGGAGGGAGATGTCATACCAGCTCACCCTTCCGAGGGCAGAGGGGACGAATCGGGCTCCCCTCCATCCTCACCCCGCCCGGCCCCCCATCGCCTGGCGAGCGCGGAGACGGCCACGGGTGATCCGGTGCGCGGGTGGGGTCGTCCGGGATGCCGCATCGCGCTTGATCTGCGCGCCTTCGGGACAGTGCCCGGAGGCACTCCGGCCGGGGCGAGGAACGGGCGCTCAGGCTGGACCAGGTTGCCAACCGCTCGCCCTTGGTCCACCCCTGGTCCGCACGCACTGGTCCACAACGCGACGGGGCCGGATCGAGGTGAGACAGGCCCCACGCAAAAGGGGCGCCCCTGTCGAGGGACACCCCTTCTGACCTGCATCATCTATGACCTGCGCGGAGGCGGTGGGATTTGAACCCACGGTGACATCGCTGCCACGACGGTTTTCAAGACCGTTCCCTTCGGCCGCTCGGGCACACCTCCCCGCGCCGGCCGTGATCGGCGGCGCGGGGACAAGGGTAACGGGTCGGTGCGGGCGGGTGGGGGTCAGTTGTCCCCGACGCGGGAACCGAGCGTGACGTCGACCGTGTGCTGCTTGCCGCCGCGCTCGTAGGTGATCGTGACCTTGTCACCGGGCTGGTGGGTCCAGATCTCACCGATCAGAGTCGGACCGGAGTCGATCACATGGTCGTCGAGCTTGGTGATGACGTCGCCGGGCTTGAGGCCCGCCTTCGCGGCCGGGCCGCCCGGCTCGACCGGTGCCGCGCCGCCCGCGCCCTGGTCGGTGATCTGCGCACCGTCGGAGCTGTCGTCCAGGGACACGGACGCGCCGATCTTCGCGTACACCGGCTTGCCGTTCTTGATCAGCTCCTGGGCGACGTACTTCGCCTGGTTGATCGGGATGGCGAAGCCCAGGCCGATCGAACCCGACTGCCCGGTGCCGAAGCCGCCGTTGCCGGTGGACTGGATCGCCGAGTTGATGCCGATGACATTGCCCTGCGCGTCCAGCAGCGGACCGCCGGAGTTGCCCGGGTTGATCGAGGCGTCGGTCTGCAGGGCGCTCATGTAGGACGCCTGGCTGCCACTGCCGTCGCTGGACGCCACGGGGCGGTTCTTGGCGCTGATGATGCCCGTCGTCACCGTGTCGGACAGACCGAACGGGGCGCCGATCGCGATGGTCGCGTCCCCGACGGCCACCTTGTCCGAGTCGCCGAGGGTGAGCGGCTTCAGGTCGGAGGGGGCGTCCTTGAGCTTGACGACGGCCACGTCGTAACCCTGCGCGTGACCGACCACCTCGGCGTCGTACTTCTTGCCGCTCGGGAAGGTCGCCGTCAGCTTGCCGCCGTCCACCGCGTCCGCCACCACGTGGTTGTTGGTGACGATGTGGCCCTGCGTGTCGAAGACGAAGCCCGTGCCCGTGCCGCCCTCGCCGCTGGTGCTCTCGGCCTCGATCGTGACGGTGCTCGGCAGCGCCTTCGCGGCGACGCCCGCGGTGGTGCCCGGGTCGCGCTTGACGTCACCGCCGCTCGCCGAGGCCGAGACCGTCGTCGAGCCGGTGCTCTCGTCGTTGTTCTTGGCCAGCACGTAGCCGAGTCCGCCACCGAGGCCGCCCGCCACCAGCGCGGCCACCAGGATCGCGGCGACCAGACCACCGCGCCGGCGACCGGACGAGGGCGCCGGCTGCTGATACGACGAGCCCCAGCCGCCCGAGCCGGACCCTCCGTCACCGTACGGGGAGGCCGGCGGCGGGGGCGGGGGCCAGGACGGGTCGGGCGCGGAGGACGAGGCCCCGGGGTGGCCGGAGGAGGCCCCGGTGTGGCCGGCACTGCCCTGTCCCTCGGGGGCCTGCCCCTGCGCGTCCTGTCCGTACGGCCCCTGGTGGGCCTGTGCCTGGGGCGCCGGAGCAGCGGGAGCGTCCACCGGCACGGGGGGTGCGGACGGGGCGGGGGGTACCGCGGTGCCCTCGTTCTCGGTGCTCACAGCTTCTCTCCTAGATCCACGGCCGTTTTCCGGGTCGCATGCGTTCACACTCTTTCGCGCCGGCAGACGAGCCCGGCGCGACACAGCTGTGCTTGTCCCTTTGTATGCCGTCAGCTTTTCCCACCGGCCGTCAGAGCACCATAAGCGGTGGCTGTGCGTCCGAGGCCATTCTTTATATAGGTCATTACCGGCGAAAAGGATGCAATCCCAATGCCTCCGTCCGGACCTGCCCCTCCGGGGAGTCCGTCCGACCGGACGCGTACCCGCGCTCGGTGGCACCATGACGCGGTGACCCACGCACGACAGCACGTGATTCAAGTCGTCGCCCACCGCGGAGCCTCCGAGGACGCCCCGGAACACACCCTGGCCGCGTACACCAAGGCGATCGAGGACGGCGCGGACGCCCTCGAGTGCGATGTGCGCCTCACCGCCGACGGCCACCTGGTCTGTGTCCACGACCGACGGATCAACCGTACGTCCAACGGCCGCGGCGCGGTCTCCGCCCTGGAGCTCGCCGACCTCGCCGCCCTGGACTTCGGCTCCTGGAAGACGGGCGAGGCCTGGAAGGGCCGCGACGAGGAACCCGACTGGGAGCACCGCCCGGAGGACCGCGAGGCGACATCCGTACTCACCCTGGAGCGGCTGCTGGAACTCGTCGCCGACGCCGGACGACGCGTGGAACTGGCCGTCGAGACCAAGCACCCCACGCGCTGGGCCGGGCAGGTCGAGGACCGGCTGTTGGAGCTGCTGAAGCGGTTCGGCCTCGACGCCCCGGCCTCCCCGGCGGAGTCGCAGGTCCGGGTCATGAGCTTCTCCGCCCGCTCACTGCACCGCGTGCGTGCCGCCTCGCCGACGCTCCCGACGGTGTACCTGACCCAGTTCCTCTCGCCCCGGCTGCGTGACGGACGGCTGCCCCCGGGCGTGGGGATCGCGGGCCCCTCCATCCGCATCGTGCGCAACCACCCCGCGTACATCGCGCGACTGAAGCAGGCCGGTCACCAGGTGCACGTGTGGACCGTGAACGAGCCGGGAGACGTGGACCACTGCGTCGGACTCGGCGTCGACGCCATCATCACCAACCGCCCGCGCGCGGTGCTGGACCAGCTCGGCCGCTGACGCCCGGCTCCGCTGTCATCAACCTCTCAAGTCCCACCAGACCCACGCACACCCCTTGACCCCACGCCCCTGCAGACGGGATCCTCCCCTCTCGGCCACACCGATGATTTCCAGCCATGCGGTTACAGGGAGTGCTCCGGCGCGTTCGATCCGTGTGCGGGCGTGGTGAGTGCGTCACCGGACGTGGATTGGCCGGTTTCCGGTACAGGCCAATGGGGCATCCACACCGTGGCGTGGGGCGAAGGAGGTCTCGGGGGTGGCGTTGGTGGTGGCACAGGAGGTGCCCACGTCGTCGAGCATGGCCGTACCCCATGGCCCTGCGGGCGTGGGGGAAGCGCGGCACCGGATGCGTACGCAGTTGCGCAGAGGTGGAGTCGCGGAATCAGTCATCGACGACGCCGTACTGATCCTTTCCGAGCTCTTGAGCAACGCCTGCAAGCACGGCAGACCCCTGGGCGACGCCCTCTCCGGTGACGGCGACGTCCGTGCCGCATGGCGCGTGGAGCCCGCCGGCCGGCTCGTCGTGGAGGTCACGGACGGCGGCGGCCCGACCCGCCCCGCCCCCGCGACCCCGTCGGTCACAGCCCACGGCGGCCGCGGGCTGAACATCATCACCGCGCTCGCCGACGACTGGGGCGTGCGCGACGACATCCGCGGCGAGGTCACCGTGTGGGTCATCGTCCACGACGACGTGCACGACCCGGACGCGGGCCACCGCCGCGACGACTTCGCGACGCGCGTCGCCGCCCCCGCGGTCTCCGGAATACCCGGGCTCGACTTCGCGGACGCCTTCGACGACATGGACTGAGCCACGACGGACCCGGCGGGAACCGAGCCGAGGTGTGTGCGCCGCGTCGGACCGGGTGTCGTCCACAGGACCCCGTGGCCCGGACCACGAACGGCTAGGCTCGCGACCGTACGAGACGAGCCGTAATCGGGAGACCCATCGATGGCCAAGAAGCGACCTCAGACGAAGGCCAAGCGCCCGCAGACCACGGGCGGGGCCCGCACCGTCGGTGCCGAGGGAGACGTTCCGGTCGTCGGCGCTCGTGAGCCCTGCCCCTGCGGCAGCGGCCGCCGCTACAAGGCCTGTCACGGCCGCGCCGCCTCGCACGCCGCGACCGAGCTGGTGCACCGCCCCTTCGAGGGCCTGCCCGGCGAGTGCGACTGGGTGGCCCTGCGCGAGCTGGTCCCGGCGGCGACGGTCGAGCTGACGCTCAAGGACGGCCTCCCCGAGGGCGTCCCGGCCGTCACGCTGGCCACGGTCCTCCCCATGGCCTGGCCCGCCCTGCGCCGTGACGACGGCTCGGTCCTGCTCGGCCTGCAGAACGACACCTCCTCCGGCGACATCAGCCGGGACCTCGCCGACACCCTTCAGCGCGCCCTGGAAGCCCAGCCCGGCACGCCCGTCCAGGGCCGCCGCGCCCCGGCCGACAGCCCGCGGCTGCAGGACCTGCTCGACCCCGAGGGCGCGTTCGAGCCAGAAGTGCACAGCGGCTTCGAGTTCTGGGTGCCGGACCCGGAGAACGCCACGCCCGACGTGACCGCCTCCCTGGAGCGGGCCAACGCCGCGGCCATCCCGACCGTCAAGCTCCAGGGCGTGGACGCCGCGTACTGGTGCGAGACGCCGGAGAAGAACCATCTGCGGTGGGTCATGCCGCACGCCGAGGAGCAGCTGCTGGACGCCCTCGCCCGGCTGCACGCCGCGGGCCGTTCCAGTCTCGGCGAAGGGACCCGCCTGGTGGGCTCCTTCCGCGCCCACGGGCTCACGGTGCCGGTGTGGGACCTGCCCAGCGGGGTCACCGCCGAGGACGTGGAGAAGCCCGCGGCCGAGTTCGCCGAGCGCCTCGCGGCCGCCCTGGCGACGGACGCGCCCCTCACCGCGGACGAGCGCCGCGCTCGCGGCGGCCTCACCAACCGGCAGGTCACGCTCAGCTGACGCCGGGCCCCGCAGTCCGGCCGGCCGGGGTCCACCGGCCGGCCGGTTTCTCACGCCCCGTGGGTCACAACTCCCCACCAGGACAAGCCAGTCGGTGACCGGAAAGGCGAGTTCGAATTTGCGAACCGCCGATCTCTTGTTACCGTTCCTGTAGCCCGGTTGCTGGTGCATCCCCCGTCGCCAGCAACCGGGTCTTTGCGTCCCCGCTTCCGGGAACGGAACGCGGCGGCTTCCCAACCCGCCCTTCGCGCACGCTAGTTGCTCCCCGACCTCAGCAGCATCGGTCCCCGCCCGCCCCGCTCGGCGAACTCCACGACGGCCGTGTACGCCGCCGGACGGCCGCGTGCCGGCTCCCGGGGTGTCTCGCAGGTCCCCGGCTCGTCCCCCTCCCCCACGGCACACGTCATCCGCACCGTGCGCTCGCCGGGGCCCATGAGGCTCAGCACGGCGTCCAGCGCCTCACCCGTCGCATTGCGGTAGTACGTGCGCGCCCATGTCTGCGCACCCTGCGTCACCACACACGTCTGCGCCTCGATCCCGTCGGGCGAGGAGAGTTCGGGCCCGCAGCGCACGGCGGTCGCCAGCCCCTGGCCGAGCACCGGCAGTCCGGGGACGGGGGACGGCGTCCCGGGCGCCTTGTCGTCGTCGCGCGAAGAGGGACCTACCGCGGCGGAACCGGCCTGCGGAGCGTCGGCACCCGCCGAACCGGCAACACCCCCCGAACCCGCGACCCATCCGGTACCCACCGAACCTGCGGCCCGTCCCGCACCCGCCGAACCCGCGGCCCATCCGGTACCCACCGAACCTGCGGCCCGTCCGGCCCCCGCCGAACCCGCCGACCCTTTTGACCCCACAGGCCCCGCGGACGCCACCGCCAGCGGCAGTGCGATCGCACACGCCACCACGACACCCGCGAGGGCGAACAGTCTGGTTCTTCTGGGATCCCGGGAGCGGCCCCGGGCGTGACGCCGCATGGTTCCGGAACCTAACGCGCCGGGGCGGGCACCGGGCCCGGCGCGCCCGACAGCCCTACAACTCGGGCGCGCTCACACCCGTACGAGTGAGGGCCTCGACCACGGCGTCCACCACGGCCTCCACATCCGGCACCCAGGGTGAGGCCGAGCCGGGCAGCGGCGCGCGCTCCCAGCGGATCTCGCCCTGGCCCGTCCCGGAGGGCGGCAGGGCCAGATAGCCGCCCTCGCCGTGGAAACGGAGCGAGCCGGGCACGAAGTCCTTGGCGTAGAGCAGTTCCCCGAGCTGCTCCATGGAGTACGGCTTGACCAGGATCGCCCAGCGGGTGGGGGAGGCGACGACCGGGCCGAGCCGCATGCCCGTCCGGTCGAGCGCCTTCAGCGCGCGGGCGGCCGGCAGGGCCGGCAGCGAGACCGCGCAGGGGGCATGGCCGCCGGTGGCCAGGACGATCGGTGCCGTCGGCCGGTTGCCCCACCACCAGCGCACCATGCGTGCGTCGGTGGTGGCCGCGAGGAGGCCGGGGTCGAAGGGGTGCGCGCCGGGCACCGTGCAGTCGGGGTCGGGGCAGCTGCAGCGGGAGTGCGCCCGCGGGTCCGCCGCCACACCCGGCAGGACGGGCCACCGCCATTGCGTCGCGTAGGTCAGGGCCGCGCCGATCGGCTCAGGCTTCCCGTCGTTACTCTGGGACAAGAGCCTGCGTCGCCTTCCGAGGATCTCGCGCATGAGCGCTCGTTCCTTTCCGTTGCACGCCTGGCAACACCGTGGTCCACATCACATCATGTGTCGATCGCTTCACTGTGCGTACCTGTTGGCGCATCACACCCCTGCTGGAAGCAAGGGGAACCCCTATGGGTCGAGCATGGGGCTGCCTCCGCGGCCGTCCCGCCCTTACTGCGTCGGTCGAAAGCACGGGCGTGGCGTAGGGGTGGCGAAGTATGGCGTTTACCGTCGCGCGTATTTCTCTCCGCCTCCGCCACGGGAGGATGGGGCACGGTCGTCGGTGGATAGGACGCCCGGTTCCGTCACCAGGTTCCGGGTGGTTCTCAACCACCCCTGGCCTTCACCGAGTAGGTACCCATCACGACCGTTGTGACGCTCCGTCGAGCAAGCCCAGTCGACCGCAATAAGCCGTCCCCTGAGGCAGTTTTAAGCCAACTTCACATTTCCGCAAGGGGAAGGAGAGTTGTTCCCTCGGACCTCACGGACACCAGGAATCCCAGCAGGACAATGCTGGACATCTCCTCACGAGTGCGTGTACATGTGGAGACACTGCTAGCGACGCAGAATGACATGGGGGTTTGCGATGCTTTTGAGCAGTACGTGCCGGTGGGAAGGCCGGACGCCATGAACGCTCCGCACCCTCCGAAAGTGGCCAGAATCGATTCAACGGTTCCCGCTCCCGCACACACTGTCGCGCCCGCGACGCCGGGCTCGCCCCCGGCCTCCCCCGCGAACCCCCCGGCCCCCGCCGGTGCCGTGCTCCAGGACCGCCTCGCCGGCTGGGTCTCCGACCTCACCACCCTGCACGAGCTCACCGAACGCCTGGCCCGCACGGCCACGCTCGACGAGGCGCTCCAGGAACTGCTGCGGGCCGGCGCCGCCCTCGTCGGTGCCCGACGAGGCCTCGTCGTCCTGGAACCCGGCGACGGACTCGGCCCCGACACCACCATCGGACTGGGCCTCGCCCGCGCCGATCTCGGCCACATCGAGACGGTGCCGCGCAGCGCCCTGTCCTACGGCCGCATCCTCGACGGGCTGCCCGGCGGCGAGGGCGGCATCGCCGTCCCCGACCTCTTCGCCGAAGAAGGGCTCGACCCCCGCCACCGCGAAGTCGCGGCCCGCCTCGGCTACGCCGCCAGCTACGCCCTCCCCCTGACCGCCGACACCGCCGCCCGCCTCGGCGCCGCCGTGTGGCTCTACGACGAGCCCGCCGAACCCGGCGAGCGGCAGCGCCATCTCGTCGGCCTCTACGCGCGGTACGCCGCCGAGCACCTGGCCCGCCTCCTCGAACTGGAACGCACCCGCACGTCCATGGCCACGATGTCGGACGAGCTGCTGCCCGCGCGGCTGCCCCGGGTGGCCGGCGTCCAGCTCGCGGCCCGGCACCGCACCGGCCCGCGCGGCGGCGGCGACTGGTACGACGCGCTGCCGCTGCCCGACGCCGCCCTCGGTCTCGCCGTCGGGTCCGTCACCGGCTCGGGCCCCAGCGCGGTCGCCGCGATGGGGCGGCTGCGGGCGTCGCTGCGCGCGTACGCCGTCATGGAGGGGGAGGACCCGGTCGCGGTCCTGTCCGACCTGGAGCTGCTGCTGCGGCTGACCGAACCGGCCCGCTCGGCCACCGCGCTGTTCGGCTACTGCGAGCCGGCCGCACGCAAGATCACGCTGGCCGGGGCCGGGCACAGCCCGCCGCTGCTCGTCGGACAGCGCCGCACCGAGTACGTGGAGACGTCCGTCTCCGCCCCCCTGGGCATGCTCGCCTGCTGGGAGGCGCCGAGCGTGGAGGTCCTCGCCGAGCCCGGAGAGACGGTTCTGCTCTACACCGACGGGCTGCTGCACCGTACCGGCGAGGCCACCGACCGCGCCTTCGCCCGCCTGCACGCGGCGGCCGCGTCGGTGCCCCGGGCCCTGCGCGGCGATGCCGGTGCCCTCGCCGACCACGTCCTGCGCAGCGTGCTGCCCGACGGGCTGGACGCGGCCGACGGAGCGGAGGACGTCGTCCTGCTGGCGGTCCGCTTCGAGTAACGCTCCTCGTCATCGCCCCGGGCCCGCGTCCGCTCCGCCGTAGAGTGGACGGTGGTCCAGTGCCGTATCGAGGAGGATGACCGTGGCCGAGGAGCTCACACCGGCGACCCCGGACGAGAGCGAAGAGCCGATCAAGCAGCGGAAGAACGGACTGTACCCGGGCGTGTCCGACGAGCTGGCCGAGAACATGAAGAGCGGCTGGGCCGACACCGAGCTGCGCGACCTCGAGCCCATTCCCCAGGCCGCCGAGACCGCCGCCCGCCGGGCCGCGCTCTCCGCGCGCTTCCCGGGTGAGCGGCTGGTGATCCCCGCGGGCAACCTGAAGACCCGCTCCAACGACACCGAGTACGCCTTCCGCGCCTCCGTCGAGTACGCCTACCTCACCGGCAATCAGACCGAGGACGGCGTCCTGGTCCTGGAGCCCAAGGACGACGGCCACGAGGCGACGATCTACCTCCTGCCGCGCTCCGACCGCGAGAACGGCGAGTTCTGGCTGGACGGCCAGGGCGAGCTGTGGGTCGGCCGCCGGCACTCCCTCACCGAGGCCGGGAAGCTGTACGGCATCCCCGCCTCCGACGTGCGCGAGCTGGCCGGCGCCCTGCGCGAGGCCACCGGCCCCGTGCGGGTGGTGCGCGGCTACGACGCCGGCATCGAGGCGGCCCTGACCGACAAGGTCACCGCCGAGCGCGACGAGGAGCTGCGGGTCTTCCTCTCCGAGGCGCGGCTGATCAAGGACGAGTTCGAGGTCGGCGAGCTGCAGAAGGCGGTCGACTCGACCGTGCGCGGCTTCGAGGACGTGGTGAAGGTCCTCGACAAGGCCGAGGCGACCTCCGAGCGGTACATCGAGGGCACGTTCTTCCTCCGTGCCCGTGTGGAGGGCAACGACGTCGGCTACGGCACGATCGCCGCCGCCGGGCCGCACGCCTGCACGCTGCACTGGGTGCGCAACGACGGAGCCGTGCGCTCGGGCGAGCTGCTGCTGCTCGACGCGGGTGTGGAGACGCACACCTACTACACGGCGGACGTGACGCGCACGCTGCCGATCAACGGACGGTTCAGCGATCTCCAGCGCAAGATCTACGACGCCGTCTACGAGGCCCAGGAAGCCGGGATCGCGGCGGTGAAGCCGGGCGCGAAGTACCGCGACTTCCACGACGCCGCCCAGCGCGTGCTGGCCGAGAGGCTCGTCGAGTGGGGGCTCGTCGAGGGGCCCGTGGAGCGGGTGCTGGAGCTGGGACTGCAGCGGCGGTGGACGCTGCACGGCACGGGTCACATGCTGGGCATGGACGTGCACGACTGCGCGGCCGCGCGGGTGGAGACGTACGTCGACGGCACGCTGGAGCCGGGCATGTGCCTGACCGTCGAGCCCGGGCTGTACTTCCAGGCGGACGACCTCACCGTGCCCGAGGAGTACCGGGGCATCGGGGTGCGGATCGAGGACGACATCCTCGTCACCGAGGACGGCAACCGGAACCTCAGCGCGGCGCTGCCCCGGCGGTCCGACGAGGTCGAGGCGTGGATGGCGTCCGTCAAGGGCTGAACGTCGTCGTCCGCGGGTGCGTGGACGTCCCGGAGCAGGGTGGCCCGGAGAACCGCGCCCCGACAGGGGCGCGGGCAACCGCGCGACCGGCCCGGTACGGCCCGCACCCGCCCACGGTGATCCGGCGGCAGCCGCCCCCCGCGGTCCCTCCCGGCGCACGTCCGACCGGTCGGTCAAGAAACAGCAGGTCAGCGCCAGTTGACGTATGAGATCATGGCCGACCTTGCCGGTCCGACTCGGGGAACAGGCGCGATCACCATGAAGAACGTATCGACGGCGCTGACCATGCAGGACGCCATCCTCACCCTGCAGAAGTACTGGAGCGACAACGGCTGCATGATCACGCAGCCGTTGAACACCGAGGTCGGAGCCGGTACGGCCAACCCGGCCACGGCGCTGCGGGTGCTCGGCCCCGAGCCGTGGAGCGTCGCCTACGTGGAGCCCAGCGTGCGGCCGGACGACTCGCGTTACGGCGAGAACCCCAACCGGCTCCAGACCCACACCCAGTTCCAGGTGATCCTCAAGCCCGACCCGGGCAATCCGCAGGAGCTCTACCTGGGCAGCCTGCGCGCCCTGGGCGTCGATCTGAACGCGCACGACGTGCGGTTCGTCGAGGACAACTGGGCCTCCCCCGCGCTCGGAGCCTGGGGGCTGGGCTGGGAGGTCTGGCTGGACGGCATGGAGATCACCCAGTTCACCTACTTCCAGCAGGTCGGCGGCGTCGCCCTGGACCCGGTGTCGGTGGAGATCACCTACGGCCTCGAACGCATCCTGATGAACCTTCAGGGCGTGTCCCACTTCAAGGACATCGCCTATGCGCCGGGCATCACCTACGGCGAGGTGTTCGGGCAGAACGAGTACGAGATGAGCCGCTACTACCTCGACGACGCCGACATCGACACCAATCACCGGCTGTTCGAGTCGTACGCCGCCGAGGCCCGGCGCCTGCTGGACCTGGAGCTGCCCGTCCCGGCGTACACGTACGTGCTGAAGTGCAGCCACACCTTCAACGTGCTGGACGCGCGCGGGGCGATCAGCACCACCGAGCGGGCCAAGGCGTTCTCGCTGATGCGGGGGCTGACGCACGAGACGGCCACGCTGTGGGAGCGACGGCGGGCCGCGCTGGAGCATCCGCTCGGGCTGGCGGCGGCTCCGGCCCCCGCCGAGCGCGCCCCGCTGCCCAAGGTGCCCGGCGTCGAGACGCTGCTGTTCGAGATCGGCGTGGAGGAACTGCCGTACGCGGACGTTCCCGCCACCACCGAAGCGGTGCGCGAGTCGGTCACCGCCAAGCTCGCGGCGACCCGGCTGGGGCACGGTGCGATCAACGTGATGGCCACCCCGCGCCGGATCGTGATCACCGTCGACGGTGTGCAGCCCCGGGAGCGGGACACCATGCGGACCGTGCGCGGGCCCAAGGTCGCCGCCGCCTACAAGGACGGCGCCCCCACCCCCGCGCTGCTCGGCTTCGCCCGCAGCCAGGGCGCCGAGGCGGCTGATGTGCGCGTGGTCGAGCACAACGGGGTCGAGTACGTCGCGCTCACCCGCCACGAGGAGGGCCGCCCGGCCGTCGAGGTGCTGAGCGAGCTGCTCGCCGAGGTCGTCTCCGGGCTGCGGGCGGGGCGCAACATGCGCTGGAGCGACCCGGGGCTGTCGTTCTCGCGTCCCGTGCGCTGGCTGCTCGCGCTGCTCGGGCGCACTCCCCTGCCCGTGGTGGTCTCCTCCCTGTCGTCCGGCGACACCACCCGGGTGCAGCGCCAGGCCCCCTACCCGGAGGTCCGGGTGACCTCCGCCGAGGGCTACCCCCACTTCCTGCACATGCACGGCATCCTGCTCGACCGCGAGGCCCGTCGCGGCGCGGTCGTGCGCGGTGCGCTGGAGGCCGCGGCCGAGGTGGGCGGGCGCATCGACGTGGAGGGCCAGGCCGGCCTGATCGACGAGATCACCGACATCCTGGAGTTCCCGTACGCCGTGCGGGGCTCGTTCGACGAGCGCTACCTCGAACTGCCCTCCAGCGTCCTGACCACCGTGATGCGCAAGCACCAGCGCTATCTGCCGGTGCTGGACGGCGACCGGCTCATGCCGCACTTCGTGACGTTCGCCAACGCCCTGTGCGACGACGACGTGGTGCGGGCGGGCAACGAGGCGGTGCTGCGTGCCCGCTACGAGGACGCCGCGTTCTTCTGGCGAGCGGATCTGAAGGTGGCGCCGGAGGAGTTCCGGCGCCGGCTGGACAAGCTGACCTTCGAGGACCGGCTCGGCACGGTCGCCGACCGTGCCGTCCGGCTCGCGTCCCTCGCCCAGGACCTGGCCGGCCGGGCCGGGCTTCCGGAGGAGTCGGTGGAGGTCGTGCGGCGGGCCGGCGCGCTGGCCAAGTTCGACCTGGCCTCCCAGATGGTGATCGAGTTCTCCGGGCTGGCCGGGGTCATGGCGGAGGAGTACGCCCGCCGGGCCGGGGAGTCCCCCGAGGTCGCCCGCGCCCTGGCCGAGATGGAGCTGCCCCGCTCCGCCGGTGGCGCCCTGCCGGCCGGGGACGCGGGGGCCGTGCTGTCCCTCGCCGACCGGTTCGACCTGGTGACGGGCATGTTCCTGATCGGCGCGGCACCGACGGGCAGCTCCGATCCGTACGGGGTGCGCCGGGCCGCGATCGGGCTGCTCAACGTGTTGCGGAGCGTGCCCGCCGTGGCCGGGGTGCGGGTGAGCGAGGGGCTGCGTGCGGCGGCCGTACGCTACGCCGCGCAGGGCGTCGAGGTGCCCGCCGAGCGGGTCGCCGAGGCCGCCGAGCTCATCACCCGGCGCTACGAGCAACAGCTCACCGACGCCGGGCACGAGCACCGGCTCGTTCAGGCCGTACTGGTGTGGGCCGACCGGCCCGCCCACGGCGACCGCACGCTGGCCACGCTGGAGCGGCACGTCTCCAGTGAGGCGTTCGAGGCTCTGGCCGCCGCCTTCCAGCGGGTCGTACGGATCCTGCCCGAGGACGGTGCCGAGGCGGCCGACGCGTCACTGCTGACCGCCCCGGCCGAACTGCGCCTCGCCGAGAGCGCGCAGGCCGTCCGGCAGGCGCTGCAGGGGCGGGAGGACGATCTCGGCGCACTGATCGAGGTCTCCGCCCCGCTGGTCGAGGCGATCGGCGTCTTCTTCGAGGAGGTGCTGGTCATGGACCCCGACCCGGCGGTGCGGGCGGCGCGCCTGGCGCTGCTGAGGGATGTGGCGGGGCTGGCCCGGACGACGCTCGATTGGGGAGCGCTGTAAGGAAGCCTGCCTCAGGGGCGGTGTTTCACGTGAAACACCGCCCAGGCTCCGGTCAGCCGACCCGCCAGGTCGGTCAGACCGCCATCAGCGGGGCGTCGGAGCGCCACTTCAGGACCTTGTCGAAGCTCACCACGGCTCCGCCCTTGCCCGGCTTGTTGCCGATGTGGACGTGGTCGGCGAGCTCCTCGATGAGACACAGCCCCCTGCCGTTCTCCGCGTCGGAGCGCGCGGGCCGGATCGGCGGGTGGGAGCGGCCCGCGGGCGCCACCGGGAAACCCGGGCCCGCGTCGGCGACCTCGATGCGGCACTTCTCGCCGTCGAGGTAGGCGGTGACCCGGTAGGCCTCCGAGCCGGGGCCGCGTCCGGTGTCCCCGCCGTGCTCCACGGCGTTCGCGCACGCCTCGCTGAGGGCGACGGAGAGGTCGTAGGAGATGTCCGGGTCGACGCCCGCGGTCTCCATCGTGCCGATCAGGAGGCGGCGGGCGAGCGGCACGCTCGCAGCTTCGCGCCGCAGATGGAGTGACCACCAGATGCTCATGCTCCAGCCTCCCGGCCGCGGCTCGACATACCGTTACGTATTGCCCTGAGTCCCCCTGTGTAAGCGTGAAGTTGACGTGACGGCGCCCATACGGCGGATGCGCGCTGGTCCTGATCGGTGTATGTGGGGGCAGGTATCGGCCCATCCGGGGCGTTGCGGGGCCAGAGCGTGACGTTCCGCTCGTACGGCATCTTGTGGACCTGCCGCACGAGGCCTGCGGGGCCAGTGCGATGATGAGCCCGCCATGACTGCCCCCCACGCGCACGCGACGCGCCCCGGACACACGCTCCGGTTCCTTCGGGCCGCGGTGTTCGCCGCGGTCTGCGTCGTGCTGGCCGGGGCAGGTCACGCGCTCGCCTCCTGCGACACCATCCCGCTGTGGACGCTGGGCGCCGGGTTCCTCGGGGTGGCCGCGGTGGCCGCACCGCTCGCCGGGCGCGTGCGCTCACTGGCGGGGGTCACCGCGCTGCTCGCGACAGGCCAGACGGTGCTGCACACGCTGTTCGGCCTCGGCCAGCACGGTACGGCCGCCGCCACGGCCTCGGTGCCCACCGGCGGGAGTGACGCGGCACTGGTCCAGCAGGCCGCACGGTTCGTGTGCGGTACGACGGCGGCCGCCATCAGCCCGGCACAGGCCCACCGGATCCTCACCGAGGCCCGGATCCAGCCGCCCACGGGCACGCACACGCATCTGGTCGCGGACACCGCGTCCGGCTCCTCCGCCTCGCTGTGGCCGTCCCTGCCGATGCTGCTCGGCCACGTCCTCGCGGCCCTGGCCGCCGGCTGGCTGCTGCGCCACGGCGACCTCGCTCTGCTGCGGCTCACCCAGCTGTCGGCGCAAGGAGTCGCCGAAGGGGCGCTGATGCGCTCCCTGCGAGCCGCTCTCGCACTGGTCCGCGCCCTGCGCGCCGGACTCCCCGGGGCCCCGGAGGCCCACCCGCGCCCGGCGCACACCACGCTGCCCGCACCGCCGATGCCGCGCACCGCGGCGCTCCAGCACACGGTGATCCGACGCGGCCCACCGGCCGCCACGGCTTCCGCAGCCGCACTCGCCCTCGCCGCCTGACACGACGCGACCAGCACCACTCCGCTCCCGCGGAGGAGGGGCCGCCGTCGTGCGGCAGGCGCGTGTGCGCGCATCCCTCCTTCCCGTGCAGACCGACTCACAGCGGAGTGCTCTTTCCATGCAGGCTTCCCGTATCGTCGCGGCCGGTGCCGCCGCCGGTATCACCGTTCTCGCCCTGTCCGCCCCCGCCTTCGCGCACGTCAGCGTGCAGCCCGAGGGCACGGCCGCCAAGGGTGGCTACGCGGTCATCGACTTCAAGGTCCCCAACGAGCGCGACAACGCCTCGACCACCAAGCTCGAGGTCAACTTCCCGACCGACCACCCGCTGGCCTCCGTCATGCCGGAGCCCATGCCCGGCTGGAAGATCGAGGTCACCAAGTCCAAGCTGGACAAGCCGCTGGAGATGCACGGCGAGAAGATCACCGAGGCCGTCACCAAGGTCACCTGGACCGCCGACGGCAAGGGCATCGAGCCCGGCTACTTCGAGAAGTTCCCGCTCTCCGTCGGCCAGCTGCCCGAGGACACCGACGAGCTGGCCTTCAAGGCCCTGCAGACGTACTCCAACAAGGAGGTCGTCCGCTGGATCGAGGTGCCGCAGAAGGGCGAGGAGGAGCCCGACAACCCGGCCCCGGTGCTGCAGCTGTCCGCCGCCTCCGAGGACGGGCACCACGGCGCGGCGGCCGATGAGGACTCCGACGCCAAGTCCGCGGAGAAGGCCTCCGCCCACACCTCCGCCTCCGACTCCGCCTCCTCCGACGGCACCGACACCACCGCCCGCGTCCTGGGCGTCGTCGGCATCGTCGTCGGCGCCGCGGGTGTCGCCTACGGCGTGCTCGCCGGACGCCGGCGGGCCAACGCCTGAGGCTGCCTCCGCTGACGGCGCGCGCCGGATCCCCGCCCCGTGCGGGGCCCCGGTGCGCGCCGGGTCACCGACATCTGGGACATTTTTCTATGCGCACCAAGACCTTCGCCGCGGCCGCGCTGCTCGCCGCCGCCTCCCTGACCCTGACCGCCTGCGGCAGCGGCGACCCGAGCGACAAGCCCGTCTCCGTGGTCTCCGAGGAAGCCGGCTCCGACAAGGCCGCCACGGTCCTCGACAAGCCCTTCGAGAAGCCGGACCTGGTCCTGACCGACACACAGGGCAAGAAGTACGACCTCCGCAAGGAGACCGAGGGCAAGCCCACGCTCGTCTACTTCGGCTACACCCACTGCCCCGACGTCTGCCCGCTGACGATGAACAACATCGCCGTCGCCAAGAAGCAACTGCCCAAGGCCGCACAGGACCGGCTGCGCGTGGTGTTCGTCACCACCGACCCCCAGCGCGACACCTCGGCCGAACTCGGAAAGTGGCTCAAGGGCATCGACACCCAGTTCGTCGGCCTCACTGGTGACTTCGCGACCATCCAGGCCGGCGCCCGCACCCTCGGCATCTCCATCGAGCCGACGCGCAAGGACAAGAACGGCAAGCTGATCTCCGAGCACGGCACCCAGGTCATCGCGTTCTCGCCGAAGACCGACGCCGGCTACGTGCTCTACGGCGAGAGCGCCGACGTCGACGACTACACCAAGGACCTCCCCAAGATCATCAAGGGGGAGAACCCGTGAGGCGGCGACTCGCCCCGGCCGCCCTCGCCATAGCCGGTGCCCTGGCCCTGGCGGGCTGCGGCGGCTCGGACGCCGACGGCGGAAACGATTCGGGAACGCCGGAACTCTCCGCCGCCTCCGCCTACATGCCGCAGCCCGTGTCCGACGACATGGCGGCCGGTTTCCTCACCGTCACCAACAAGGGCGACGCCGCCGACGAGCTGACCTCGGTCACCAGCGACATCGCCGGGCAGGTCACCGTGCACGAGACCGTCGACGGGGCGATGCAGGAGGTCAAGAGCCTCACGATCCCCGCGGGCGGCCGGCTGGAGCTGCGGAGCGGCGGCGACCACCTGATGTTCGAGCAGCTGAAGAGCAAGCCGAAGGAAGGTCAGACGGTCTCCGTCGAACTCCACTTCGCGCACTCCGACCCGGTGAAGGTCGAGATGCCGGTGAAGCCGCCGACCTACACCCCGACGACCGGACACTGAGGGAGGGACCTCCGTGACACCGACCATCGCCCCCCGCGTCCGGGCACTGGTGCTGCTGCTCCTGGCCGCGGCCTGCGCACTCCTCGCCGGAGCCGGCCCGGCCTCCGCGCACGCCGCGGTGACCGGCAGCGACCCCGGGCAGGGGGCGGTGGTCGACAAGGCCCCGGCCCGGATCTCGCTCACCTTCTCCGAGCAGGTCGCGCTGTCCGACGACTCCCTGCGCGTGCTCGACCCCGAGGGCAAGCGCGTCGACACGGCCGAACCGGCCAACGTCAGCGGCACGACCTACGCCGTGCCGCTGCACTCGGGCCTGCCCGACGGCACGTACACGGTGGCCTACCAGGTCGTCTCCGCGGACAGCCACCCCGTCGCCGGCGCCTACACCTTCTCCATCGGCGCCCCCTCCAAGACCTCCGTGTCGGTCTCCGGGCAGTCGACGGACGACGGGGTCGTGGGCTGGCTCTACGGCTTCGGACGGTACGTGTCCTACGCCGGGTTCATCGTGATGGCCGGCGGCGCCGCCTTCGTGCTCGCCTGCTGGCAGCGCGGATCCGGGGTACGGCCGGTGCAGCGGTACGTCGTCTCGGGGTGGGTCGCCCTCACCGCGGCGACCCTCGCGCTGCTGCTCCTGCGCGGCTCCTTCACCGGCTCCGGGAAGGTCGCGGACGTCTTCGACCTGTCCCTGCTCGGGCAGGTGCTGCAGACCAAGACCGGCGCGGCCCTGGTGTCCCGGCTCCTGCTGCTCGCCGCGGCCGCCCTGTTCATCGCCGTGCTGTTCGGGGCGTACGACAAGCGGGACGACGCCGCGGAGAAGCGGGACCTGACCTTCGGGCTCTCGATCGGCGGGGTCGTCGTGGCGGCCGGGCTCGCGGCGAGCTGGGCGATGTCCGAACACGCCTCCGTCGGCCTCCAGGCGGGCATCGCCATGCCCGTCGACGTGCTCCACCTGCTGGCCGTCGCCGCGTGGCTCGGCGGACTCGGCGCGCTGCTGGTCGCCCTGTACCGCGCGCCCGCCGAGACGCCCGTCGACGCGGCGGCCGTACGCCGCTTCTCGCAGGTCGCCTTCGGCGGCGTCCTCGTACTGATCGCGACCGGGACGTACCAGTCCTGGCGCCAGCTCGGCTCCTGGTCGGCCTTCACCGACACTCGCTACGGGCAGCTCCTCCTCGCCAAGATCGCCCTCGTGCTCGTCCTGGTCGGCGTCGCGTGGATCTCCCGCCGGTGGACGGGGCGCCTGACGGAGACGGCACCGGCCGTCGCATCGGCGGTCCGGGAGAAGGAACGGGTCGGCGCGCGGACGGATGACACCGGCGCCATAGAGCCCGCAGCCGCCGACGACGAGTCCGCGGACGCCGCGTCCACCGGCACCGAACGCGCCGCACAGCTCGCCCGGCAGCAGGCCGCCCGGGACGCCGCCCGGCGGAAGCGGATCCGGGACGCGGACCCGAACCGCTTCGGACTGCGCCGCTCCGTGCTGACCGAGGCCGGCGTCGCGGTCGTGCTGCTCGCCGTCACCACCGTGCTGACACAGACCGAGCCGGGACGCACCGAGCAGGAGGCCAAGGCGGCCACCTCGTCCTCCGCGTCCGCCTCCGCCGACACGGGCGCGTCCGGGGCGCTGACCCTGAACATGCCGTTCGACACCGGCGGCAAGGACGGCAAGGGCATCGTCACCATCGACCTCGACCCCGCGCGCGTGGGCGACAACGAGATGCACGTCTACGTGGAGCGGCCCAACGGCAGGGCGTTCGACATCCCCGAGGTCAAGGTCGACTTCACCCTGAAAGCCAAGGACATCGGGCCCCTGCCCGTCGTCCCGGACCACCTCGCCACCGGACACTGGTCGGCGAACGGAGTGCAGATCCCCATGGCCGGCGACTGGCAGGTCGACGTGACCGTGCGGACCTCCGACATCGACGAGGTGACCGTCTCCAAGAACGCGCAGATCGGCTGAACGACCATGCCAGACCAGTCCCTCCCGAAGGCCCGCACCCCCGAGACCGGCCCGGGGAAGCACGAAGCGGCCCCCGCGCACGAGGGCATCTCACGACGGCGGCTGCTCGGCACCGCCGGTGCCACCGGGCTCGTCCTCGGCACCGCGGGTGCCGCCGTGGGCTACACCTCCGCCCCCTCCGAAGCGGCTGCTCCCCTCACCTCCCTCGGCACGGACCGGGCGATGTTTCACGGGAAACATCAGCCCGGCATCACCGACGGCCTCCAGGCGCGCGGCCACCTCGTCGCCTTCGACCTGGCCCCGGGCGCCGGCCGCAAGGAGGCCGCCGCGCTGCTCCGCCGCTGGTCGGAGACGGCCCGGCGGCTCATGGCGGGCGAACCGAGCACCCACGGGGACACGGACGTCGCCCGCGACGCCGGACCTGCCTCCCTGACGATCACCTTCGGCTTCGGCCACAGCTTCTTCGCCCGGACAGGCCTGGAGAAGCAGCGTCCGACCGCCCTGGACCCGCTGCCCGAGTTCTCCTCCGACCACCTCGACAGGAACCGCAGCAACGGCGACCTGTGGGTGCAGATCGGCGCCAACGACGCCCTCGTCGCCTTCCACGCCCTGCGCGCGATCCACAAGGACACGGGCCGGGCCGCCAAGGTGCGCTGGCAGATGAACGGCTTCAACCGCTCACCGGGCGCCACCTCCCACCCCATGACGGCCCGCAACCTGATGGGCCAGGTCGACGGCACCCGCAACCCCAAGCCGGACGAGGCCGACTTCGACCAGCGCATCTTCGTGCCGGAGAAGCCACAGCAGGGCGAACCGGCCTGGATGGCGAACGGCTCCTACGCCGTCGTACGCCGGATCCGCATGCTCCTCGACGACTGGGAGCAGCTCTCCGTCAAGGCGCAGGAGGCCGTGATCGGACGGCGCAAGTCCGACGGCGCGGCCCTGTCCGGCGGCAACGAGACGACCCCGATGGACCTGGAGAAGACGGACGCCCAGGGGAACCTGGTCGTCCCGATCAACGCCCACGCCCGCATCACCCGGCCCGACCAGAACGGCGGCGCGGCGATGCTCCGCCGTCCCTTCTCCTTCCACGACGGCATCGACGCCGACGGGGTGCCCGACGCGGGTCTGCTCTTCATCTGCTGGCAGGCCGATCCGCTGCGCGGCTTCGTGCCCGTACAGCGCAAGCTCGACCGCGGCGACGCCCTGTCGCAGTTCATCCGGCACGAGTCGAGCGGACTGTTCGCGGTACCGGGCGGGGCCGCGGAGGGCGAGTACGTGGGACAGAAGTTGCTGGAGGGGTGAGGGTCACTCCTGGGTTGGATGGTTCGGCTTGTGGGGGATAGCGCTTCCGCGAGCCCATTAGGGTGAGGTCATGCCAGCGAGCTATGCGTATCTCGGTCCTGAGGGCACCTTCACCGAAGTCGCCCTGCGCACGCTTCCCGAGGCCGCCACCAGGGAGCTCATCCCGTACGTGTCCGTGCAGTCCGCGCTCGACGCCGTGCGCGCGGGCGAGGCCGAGGCCGCGTTCGTGCCGATCGAGAACTCCGTCGAGGGCGGCATCACCACCACCCTCGACGAGCTGGTCGCCGGCACGCCGCTGATGATCTACCGCGAGGTGCTGCTGTCGATCACCTTCGCGCTGCTGGTCCGCCCGGGCACGAAGCTGTCGGACATCAAGACCGTCTCCGCCCACCCGGCCGCGCAGCCGCAGGTGCGCAACTGGCTGAAGAAGCACCTCCCGGACGCGCACTGGGAGTCGGCCGCCTCGAACGCGGACGCCGCCCGGTTGGTTCAGGAGGGCCAGTACGACGCCGCCTTCGCGGGGGAGTTCGCGGCCGCCCGCTACGGCCTGGAGGCCCTGGAGACCCAGATCCACGACGCGGAGAACGCCCAGACGCGTTTCGTTCTGGTCGGCCGGCCCGCCCGGCCCGCGGCGCCGACCGGCGCGGACAAGACCTCGATCGTCCTGTGGCAGCGCGACGACCACCCCGGTGGCCTGCGCGACCTGCTGGGTGAGTTCGCGACCCGTGGCATCAACCTCATGCTGCTCCAGTCCCGGCCCACCGGCGCCGGCATCGGCAACTACTGCTTCTGCATCGACGCCGAGGGCCACATCTCCGACCGCCGGGTGGCCGACGCCCTGATGGGTCTGAAGCGGATCTGCCTCCAGGTGCGCTATCTGGGCTCCTACCCGCGCGCGGACATGCGGCCGGGAGAGGTGCAGCCGCCGCGGCTGGGGACGTCCGACGAGGAGTTCGCGGGGGCGGCGGACTGGGTCGCGCGGTGCCAGGACGGACGCTTCTAGCCCAGGTCACCGGGCGCTTCCAGCCGGGTTCGCCGGGCGGTTCCGGCCGGTCGTACCTGCTGATTGTCGTTATCCACAGAAGTTATCCACAGGTCCGCTTCTCGACCTGGGGACAAGTCGACAACGAAGGGCGAGTCAGTCGACAAATCGCCCTACGGGCCCCGGATACCTCCATCTGCAGGCAGGTCACCCTTCGTCCACCGTTTTCCCTTGCGTAACTCTTAGGGGTGACCCATTTCCACTCGAAAGTGAGGGTAAAGCGGGTTTGTACTGGGAATTCTCAGGGGTGCCCACGCCTTCCGGAGTGATCAATTCCGAAGTCCACAGATCTTCCACACAGCCTGTGGATAACTTTCCGGGGGGTGTGGATTCCTGTGGACAACACACCGCCAAGTCCCGCTCCCCGCAAGGGATTCGCGTCAAGGGGACGTTCGCCCGATGCCTCGTCCCGGGGACAGGGGATTGCTTTATTGACACCCCACGTAATTCGCCCATAACGGTACGTATGCGGCGCCCTGGATAGTGAGTCGTGGGCGGTCACCCCGCACCGGTAGCCTTGGGCGCGTGATTGACCTTCGCCTGCTCCGTGAGGACCCCGACCGTGTGCGCGCGTCGCAGCGCGCCCGTGGAGAGGACGTCGCGCTCGTCGACGCCCTCCTGTCTGCCGACGAGCGGCGCAGGTCGTCCGGCGTCCGCTTCGACGAGCTGCGCGCCGAGCAGAAGGCGCTCGGCAAGCTCATCCCCAAGGCGACCGGCGAAGAGAAGTCCGAGCTGCTGAAGAAGGCGGGCCAGCTCGCCGCCGACGTCAAGGCGGCCGACGCCGAGCGCGACGCCGCCGCGACCGAGACCCAGGAGCTGCTCCAGCGGCTCGGCAACCTCGTCCACCCGGACGTGCCCGTGGGCGGCGAGGAGGACTTCGTCACGCTCGAGACGCACGGCACGATCCGCGACTTCGCCGCCGAGGGTTTCGAGCCCAGGGACCACCTGGCGCTCGGCCAGATCCTCGGCGCGATCGACGTAGAGCGGGGTGCCAAGGTCTCCGGCTCGCGCTTCTACTTCCTGACGGGCGTGGGCGCCCTCCTGGAGCTCGCCCTGGTGAACGCGGCGATGGCCCAGGCCACCGCGGCCGGCTTCACCCCGATGCTGACCCCGGCGCTGGTGCGACCGCAGTCCATGGCGGGCACCGGCTTCCTCGGCCAGGCCGCCCAGGACGTCTACCACCTCCCCGACGACGACCTCTACCTGGTCGGTACGTCCGAGGTGCCGCTCGCCGCGTACCACATGGACGAGATCCTCGACGCCGACCGCCTCCCCCTGCGCTACGCGGGCTTCTCGCCCTGCTTCCGCCGCGAGGCCGGTTCGCACGGCAAGGACACCCGGGGCATCTTCCGCGTGCACCAGTTCGACAAGGTCGAGATGTTCTCCTACGTCGCTCCGGAGGACTCGCAGGCCGAGCACCAGCGCCTGCTGGAGTGGGAGAAGCAGTGGCTGACCTCGCTCGAGCTGCCGTTCCGCGTGATCGACGTGGCGAGCGCCGACCTCGGTGCCTCGGCCGCCCGCAAGTTCGACTGCGAGGCGTGGATCCCCACCCAGGGCAAGTACCGCGAGCTGACCTCGACCTCGGACTGCGGCGAGTTCCAGTCGCGGCGCCTGTCGATCCGTGTCCGTGAGGGCAAGCAGGTCCGCCCGCTGGCCACGCTCAACGGCACGCTGTGCGCCGTCCCGCGCACGATCGTGGCGATCCTGGAGAACCACCAGCAGGCCGACGGCTCGGTGCGCGTGCCCGAGGTGCTGCGTCCGTACCTGGGCGGCCGGGAGGTCCTGGAGCCGGTGGCCAAGTGAGCGACACGGCTTCCCCGGGCGCCTTCCCGTACCGGCTCGTCGCCACCGATCTCGACGGCACACTGCTGCGCTCCGACGACACGGTGTCGCAGCGCACCCGTGACGCGCTCGACGCGGCCACCGCGGCGGGCGCCGCCCACATCGTCGTCACCGGCCGCGCCGTCCCCTGGACCCGGCACATCCTCGACGACCTCGGCTACCAGGGCCTCGCCGTCTGCGGCCAGGGCGCGCAGGTCTACGACGCCGGCGCGCACCGCCTGCTGACGTCGGTGACGCTGGACCGGCAGCTGGCCGGGGTGGCGCTGGCGAAGATCGAGGCGGAGGTGGGCCCGCTCCACCTGGCGGCGAGCCGCGACGGTCTCGACGGCGAGGTACTGGTGGGCCCGGGCTACGCGGTCACGGGCAGTCTGCCCGCCACGCCCTTCACGGACGCGTCGGACCTGTGGGCCGCGCCCCTGAACAAGCTGTACATCCAGCACCCGACGCTGAGCGACGACGAGCTGTGCGAGGCGGCCACGCGCACCGCCGGCGGCTTCGTCACCGTCACGATGGCGGGCGCGGGCATCGTCGAGCTGCTCCCGCTGGGTCTGTCCAAGGCGACGGGGCTCTCTCTGGCGGCCCGCCGGCTCGGTCTGAAGGCGGCCGACACGATCGCCTTCGGCGACATGCCCAACGACATCCCGATGTTCGCCTGGGCCTCCTACGGCGTCGCCATGGCAGACGCCCACGAGGAACTGAAGGCGGTGGCTGACGAGGTGACGTCCTCCCATGACGAGGACGGCATCGCCGTGGTGCTGGAGCGACTGCTGGGCTGAGCCCCGGGACCGGCGCCGGAGCCCGATGATCGAGGCCGGTGCGCGTGGCCGGGTACTTCCGTTACGTCGGGCCCGCTGTGCGAGGCCCCACGTCAAGAGCCAGGCTCTCAGGACTCGGTGGTGCTCGGCGGTGCTCGGTGGTGCTCGGTGGTGCTCGGTGGTGCTCGGCGGAGGATGCACGGATCGAACGTGCGCGGGCCTTACGACCCGACCGCGGTTCAGCAAACCGGTGCCTTACCACTCGGCCAATCCTCCGGGTGGGCGGCCCACGCGAGGTGCGATTCGCGTGCTCGAAGCGGCCGCCCCGGGCAGCTCCCCGTGCGAGGCGGGTTCCACGGAGGGGTAGTGGCTACTCCGGATCCCGCCGCCGGCTGCCCTGAAGGGAGCTGGACGTACTGCCGTGCATGGGCATCGTCCCGCTCCTCTCCCCGACTGTGGCACCGGGCTCCCCTGCCCGGTGGCGACGACAACCACTCTGCCCGCCGGGCGAATGGGACGCCACCGAATAAAACGGCGGCGAGACCCGGCCCGGCCACCGGCCGGCTGTATGGATCACGAGCGTTGCCGACGCCGGCCGGGCTTGATCAGGGCGAAGGCCTCCGTGTGGGGTGGAGGTGTCGAATCTTCACCGCACGGAGGCACGGAGGCACGGAGGCCTTCGTGTCCCACCGTGATGCCCGTCTGCCCCTTCCCGGCAGGCGCCTGCTCGTCGAGCGTGTCCGTGCCGGTTACGTCACTCCTCCCCGGCGAGGGTCAGGGAACGCAGCTTCTGGCCGGCATACCAGGTGGCCAGCACCGTGACGGCGACCAGCAGCACCGTCGCCGTGGTCAGGCCGACGTCGGAGGAGACCAGGTCCCCGCCGGACACCTTCTGGGCCACCGCCAGCGACCACTGCTGGACGCTGAGCGTGCGCGCACCCGGCACCAGGGAGCCGAACAGGGCCTCCCAGACCAGGGCGTAGACCAGACCGAACACCACCGCGTGCCGGGAGACGGTGCCCAGCAGCAGGAACAGGGCCGCGTAGGCGATGGACGCGACCAGCGCGGCCACCGTGTAGGCGACGGCGACCTGCTGGCCGTTGCCGTTGAGGACGAACCCGGCGATGAGCGTCGGCACGGCCGAGAACACCATGGTCACGGCGATGGCGACGATCAGCTTGGTGAAGATGATCGTCGGCCTTTTGATCGGCTTGGACAGCAGGTACACCACCGAGCCGTCGTCGATCTCGGGGCCGATCGCGCCCGTTCCGGCGATGACGCCGATGATCGGCACCATCGTGGCCAGGGCGAGTCCGCCCAGCAGGTCGGACGCCGTCTGGTCGTCGGCCCCGGCCAGGGCGCGCACGGCCACGGCGATCACGATCAGCAGCATCGGCAGGGCGCCGAGGATGAGGGCCCGGCGACGGCCGAGCAGGGCCCGGTAGGTGAGCCGGGCGACTGTGGGGTCGTACATCAGGGCCTCCTACGCCGCGACCAGGTACGAGAAGACGGACTCGAGGGACTCGTCGGACGGCGAGACCGTGAGCAGCCGGATGCCGTGGTCCCTGGCGACCTTGGGCAGCAGCGCGGTGAAGCGGGCGAAGTCGACGGCCTGGATGCGCAGCGCTCCCTCGGCGATGTCGACCTCGATGCCGGACGTCGAGGGGTCGGCGATCAGCGCGGCCGCGAGGGCGCGGTCGTCGCTGGAGCGCACCAGGTAGCGGTGCGGCCGGTCGGTCATCAGGCGGCGGATCTTGCGGAAGTCGCCGCTGGCCGCGTGCCGGCCGGCGACGACGACCTCGATGTGCCAGGCGAGCTGCTCGACCTCTTCGAGGATGTGGGACGAGAACAGCACCGTGCGGCCCTCGTCGCCCATGCGGCGCAGCAGGTCCATGAGCTGCATGCGCTGGCGCGGGTCCATGCCGTTGAACGGCTCGTCCAGCAGGAGCAGGGAGGGGTCGTGGACCAGGGCGGAGGCCATCTTCACGCGCTGGCGCATGCCCTTGGAGTACGTCTGGATCTTGCGGTCCTGCGCGTACTCCATCTCGACCGTGGCCAGCGCCTTCTGGGCGGCCTTGGCGCCCAGGCCGTGCAGCTCGGCGTTGGCGAGGACGAACTCCTTGCCGGTGAGGAAGTCGTACATCGCCTCCCGCTCGGGGACGACGCCGATGTGCCGGTAGATCTGCTCGTTGCGCCACACGGCCTGGCCGTCGAGGGTGACGGTGCCGGTGGAGGGGGCCAGGAAGCCGCCCATCATGTTGATGAGGGTGGACTTCCCTGCGCCGTTGGGGCCGAGCAGCCCCGTGACGCCGGGGCCGATGGTCATGGTGATGTCGTTGACGGCGACCACGTTGCCGAACAGCGGGAGACGTGGTCGATCTTGAGCGTGGTCACAGTCCCACCTTCTTGTAGCGGCGCATCAGGAGGCCGTAGCTCGCCGCGATCAGGCCCAGGGCGACGAGGACGTAGACGACGCCCTCGGCGGTGCTCGGGCCCACCCCGCTGGGGGAGGCGGACGTCGCGCCCAGGAACGCGGACTGCACGCCGTCGACGATCGTGATCGGCGAGAACAGTCCGATCCACGGCACGGCGTCGCCGCTGCCCTGGGCGTCGGCGATGGCCTGGAGGGTGGAGACCGCGCCGTAGGTGATGGTCAGCACGGCGATCACGGCCGCGATGCCGAAACCGCGGCGCGGGGTGACGGATGCGATGACCAGGCCGATGCCGGCGAAGAGCAGTGAGAGCAGAGCCACGGAGACCAGTCCCTGTGCGAATCCCTTGGTCTGGTCGGCGAAGTCCAGCTTGGCCAACAGCGCGCCCACGTAGAGCACGAGCAGGGGGCCGGCGGTGAGGATGAAGAGCGCCGAGGCCAGGGCCGCGAACTTGGCGCGGACGTAGTCGGAGGTCTCGATGGGCCGCGAGAAGTACAGCGGAACGGTCTTGAAACGCAGGTCCCGCGAGACGGACTGGGGCGCCTGCGAGGCGACGTACAGGCTGATGACCGCCTGCATGATGATCGCGTAGCGCGTGTAGTCGACGGGCAGTTCCTTGGCCTTGGTGGCGACCGCGACGGCGACCATGATGGCCGCGGGCACGCACATCACCACGAAGAGCAGCATCGGCAGCACCTTGGACTTCACCGAGCGGCCGAGGCCGTAGGAGCCGCGCAGGGACTGCGAGTACAGGGAGCGGCGGGCGTAGGCGCGGCCGAGGCGCGGGCCGTCGTAATCGCGGTAGCCGATGTTGTGGATGCGGGTCTGGTCGCCCGGTGCCGGGGCGGGTGCCCCCGTGGAGTGCTCAACCGCCATGGCCGACCGCCTCCTTCCGCTGTTCGCGCTCGTCGCTGCCGGTGAAGACCTCGGAGATGTGGTGCCGGCGCTGCTCCATGCGCACCAGGCCGAGACCGAGGTCCGCGATCACGTCCCGGACCAGGTCGTACGTCTCCTCGCCCTGCGCGGTGAGCAGCAGGACATGGCCGGCGCCGGGCAGGCCGCTGCCGTCCTCGACGGTCACTCCGCGCGCGTGCAGCGCCTCACGGACCGCGCGGGTGCCGTCCGGGTGCTCGTCGCTGTCGGTGACCTCGATCGCGAGGGTCGTGGTGGTCTGGGTGAAGTCCGTGGTGGAACTGGAGCGCAGGAGCTTGCCGCCGTCCACGACGACGACGTGGTCGCAGGTGCGCTCCAGCTCGCCCAGCAGGTGGGAGGTGACCAGGACGGAGATGCCGAAGTCGGTGTGGATCCGGCGGATCAGGCCGAGCATCTCGTCGCGGCCGACGGGGTCGAGGCCGTTGGTCGGCTCGTCCAGGAAGACCAGCTGCGGGTCGTGGACGAGGGCCTGCGCGAGCTTGACGCGCTGCTTCATACCGGTCGAGTAGCCGCCGATGGGGCGGTAGCGCTCCTCGTACAGCCCGACGTGGCGCAGGGTGTCGGCCGTGCGCTCACGCGCCGCGGTGGGGGGCAGGCCGGACATGCGCGCCATGTGGACGACGAACTCGGTGGCCGAGACGTCCGGCGGCAGGCAGTCGTGCTCGGGCATGTAGCCGACGCGCTCGCGGATGGCGGCGCCGTCGGTGGCGACATCGAGACCGAGCACCTCGGCGCGGCCCTCGGTGGCGGGGGACAGACCCAGCAGGATCTTGATCAGTGTGGACTTGCCGGCTCCGTTGGCTCCGACGAGTCCGGTCACACCGGGTCCGACGTCCACGGAGAGCCGGTCAAGCGCGGTCACCCGGGGGAACCGCTTGCTCAGGCTTTCGGTCGCGATCACAGTCACCCTACGAAGGTAGGGGCGGGCCGCGTGGCGGTCGTCACTCCGCAGAGCTGTCTTCGGATCAGCCCTGAGTATTACGGGCCCCTAGGGGAGCTGCTCCTTGAGGGTTACCACGACCGGGAGACCCCTATTGACGAACTCTCTAACAACTGTCAGATTCGCCGGATGACGTTGCTGACGGGCGCGCGGGAGCGCAGGGTTCGGACGGGTGAAGTCGAGCTGTGCGTGGCCGAGATGGGTGATCCGGGACGGCCGACGGTCGTCCTGCTGCACGGCTACCCCGACAGCAAAGAGGTGTGGTCCGAGGTCGCCGCGCGCCTCTCGGGGCGCTTCCACGTGGTGGCGTACGACGTCCGCGGCCACGGCCGGTCGACCGCGCCGCGACCGCTGCGGGGCGGGTTCACGCTGGAGAAGCTGACGGACGACTTCCTGGCCGTCGCGGACGCGGTGAGCCCGGGCGCGCCGGTGCATCTGGTCGGGCACGACTGGGGGTCGGTGCAGGCCTGGGAGTTCACCACCGTGCAGCGCACCAGGGGCCGGATCGCCTCCTTCACCTCGATGTCCGGGCCGTCCCTCGACCACTTCGGCCACTGGATCGGCACGCGGATGAAGCGGCCCACCCCGCGCCGGGTCGGCCAGCTGCTCGGACAGGGCGCCCGCTCCTGGTACGTGTACCTGCTGCACACCCCCCTGCTGCCCGAGCTGGCCTGGCGCGGCCCGCTCGGCAAGCGCTGGCCGCGGATGCTGGAGCGCGCCGAGAAGGTGCCCCGGGGTGACTACCCCACCGCGTCCCTGCCGTCGGACGCGGCCCACGGGGCCTGGTTGTACCGGGACAACGTCCGGCCCCGGCTGCGCGCTCCCCGGCCGGACGCGCACGCGCACGCGCCTGTGCAGGTCATCACGCCCGTGGCGGACCGGTTCCTCTCGGAGCGGCTCCACGACGAACTGGAGCGGTGGGTTCCGCAGTTGACCCGCAGGACGATCCAGGCGGGGCACTGGATCCCGCGCACCCGCCCGGACCGGCTGGCCTCGTGGATCGAGGAGTTCGTGACGTCCGTCGAGAGCGGGCGGCCCCCGGTGGCGGTGGACGGCGAGCACGCCGAGCGCTTCGGCGGGCAGCTCGCGCTGGTCACCGGGGCGGGCAGCGGTATCGGGCGGGCGACCGCGCTCGCGTTCGCCGCGGCCGGTGCGCGTGTCGTGGCCGTCGACCGCAACGGGGAGGCGGCGGCCCGCACCGCCGAGTCCTGCCGCCTTCGAGGCGCTGCCGACGCCTGGGCGGAGACGGTCGACGTCTCCGACGAGCAGGCCATGGAGAAGCTCGCCGACCGGATCACCTCCGAGTACGGGGTGGTGGACGTCCTCGTGAACAACGCCGGGATCGGACTGTCCGGCTCCTTCTTCGACACCACCCCCGAGGACTGGAAGAAGGTCCTCGACGTCAACCTGTGGGGCGTCATCCACGGGTGCCGGCTCTTCGGCCGGCGGATGGCCGAGCGCGGCCAGGGCGGCCACATCGTCAATGTGGCGTCGGCCGCGGCGTACCAGCCGTCCCGGGCGCTGCCGGCGTACAGCACCTCCAAGGCGGCCGTGCTGATGCTCGGCGAGTGCCTGCGGGCGGAGCTCGCCGGGCAGGGGATCGGCGTGACGACGGTGTGCCCGGGCATCGTGAACACCGCCATCACGTCGACCGCGCACTTCGCCGGGGCCGACGCCCGGGAGGAGAAGCGGCTGCAGCAGCGTGCCGCCCGCCTGTACGGGCTGCGGAACTATCCGCCGGAGAAGGTGGCCCGCGCGATCCTGCGGGCGGTGACGCGCAACGAGGCGGTGGTGCCGGTGACTCCGGAGGCACGGGGTGCGCGGTGGCTGTCGCGCTGGGCACCGGGGGCGCTGCGGGGCCTGGCACGGTTGAAGCCGCCGATGTGAGACCCAAGTTCCCTGCGCTGGCGCTCAGTTGTCCACAGGAGCGCCAATTTCTCTGTGGATAACCATACTTCGCTGTGGATCAAACCTCAGCGATGAAACTCGATCGCGTGATTCGGGTCTCTCCCGCACCCTGGTGGGATGGACGAAAGACGCACCGTGAAGGTGTCGAAGTACCTGTCGAAGCATCTGCGTCACCAGCCGGAACGCATCGGGCTCACGCTCGACGAGGCCGGGTGGGTCGAGATCGACACCTTGATCGCCGCGGCAGCCGCACACGGCTTCCGGTTCACCCGCGACGAACTCGACCATGTCGTCGCCACCAACGACAAGCGGCGCTTCGCCGTCGACGGCACCCGCATCCGCGCCAGCCAGGGCCACAGCGTGGACGTCGACCTCGGACTGGCGTCGGCCACCCCGCCCGCACACCTTTACCACGGCACGGTCACCCGCGCCCTGGACGCGATCCGGGCCGAGGGACTGCGCCCGATGAACCGGCATGCCGTGCACCTCTCGCCCGACCGGGAGACGGCGACCCGCGTCGGAGCCCGCCGGGGCCGGCCGGTCGTGCTGACGGTCGACGCGGACGCCATGCACCGGGACGGCCATGTCTTCCAGGTCAGCGCGAACGGGGTGTGGCTGACCGACGCCGTCCCGGCACGGTACCTGCGCTTTCCCGCCTGGTTCCGTGTCCACCCGGACGCGCTCGGTGACTGTTTCACGTGAAACACGGGAGACCGCCGGGGCTCCCTTACGCTCGGTGTCATGAGTCTGCGTCTGAGCACCGTGATCCTCCCGTACCGCCGCTGGAACGAAGGCGGCCGCGCGGCCTGGACGCGCGCCGAGCAGCTCGGCTTCCACACCGCGTACACCTACGACCACCTGTCCTGGCGCACCTTCCGGGACGGCCCCTGGTTCGGCGCCGTGCCGACCCTCACGGCCGCCGCGAGCGTCACCGACCGGCTGCGGCTGGGCACCCTGGTGACCTCGCCCAACTTCCGGCACCCCGTGACCCTCGCCAAGGAGCTGATCTCCCTCGACGACATCTCCGGCGGGCGGATCACGCTGGGCATAGGCGCGGGCGGCTCCGGCTTCGACGCCACCGCGCTCGGCCAGGAACCCTGGACCCCGCGCGAGCGCGCCGACCGCTTCGCCGAGTTCGTTCCGCTCCTCGACCGGCTGCTGTGCGAGGACGCCGTGTCGTACGAGGGGGACTTCTACTCCGCCCACGAGGCGCGGAACATCCCCGGCTGCGTGCAGCGCCCCAGGCTGCCGTTCGCGGTGGCCGCGACCGGTCCGCGCGGCATGCGGCTCGCCGCCCGGTTCGGGCAGGCGTGGGTCACCACGGGCGACCCGAAGCTGTACGACAACGGCACCCCTGAGCAGTCGATTCAGGCCATTCGCGGGCAGGCGGAGAGGCTCGACGACATCTGCGCCGAGGTCGGCCGCGACATGACCGGTCTCGACCGGGTGCTGCTCACCGGATTCACGCCGGACCGTGTCGGACCGCTCCAGTCCCTGAACGCGTTCGTCGACTTCGCCGGACGGCATGTGGAGCTGGGCTTCACGGAGATCGTGATCCACTGGCCGATCCCCGACTCACCGTTCGCCGCGGACGAGAAGGTCTTCGAGCAGATCGCGATGGAAGCGCCCGCGCAGCTGCGCTGAGCGTCGACGGGCAGGCCCCGGGGCTGCTGTTCGGGGCGGGATCCACTCACCTGTGCGGAGCCCCGCACGCCCGTGCAGACATGTGCGGGACAATGGCCGGGTGACCTCAGCGACCCGACAGCCCGAGACCGCGGCCGAGACCCTCCCCCCGCGGCTGATCGCCACCGACCTCGACGGCACCCTGCTGCGCGACGACAAGTCGGTGTCCCCGCGTACGGTCGCCGCGCTGGCCGCCGCCGAGGAAGCGGGTATCGAGGTCTTCTTCGTGACCGGCCGCCCGGCCCGCTGGATGGACGTCGTCAGCGACCACGTGCACGGCCACGGCCTGGCGATCTGCGGAAACGGCGCCGCCGTGGTCGACCTGCACGGCGGCCCCGGTGCCCACCGGTTCGTGAAGGTACGGGAGCTGGCCCGGGAGAACGCCCTGGACGCCGTACGGCTGCTGCGCGACGCGGCGCCGGGCACGGTGTATGCGGTGGAGCAGACCTACGGCTTCTACCAGGAGCCGGCGTACCCGAAGCTGCACATGGAGACGCCGGACAGCCTCGCCCCGGCCGAGGAAGTGCTGGGCCCGGGCCATCGGGCCGCCGCGGAGCCGGTGCTGAAGATCCTCGCCTACCACCCCGAGATCGACCCCGACGCCTTCCTGACCCTGGCCCGCCTGGCCATCGGCGACCGTGCCGGCGTGACCCGCTCCAGCCCCAGCGCACTGCTCGAGATCAGCGGCCCCGGAGTCTCCAAGGCCAGCACGCTCGCCCTGTGCTGCGCCGAACGCGGCATCTCGCACGAGCAGGTCGTCGCCTTCGGTGACATGCCGAACGACGTGGAGATGCTCACCTGGGCGGGCCGGTCGTACGCGATGGGCAACGCCCACCCGGACGTGATCGCCGCCGCCTCGGGCCGGACGGTGGCGAACAACGAGGACGGGGTGGCAATCGTGATCGAGCAGTTGCTGGCAGAACGGCCGTAGCGGCCGGGGCCGGTGCGTATCAGAGGGACACCCCGCGCGCCGACAGCCACGAGACCGGGTCCACCGACGAGCCCGACTCCGCTGTGACCCGGGCCTCGAAGTGCAGGTGGGGCCCGGTGGAGTTGCCCGTGGTGCCGGACTGGCCGATCCACTGTCCGGGGCTGACGTGGTCCCCCTGGTCGACCCCGAGCGAGGCGAGATGGGCGTACTGCGTGTAGTAGCCGCCCGCGTGCTCGAGCACGATCTCCATCCCGAACGGGCCACCGCAGGACACCTTCACCACCCGGCCCGCACCCACGGCCCGTACCGGCGTGCCGATCGGCACCGCGAAGTCCTGCCCGGTGTGCCGGTTCGACCAGCGCGCACCACCGCTGCCGTAGGACGCCGACAGCTCATACGTCTCGACCGGCGCGACCCAGTCGCCCTCGCTGAACCCGGTCGCCGGCTGGTCGAGCCTGACCGCCCCGCGGCACGCCCCGGCGGCGACCGCTGCGTCCGCCTGCCCTTGCAGCTCGGAGCGGGCCGTCTCCAGCTTCTGCTCGATGTCCGCTTTCAGGGCGGCGAGTTGCGTGTTGCGTCTCTCCAGCGCCTGCCACCGGTCAGCGGCCCTGGCCTCGTCCGCCGCCAGCCGCGCCTCGGCGCGCCGGTTCTTGGAGATCGCGTTGTTCACGGCGAGGTCCGCCTGGGAGAAGGCGTGCTGACCCCGCATCAGGCTCTCGGGGCTGTCGGCGAGGATCATGTGGGCGGCCACCGGCAGGCCACCGCTGCTGCGGTACTGGGCGCGGGCGATGCGGCCCAGGTCCTCGTGCAGGGCGGCGATGTGCCGCCGTTGCGTGTCCAGGAGCGCCTCCGCGCGCTGGGCCTCGGCCCGCTGCGCGTCGGCCTCCTTGCGCCCGGCCTCGTACTGCCGCGTCGCCACCGCGGCCTCCTCGTACAGCCGCACCACCTCGGCACTGAGGCCGGTTTCCGGGCCGGTGCCGGGGCCGCTGCCGGGTTCCTTGTGCGCTGCCGTCGGCCGGGCCGCCAGCACGGCCAGCGCACACAGCAGGACCGGAACGAGCAGCCGCAGGCGGCGATATGAGCGCATGTCAGCGATCGTCACCCAGCACAGTGGGCCCGGTCCTGTTCACGTCGTACGGCCGGGGGACCGGCTGCGCCGAACGGCTCAGTGCCCGTGGTGACCGGCTGCACCGAACGGCTCAGCGCCGGGGTGACCGGCTGCACCGGGACCCGGTGGCTGGGATGGCCGTTGCGCCGGGACCCGGTGCCTGAGGTGGCCGTTGCGCCGGGACCCGGTGCCTGAGGTGGCCGTTGCGCCGGAGGCCCGATGGTCCGGGGTGGTGCGTGCGCCCGAGGCCCGTTGTCCGGGGTGGCGCTTACGCCGGAGGGCCCGGTGCCTGGTGTGGCCGGCTGTTACCGCGCTCCCACCAGTGACTGTGCCGCCGCCTCCCGTTCCGCCATCCTCCGCAGCGGCCCGTCCACCGCCAGCAGCTCCGCGTACGGACCCCGCTGCACGACCCGGCCCCGGTCGAGCACGAGCACCTCGTCGACCGCTTCGAGGCCGGCCAGCCGGTGCGTGATGAGCAGCGTCGTGCGCCCCTCCGTGACGGCCAGCAGATCCGCGGTGAGCGCGTCGGCCGTCGCCAGGTCGAGGTGCTCGGCGGGCTCGTCCAACACCAGGACGGGGAAGTCGGCGAGCAGGGCCCGGGCCAGTGCCAGCCGCTGGCGCTGGCCTCCCGACAGCCGCGCCCCGTGCTCGCCGACGAGCGTGTCCAGACCCTCGGGCAGGCTGTCCGCCCAGTCGAGCAGCCTGGCGCGGCCCAGCACGGCGCGCAGGTCGGCCTCGGTGGCGTCCTTGCGGGCGAGCAGCAGGTTCTCGCGCAGCGAGCTGTCGAACAGGTGCGCGTCCTGCGCACACAGCCCGACGGACTTCCGCACGTCGTCACCGTGGAGCGCGTACGCGTCCACACCCCCGAGCGTGTACGACCCGGCCTCCGCGTCGAGGAACCGCAGCAGTGCCTGCGCCAGCGTGGTCTTGCCGGAGCCGGAGGGCCCGACCACGGCGATCCGGCGCCCTTCCTCCAGAGTCAGGTCGAACCCACCGAGCGCCTCCCGGTCCTGCCCGGCGTGCCGGGCGGTCAGCCCCTTGAGGACGACCGGGAACGGCGACGCGGGCGCCTGCCGGGGCCGCTCCGGCTCCCGCACGGGCTCCGGCGCGTCCAGCACCTCGTACACCCGTTCCGCGCTGCGCCGCACGCGCTGCCGGTACTGCACGGCGAGCGGCAGCCCGAGCACGGCTTCGAAGGCGGCGAGCGGCGTGAGGACGACGACGGCCATGGCCACGCCGTCGAGCCGCCCGGCGGCGACCGCCTGGGCGCCGGCCAGGGCAGCGGCCGTGACGGTCAGCCCGGAGACCAGCGCGGTGAGACCGTCGCCCAGGGCGGTGGCGGTGGCCGCGCGTGAGGCGATCCGGGTCAGCGTTCCGTCGGCCTCGCGGGCCTGGGCGGTCCGCGCGGGCAGGGCCCCGGCGACCGCCAGTTCCGCCGTGCCGGTCAGCAGATCGGTCACCCTCGTCGCGAGCACCCCGCGGGCGGGCGCCAGTGTGTGCTCGGCCCGCCGGGCCACCGCTCCGGTGATCAGCGGCACACCGACCCCCGCCGCCACGAGTCCGGCCGCGAGCACCGCCCCGGCCTCGGGCAACAGCCACGCCGTGAAGCCGACCGACGCGGCCGACACGACCAGGGCCGCCCCGGCCGGCAACAGCCACCGCAGCCAGTAGTCCTGCAGCGCGTCCACGTCCGCAACCAGCCGGGACAGCAGATCGCCCCGGCGGACCCGGAGCAGTCCGGCCGGTGCCAGCCGCTCCAGTCGGCGGAACACCGCGACCCGGGTGTCCGCCAGCATCCGCAGCACGGCGTCGTGCGACACCAGCCGCTCGGCGTACCGGAACACGGCCCGCCCGATTCCGAACGCCCTGGTCGCGGTGACGGCCATCATCAGATACAGCACGGGCGGCTGCTGCGAGGCACGCGAGATGAGCCACCCCGAGGTGGCCATCAGCCCCACCGCGCTGCCCAGCGCGAGACTCCCCAGCAGCAGGGCGAGCCCCAGCCGCCCGCGCCGGGCACCGGACAGCGCGCGGACGCGCCGGAGGACACCGGCGGTAGCGGACGGTTCGGCGGACTCGGTCTGGGCGGACGCCTCGGCTTCGACTGACCGGGCCTCGGTGCCGGGCGCCGCGGCGGACGCCGCCGGCACCACGGGGGTGGCTGCCGGTTCCGCCAGCCGCACGACCCGGTCGGCGACCTCCAGCAGCGCCGGCCGGTGCACCACCAGCAGGACCGTCCGGCCGGCCGCGAGACGGCGCACCGCTGCGACGACCTCGGCCTCGGTGGCCCCGTCCAGCGCCGCCGTCGGTTCGTCGAGCAGCAGCACGGGCCGGTCCGCGAGGAACGCGCGGGCCAGCGCGAGCCGTTGCCGCTGACCGGCGGACAGCCCGGCGCCGTCCTCGCCGAGCAAGGTCTCGGCACCCGCGGGCAGCGCGTCGACGAACTCCAGCGCCCCGGCGTCCCGAAGCGCCCGTCGGACGGCCTCGTCATCGGCGCCGGGCCGCGCCAGCCGTACGTTCTCGGCGATCGTCCCGGCGTAGAGGTGGGGCCGCTGCGGCACCCAGGCGATCCGGGAATGCCACTGCTTCAGGTCGGCGTCGGCGAGATCGACACCCCCGACCCTCACCCGCCCCTCGGCCGGCCGCACGAACCCCAGCAGCACACTCAGCAGCGTCGACTTGCCGGCACCGCTCGGCCCCACCAGGGCGACCGTCTCCCCGGCCTCGACGCCGAAGGTCACGTCCGAGACGGCGTCCGCCGACCGCCCCGGGTACCGGACGGTCACCCCCTCGAAGGACACCGCACCGTGCGGCACGGCCGCGGAACCGTGCGCCGGGACGGGCGTCTCCAGGACCTCGAAGATCTCCTCGGCGGCGGCGAGCCCCTCGGCCGCCGCGTGGTACTGCGCCCCCACCTGCCGCAACGGCAGATACGCCTCGGGCGCGAGGATCAGGATGACGAGGCCGATGTACAGGTCCATCTCCCCGTGCACCAGCCGCATCCCGATCGTCACGGCGACCAGCGCCACCGAGATCGTCGCGAGCAGTTCCAGCGCGAAGGAGGAGATGAAGGCGATCCGCAACGTCCGCATGGTCGCCCGGCGGTACTCACCGGTGATGCGCCGGATCGAATCGGCCTGAGCCTTGGCCCGGCCGAAGACCTTCAGCGTCGGCAGACCCGCGACGACGTCCAGGAAGTGCCCGGACAACCGCGACAGCAGCTGCCACTGACGGTCCATCCGGGACTGGGTGGCCCAGCCGATCAGCACCATGAAGACCGGGATGAGAGGCAGGGTGCCCACGATGATGGCCGCGGAGACCCAGTCCTCGATGACGATCCGCGCCAGCACCGCCACCGGCACGACCACCGCGAGACCCAACTGCGGCAGGTACCGCGAGAAGTAGTCGTCGAGGGCGTCGACGCCCCGGGTGGCCAGGGCGACCAGCGAACCGGTCCGCTGCCCGACCAGCCAGCCGGGCCCCAGGGCGACAGCGCGCTCCAGCAGTCGCCCCCGCAGCTCGGACTTCACAGCCGCGCTCGCCCGGTGCGCGGCGAGCTCGGTGAGCCAGCCGACCAGCGCCCGACCGACCGCCACGGCGGCCAACAGCAGCAGGGGAGCGCCGAGTTCGGACACCGCCATGCGGTGCTGGAACGCGCCGACGACCACCTCGGCGATGAGCATCGCCTGCGCGATGACCAGCCCCGCCCCCACGGCCCCGAGGGCGACGACCGCCACCAGGAACAACCGGGTGGCACGGGCGTGGCGCAGCAGACGCGGATCGATCGGTTTCACGTGAAACACACCTCAGTGCGCGGTCTCGGCGATGTGCTGCGTACCGATCCGCTTCCGGAACACCCAGTAGGTCCAGCCCTGGTAGAGCAGGACGACCGGAGTGGCGATCCCCGCACACCAGGTCATGATCTTCAGCGTGTACGGGCTGGACGAGGCGTTGCTGACCGTCAGGCTCCAGTCCGGGTTCAGCGTCGACGGCATGACGTTCGGGAACAGCGTCAGGAACAGCATCGCCACCGTGGCCACGATGGTGAGCCCCGACCACGCGAACGCCCACCCCTCTCGTCCGGCCCGTGCCGCGACCAGGGCGATGAGGAGCGAGGCCACGGCCGCGACCATCGCCACCAGCGACGCCCCGTCACCCCGGTCGGCCTGCGTCCACAGCAGGAAGGCGAGCGCCAGCAGGGCGGTCACCGCTCCGACGCGCAGCGCCAGCTTCCGCGCCCGCTCCCGGATCTCCCCGACCGTCTTGAGCCCGACGAACACCGTGCCGTGGAAGGTGAACAGGGACAGCGTGACCAGGCCGCCCAGCAGCGCGTACGGATTGAGCAGGTCCAGAACGCCGCCGGCGTAGTTGAAGTCCTGGTCGATCCGCACGCCCCGCACGATGTTGCCGAAGGCGACGCCCCACAGGAAGGCGGGGAGCAGCGAGGCCCAGAAGATCGCCGTCTCCCAGTTGCGCTGCCAGGTCTCCTCGGGCCGCTTCACGCGGTACTCGAAGGCCACACCCCGGACGATCAGGCAGACCAGGATGAGCAGCAGGGGCAGGTAGAAGCCGGAGAAGAGCGTGGCGTACCACTCGGGGAAGGCCGCGAAGGTCGCGCCGCCCGCGGAGAGCAGCCACACCTCGTTGCCGTCCCAGACGGGGCCGATGGTGTTGATCAGCACCCGCTTCTCGGGCCGGTTACGGGCGAGGAGCTTCGTGAGCACCCCGACCCCGAAGTCGAAGCCCTCCAGGAAGAAGTAGCCGGTCCACAGGACGGCGATCAGGACGAACCAGACGTCGTGCAGTTCCATGACTGTGCAGCTCCCTCGGCCTAGTACGAGAAGGCCATCGGCTTGTCGGCGTCACGGGAGTCGCCGCCGATCTTCGTGGGCGGGTTGAGGTCGGCCTCGGTCAGTTCCGGCGGGCCCGCCTTGACGTACTTGGCCAGCAGCTTGACCTCGATGACGGCGAGGATCGCGTACAGCGTGGTGAAGACGACCATCGACGTGATGACCTCGGCCTGCGAGACACCGGGGGAGACCGCGTCGCGCGTCTGGAACAGGCCGTAGACGACCCACGGCTGGCGGCCCATCTCGGTGAAGATCCAGCCCCAGGAGCTGGCGATCAGCGGGAAGCCCAGGGTGAGGATCGCGATGCGCCAGTACCACTTGGTGAGGGTCGGGCCGAGCGCCTTCTTGGGCAGCAGGACGAGATGCGGCACCTCGTCGTCGCCCACCCTCAGGTGCTGCGGCAGCATGAACTTCTTGCGGGTCAGCCACAGCCCGGCCAGGCCGATGGCGAACGACGTCATCCCGAAGCCGATCATCCACCGGAAGCCCCAGTAGGCGACGGGGATGTTGGGACGGTAGTCGCCCGGCCCGTACTTCTCCTGCTCGGCCTTGTTGACGTCGTTGATGCCGGGGACGTACGAGCTGAAGTCGTCCTTCGCGAGGAAGGACAGCAGGCCGGGGATCTCGATGGCGACCTTGTTGTGGCCCTTGTCCACGTCACCGACGGCGAAGACCGAGAAGGGAGCCGGCTTCTCGCCGTCCCACAGCGCCTCGGCCGCGGCCATCTTCATCGGCTGCTGCTGGTACATGATCTTGCCGAGCACGTCACCGCTGACCGCGGTGAGGAGCCCGCCGATGACGACGGTGACCAGGCCCAGCCGGAGCGAGGTCTTCATCACGGGGACGTGCTTCTTGCGGACCAGGTGGAATGCGGCGATGCCGACCATGAAGGCGCCACCGGTGAGGAACGCCGCGGTCAGTGTGTGGAAGACCTGGGCGAGCGCGGTGTTCTGGGTCAGTACGAGCCAGAAGTCGGTGAGTTCGGCCCGGCCCTTCGCCTCGTTGATCCGGTAGCCGACCGGGTGCTGCATCCAGGAGTTGGCCGCGAGGATGAAGTAGGCCGACAGGATCGTGCCGATGGAGACCATCCATATACAGGCCAGGTGGATCTTCTTCGGCAGCTTGTCCCAGCCGAAGATCCACAGACCGATGAAGGTGGACTCGAAGAAGAAGGCGATCAGGGCCTCGAAGGCCAGCGGCGCACCGAAGACGTCACCGACGAAGCGCGAGTAGTCGGACCAGTTCATACCGAACTGGAACTCCTGCACGATGCCGGTGACCACGCCCATCGCGATGTTGATCAGGAAGAGCTTGCCCCAGAACTTGGTCGCCTGGAGGTACTTCTTCTTCTCCGTCCGCACCCATGCCGTCTGCAGGCCGGCCGTGAGCGCGGCCAGCGAGATCGTCAGGGGGACGAACAGAAAGTGGTAGACGGTGGTGATTCCGAACTGCCATCGCGCCAGGGTCTCCGGCGCCAAAGCCAGGTCCACGTCGCCGCTCCTTACGCTTGTGAAAGCGTTCACATTCACAAGCCATTATGCAGCACGGACATTCGAGCGCCCCGAGGGGGTCCCTGTCTCCCCCGTCACAGTCAACCCCTTGGCTCGAACTTCAACATATTGTTGAATCAGCCGCATGCAGACACCGCTACAGATACGGATTTCCTGGCCTTCCGGACACCTCAACGCGTCACTCGACGACACGGTGACCAGTCAGGCCCTCGCCCGGGCGCTGCCCCTCGTCTCCACGGCCCGGACCTGGGGCGCGGAGGTGTACTTCGACACGGGAGTGTCCGTTTCACGTGAAACAGGCGCCCGCGAGGTCGTCGAACCGGGGACCGTCGCCTTCTGGATCGACGGTGATGCCCTCGCCCTCCCCTACGGCCCCACGCCGATCTCTCGGGGCGACGAATGCCGTCTCGCCGGCCCGTGCAACGTCCTGGGCCGCCTCGACGGCGACCCGGGACTGCTCGCGACCGTGCGGGACGGCGACCCCGTCCGCGTGGAACTCCTGGGCCCCTGACCGGACTCGCGGGGCGCTCCAGCCCTCCTACCCGGTGACCGGCCCCCGGAGCGCTACAGCCCTCCCGCCCCGTGACCGGACTCGCGGGGCGCTGCAGCCCTCCTGCCCGGTGACCGGACTCGCGGAGCACTACAGCTCCCCTTGTCCCGGCGGGCACGCGAAGCCCTACTGAGCCCTACTGCTCCTTGAGGAACCCTTCCGACACCTTCAGGAAGATGTCGTTCGCCTCGGCCTCCCCGACCGTCACCCGCACACCCTCGCCCGGGAACGGCCGGATCACCACACCCGCCTGCTCACAGGCCTGCGCGAACGCGACCGTGCGCTCCCCCAGCCGCAGCCACACGAAGTTGGCCTGGGTCTCGGGCACCGTCCAGCCCTGAGAGCGCAGCCCGTCGACCACGCGCGTGCGCTCACACACCAGCGAACCGACCCGGCCGAACAGCTCGTCCTCGGCCCGCAGTGAGGCGATCGCCGCCTCCTGAGCGAGCTGGCTCACGCCGAACGGCACCGCCGTCTTGCGCAGCGCCGCCGCCACCGGCTCATGGGCGATGGCGAACCCGACGCGCAGGCCGGCGAGGCCGTACGCCTTGGAGAAGGTCCGCAGGACACAGACGTTCGGCCGGTCCCGGTAGATCTCGACGCCGTCCGGCACCTCCGGGTCGCGGATGAACTCGCGGTAGGCCTCGTCGAGGACCACCAGGACATCACGCGGCACCCGGTCCAGAAACCGCTCCAGCTCCGCCCGCCGCACCACCGTGCCGGTCGGGTTGTTGGGGTTGCACACGAAGATCAGCCGGGTCCGGTCGGTGATGGCGTCGGCCATCGCGTCGAGGTCGTGCACATCACCGGGGGTCAGCGGTACCTGGACCGACGTCGCGCCGCTGATCTGCGTGATGATCGGGTACGCCTCGAAGGAGCGCCAGGCGTACATCACCTCGTCGCCGGGGCCGGACGTGGCCTGGATCAGCTGCTGGGCGACACCGACCGAGCCGGTACCGGTGGCCAGGTGGGAGAGAGGCACGCCGAACCGCTCGGACAGCTCGTTCATCAGCCCCGTGCAGGCCATGTCCGGGTAGCGGTTGAAGTTGCCGGCCGCCGCCGTCACGCTCTCCATCACGCCCGGCAGCGGAGGATAGGGGTTCTCGTTGGAGGACAGCTTGTAGGCCACCGGACCACCTGCCGCGGCGGGCTTGCCCGGCTTGTAGGTGGGGATCCCCTCCAGCTCGGCGCGCAGCTTGGGGCTCGTCTCGCTCACCGCAGTCCTCCTCGTGAAGACCGGCGGCCCATGACCGCCGCCGACATCCAATACTCCTCACCTTATGAGGATTCGGCGCCGCTGCGTATAGCCACGGCCGACCGGCCGTCCTCGTCCTCCCCAGCCCCACTGGCATCTGGGGCATCGCCGCCCCAAGGCGTACGAATCCGGGGGCGCGCCGCACATATATCTATGCGCCGGTGGTGTACGCCGTGGCGCGCATCCCCCGTGCAGGTGAGTTGAGACCTCTTCGCAACCTCAGCCACTTGGCAGGCACGTGCGCGCCGACAACACACGTACTGTCAAGAAAGCGCTCAACCTCCTTTGTTTCCACGGCAATTGAGGTTAAATGATCATGCAGAAACGTGCCTGTCAACGCGTGCATATGCGTCCGCACTACCCCACCGCATGAGCCCTACTATCGGCTCGCCATGACAGCAGCAGGGAAGCACCAGGTGAGCCGCGCGGAAACCTCACGGCGAGGCAGCCGGCCGGGTCGGGCCGGCATCAGAGACGTGGCCGCCGCCGCCGGAGTCTCCATCACGACCGTCTCCGACGCCCTCAACGGCAAGGGCCGGCTCCCGGACGCCACCCGGCGCCATGTCCGGGAAGTCGCCGACCGGCTGGGCTACCGGCCCTCCGCCGCCGCCCGGACCCTCCGTACCGGCAAGTCGGGCCTCATCGGCCTGACCGTGACCACCTACGGGGATGAACCTTTCACCTTCACCGAGTTCGCGTACTTCGCCGAGATGGCACGGGCCGCCACCTCCGCCGCGCTCGCCCGCGGCTACGCCCTCGTCATCCTGCCCGCGACCTCCCGCCACGACGTGTGGTCGAACGTCGCCCTGGACGGCACGGTCGTCATCGACCCCTCCGACCAGGACCCGGTCGTCAGCGAGCTCGTCCGGCAAGGCCTTCCGGTGGTCTCCGACGGCCGCCCGGCCGGTGCACTGCCGGTCACGGCCTGGGTCGACAACGACCACGAGGCCGCCGTCCTCGGCATCCTCGACCACCTGGCCGACGCCGGCGCCCGCCGCATCGGCCTGCTGACCGGCACGACGACGGACACCTACACCCACCTGTCGACCACCGCGTACCTGCGCTGGTGCGAGCGTGTGGGACAGGATCCGGTCTACGAGGCCTATCCGGCGCACGATCCGTGCGCGGGTGCCGTCGCCGCGGACCGGCTCCTCGCCCGGCCCGACCGGCCCGACGCGGTCTACGGACTGTTCGACCCGAACGGCACCGACCTGCTCGCCGCCGCCCGCCGCTACGGCCTGCGCGTCCCCGACGACCTGCTGCTGGTCTGCTGCAGCGAGTCCACTGTGTACGCCAACACCGAGCCGCCCATCACCACCCTCTCCCTGAAACCACGCCGCATCGGCACCGCGGTGGTGCAGCTCCTCATCGACGCCATCGAGGGAGTGGAATCCGACCACCCGGTGGAGCAGGTGATACCGACGGAGCTGATCGTGCGCACCTCGTCCCAGCGACGCCCGCCGCGCACGACGGTCAGCCCTCCGCGATCGCCCGAGGGCGCCTGACCCCGCACCCGGCCGGGGAAGATCGCCCTCCTGAGGAGAAACCGGGCCGGTCGCCCGGAGAGAAAGGATCGTTCTCGCGAAGAGAAGAAGGGCGAGGGCGGTCACACGGTGGTCAAAGCCTGGCCCAATCGGGGCGAAAGCCGCGGTGAACTGGACTCTTGCTCTGATTCACCACCCCTGGGTCATCACATGACACGATCCGCATTCCTATGATGGGCCCACGACACCCGCGGGCCGCTACGACCAGGCAGTCCGATGCGGTGCAATGCGGCGCGATGGTGGAGGGGTCGATGACTCAGGGGGCCGGTCAGGGACCCGAGGTGGAGCGGACGGCGACGTTGCGCGACTTCCGGGTGCCCGCGTACGTCCACGAGGCCGGTCCGTACGTCCACAGCGTCCACCCCGAGGTCGCCCCGCCGCCCGAGGAGACCTACCCCGAGGGATACACGCCGACCCAGCGCGACCTTCCCGTCGTCAACCGGGGTGACACTGTTCAGGTGACCGTGGATCCCGAGACCACCGCCCCGCAGTCCACCACCGGGCAGGGCCCGCTGTACGTCGTGGGTGACGTACACGGCTACCTCGACCAGCTGGTGTCCGCCCTCCAGGAGAAGGGCCTGCTCGACGCCGCCGGCAACTGGTGCGCGGGCACCGCCCGGCTCTGGTTCCTCGGCGACTTCACCGACCGCGGCCCGGACGGCATCGGCGTCATCGACCTGGTGATGCGGCTGTCCGCCGAGGCCGCCGCGGCCGGTGGCTACTGCAAGGCACTCATGGGCAACCACGAGCTGCTCCTGCTGGGTGCGAAGCGGTTCGGCGACACCCCCGTCAACTCCGGAGCGGGCACCGCCACTTTCCAGGCGGCCTGGCTGCTCAACGGCGGCCAGAAGACCGACATGGACCGCCTCCAGGACCACCACCTGCAGTGGATGTCCCGCCTGGACGCCGTCGAGGAGGTCGACGGGCACCTGCTCGTCCACTCCGACACCACCGCCTACCTCGACTACGGCCGCTCCATCGAAGAGGTCAACGACACCGTCCGCGAGACGATCACCCGCAACGACGCGGACGAGGTCTGGGACCTGTTCCGCAAGTTCACCAAGCGGTTCTCCTTCCGCGACGAGGGCGGCGCGGAGGCCGTGCGCTCCCTGCTCGATACGTACGGGGGCACTCGTATCGTTCACGGCCACAGCCCGATTCCGTATCTGCTCGGTGAGGTCGGCTCGGAGGAGGACGAGGAGAGCCGCGACCCCGTGATCGAGGGCCCGCACGTCTACGCCGACGGACTCGCCATCGCGATGGACGGTGGCGTGACCATGGCCGGAAAACTGCTGGTCCAGCAACTGCCGCTGGAGACGTGAACGTTCACCGCGCAGGCGTCCCCCCTCGGCTGACCGGGCCGGTGCGGGGTCAATTTCGGTAAACCCCCTGTCACCGCGCACCGTCACCGCTCTACCATCGGCTTATCCGTAGCAGGCTCCCCTCCGTTTCTGCCCGACGGCTCGTCAGCATGCCGAGCCCCAAGCCCTACGGAGCATCGGGGGATGCACATGAACAGCGTTCCGCAGCACCTGCTGAGCGAGGACCGCCAGGAATACGAGCGGATCCTCGATGAGGCGCTGCGCTCCGCACCACACCGTCCGGAACTGGCCGCTGTCGGACAGCGGCTCAACCCCGAACAGCTGCGCACCATGGCCCTGAGCGCCACCGCGCTCATCACCGCGGCCGCGGCGACCGAATACCAGCACTACGTCAAGGTCCGCGACGAACTGCGTCAGCCGGCGTCGGCCGGTTCACCGGCCGTGCGCGGGTCCGGGTCCGGCTCCTCCGAGCCGGGCGCGGACGCCTCGGGGCTCGCCGCCACCGTGGGAGGGGTCGCGGAGGCCACGGGCGCGGGCGCCGTCGCCGTGGTCGCCGTCCTCGCACCCGTGCTGGCCGGGACCGCCGCGGCGATCTTCCTGCTCGTCGGCTACATCCTGCGGATGCTCGATCCCGGGCAGGGATTCGCCCGGACCATGCTCACCACGGGCTGGGTGTTCGGTGGCGTGACCGCGATCGCGATCCTCGTCGCCGCCGTGGGGCTGCTGCTCACCGCCCTGCGCAACAAGCCCACGGCCGAGGTCGGGCCGTACGGCGAACTGCGGGGCGAGGTGGCCCAGGCCAAGGAGGCCTGGCACGAGGCCCTGCTGGAACGCGGCATCCTGCCCTTTCTGCGGGAAGCACTCGCCGACCCCGGCGCGGCCGCGGCGCTGCACCACTCGCCCTCGCCCGCCCCGGTCAGCCGCATGCCGCACCTCGGCTACGACCGCCCCGGGTTCACCAGCCCGGACGACGGCGACCGCGGCTCGCGCCCCAGTTTCAGCAGCCCGGACTACTCCAGCCCGGACTTCGGAGGACCGGAGCACCAGCCGGAGTAACGGTCGGAGCAGCCCTCGGAGTCCGTTCCGAGCGGCGCCTCCCACAGGCCGGGGGCCTCACCCGCCCCCGAGCCTGTGCGCGGCCGGTCAGTCCGCGATGGGCAGGTAGACGCGATTACCGCTCGCGGCGAACTCCTTCGACTTCAGAGCCATGCCCTCCTCGATCTCGGTCCGCGTGCCGCCGTGTTCCCGGCGGATGTCCTGCGAGATCTTCATGCTGCAGAACTTGGGACCGCACATCGAGCAGAAGTGAGCCGTCTTGGCGGGCTCGGCGGGCAGGGTCTCGTCGTGGAACTCCCGTGCCGTGTCCGGGTCGAGAGCCAGGTTGAACTGGTCCTCCCACCGGAACTCGAAACGGGCGTCGGACAACGCGTCGTCCCACTCCTGCGCACCCGGGTGTCCCTTGGCGAGGTCCGCCGCGTGGGCGGCGATCTTGTAGGTGATGACGCCGGTCTTGACGTCGTCGCGGTTCGGCAGGCCCAAGTGCTCCTTGGGCGTGACGTAGCACAGCATCGCCGTGCCCCACCAGGCGATCATCGCGGCACCGATGCCGGAGGTGATGTGGTCGTACGCCGGTGCGACGTCCGTGGTCAGCGGGCCGAGCGTATAGAACGGAGCTTCATCGCAGATCTCCTGCTGAAGGTCGATGTTCTCCTTGATCTTGTGCATCGGGACATGGCCCGGGCCCTCGATCATGGTCTGCACGTTGAAACGCTTCGCGATCCGGTTGAGTTCCCCGAGCGTGCGCAACTCCGCGAACTGCGCCTCGTCGTTGGCATCCGCGATCGATCCGGGCCTGAGGCCGTCCCCCAGCGAGTACGTGACGTCGTACGCGGCGAGGATCTCGCACAGCTCCTCGAAGTTCTCGTACAGGAACGACTCCTTGTGGTGCGCGAGGCACCAGGCCGCCATGATCGAGCCGCCGCGGGAGACGATGCCCGTCTTGCGGTTCGCCGTCAGCGGCACGTACGCCAGGCGCACCCCCGCGTGGACGGTCATGTAGTCCACGCCCTGCTCGGCCTGCTCGATGACCGTGTCCTTGTAGATCTCCCAGGTCAGCTCCTCGGCGCGGCCGTCGACCTTTTCCAGGGCCTGGTAGAGCGGCACGGTGCCGATCGGCACGGGGGAGTTGCGCAGCACCCATTCCCGCGTGGTGTGGATGTTGCGGCCCGTGGAGAGGTCCATGACCGTGTCGGCGCCCCATCGGGTCGCCCAGGTCATCTTCTTGACCTCCTCCTCGATGGAGGACGTCACCGCGGAGTTGCCGATGTTGGCGTTGACCTTCACCAGGAACCGCTTGCCGATGATCATCGGCTCGATCTCCGGGTGGTTGACGTTGGCCGGCAGCACGGCCCGGCCTGCGGCGATCTCGTCGCGGACCACCTCGGGCGAGACGTTCTCCCGGATGGCCACGTACTCCATCTCGGGCGTGATCTCGCCGCGGCGGGCGTACGCGAGCTGGGTGACCGCCTCGCCGTTCCTGCCGCGGCGCGGCTGGCGGGGCCGGCCGGGGAAGACCGCGTCCAGGTTACGGAGACCGCCGCGGGGCGAGGTGTGCTTGATGCCGTCGTCCTCGGGACGGACGGGGCGGCCCGCGTACTCCTCGGTGTCGCCCCGGGCGATGATCCAGTTCTCGCGCAGCGGCGACAGGCCCCTGCGGACGTCGGTGTCGACGAGTGGATCGGTGTACGGGCCGGACGTGTCGTACAGCGTGACCGACCGGCCGTTGGTGAGGTGCACCTGACGGACCGGCACGCGCAGGTCGGGGCGGGTGCCCTCGATGTACGCCTTGTGCCAGCCGATGGACTTCCCGGCCTCCTCGGACGTCTCGTCCTGAACGGAGGCAGGCGTGCGTGCGTCCTTGTTGGTCATGAGACCTACTCCCTACGCCGGCATTACCCGGTAACAGGTTCGGCGGTCGACGCAGCGGTTTCCGTCCGGCGATGTCTCGTGTGAAACATCACTCGACTCCGGCGATGTTTCATGTGAAACATCGCTGGGACGGAGGTCAGCGCCCTCTCAGCCCGGTGCTCCGAGCTCCCGCGTGTACAAAAGGTGCCCCCACGCTAGCGGCAATTCTGGCGCGGTGAACAGAGGGCCCCCCTCGTTCTTGCGATGATCGGGCGGTGACCACGACGCAGCGTCCCTCCTACCCCTCGCCCGAGCCGCCCCGCGGATCCGGCGCCGGAAACGGCAACGGCCGTGGTGACGGCCCTGCTGAGGGCCATGATTTCGCCACCGGGTCCGGGCAGGCACCGGCCGGGCCACAGCGACCGCGCGGACCTCGGGGGCCGGGCGGGACACAGCCTCCCGCCCCGAGACGGGAACCCGCGTACGGGTACGGGCAGGACGCGGGCTTCGGCTCCCAGGACCATGGCGCGTACGGGCAGGGCCCCGGCCACAGCACCGGTCACGGCCCCGCTGCCGGGCAGGGCCCGGGGCCGGCCGCAGGCGGTGGAGGACAGAGCCACGGTCGCGGCCCCGACGGAGACGGTGGACACGGTCACGGCGGGGGCGGTGGCCACGGCGGTCACGGACACGGTCCCGGGCCGGGTGGCGGGCACGGGCACTCCCACAGTCATGGCCCGGCCACCCCCGTCTCCCAGCACCTGCGCAAGGTCATCGCGGCGATCCTGATCCCGTTCGGCGTCGCCGTGCTGGTCGGTCTCGCCGTGCTGTGGCCGGGCGGCGCCCCGGCGCACGAGCGCACCGGAGTCGGTTTCGACCGGCAGACGCAGGACGCCACGGTCACCAAGGTGGTCGAGGTGAGCTGCAAGGAGGCCGGCGCTTCGGGCGTTCCGCCGACCGGCGACACCTCCACCGCCGAGGGCTCCTCCGCGGTGCAGGAGGAGAAGGGCACGTGCAAGCGGGCGACGATCCGGGTCGACAGCGGTGACGACAAGGGTCGTACGTTCACCGAGATCGTCCAGCCGGACCAGTCCCGTCAGCTGCACGAGGGCCAGGAGGTCGTGGTCGCCTACGAGCCTTCTGCGCCGAAGGACCTGCAGTACTCGGTCACCGACATCAACCGCGGTCTGCCCATGGCGCTGCTCGCGGGCATCTTCGCCGTCGCCGTGGTGATCGTCGGGCGGATGCGGGGCGTCATGGCGCTGGTCGCGCTGGCCATCAGTTTCATGGTGCTGAACTTCTTCATCCTGCCCGCGATCCTGCAGGGTTCCAACCCGCTGGTCGTGGCGGTGGTCGGCGCGAGCGCCATCATGCTCATCGCGCTGTACCTGTGTCACGGCCTGTCCGCCCGGACGTCCGTCGCGGTGCTCGGCACTCTCATCTCACTGTTGCTGATCGGCGTCCTCGGCTCGGTGTTCATCGACTGGGCGGCTCTGACCGGCAACACCGACGACAACACCGGGCTGATCCACGGCCTGTACCCGACGATCGACATGAGCGGTCTGCTGCTGGCCGGCGTCATCATCGGCTCGCTCGGCGTGCTGGACGACGTCACGGTCACGCAGACCTCGGCGGTCTGGGAGCTGCACGAGGCCAACCCGTCGATGGGCTGGCGGGGGCTCTACCGCGCGGGCATCCGGATCGGCCGCGACCACATCGCCTCGGTCGTCAACACGCTCGTCCTCGCCTACGCGGGTGCCGCGCTGCCGCTGTTGCTGCTGTTCTCCATCGCGCAGTCCAGTGTGGGGACGGTCGCCAACAGCGAGTTGGTCGCGGAGGAGATCGTGCGCACCCTGGTCGGTTCGATCGGCCTGGTCGCCTCGGTGCCGGTCACCACCGCCCTGGCGGCGCTGGTGGTCTCGGCCGACCGTCCCGGCGCGGAGCCCGTCCCGGAGACCGCCGCGGTTCCGGCACGCGGTGGAAGGGGTCGGCGCCGCAAGCGCTGACGCCGCCGCGTTCACGACGGCCCGCCGACCTGAGGAAGGCCGACTCGCGTACCCGACCGAGAACGGCCGACCCGAAAGGGCCGACCCGGGAACGGCCGACCGATGGGGCCGACGCGAGGAAGATCGTAGGACGATCGCAGGAAGAAGCGTTCCTTCACAGCTCGGCGGCACCCGGTGAAGCGTTACTCCACCGTGCCGCCGGGTCCATGTCTCAGCCGGCGCCCTGCTCGGCGAGGATGCGGTCCAGGGCCTCGTCGAGGTGCGCGTCGAAGTCGGCGAGCGACCCCTCCTGGCCCAGCGGCACCAACTTGTCCGTACGGTCGAGGAAAGCGACGAGCGGTGCCGTCGAGGACCGGAACAACGCCTGGTCGCTGCCCACCTGAAGCCGGATCAACACCTCGCCCAGCGCGTCGGGTTCGACGGGCGTGACGCGCACATCGCCCTCCCCGCACGGCCGGCCGACCCCGTCGATCAGCAACTCCCGCCCGAAAGCCCACGTCACCGGGGCGTCACCGGGCAAGTGGAACGTCAGCCGGACGGCATAGGGATCACTGGACTCATAGCGCAGCTCCACCGGAATGCGGAAGGAGAGCTCCTCGGACACGAGAAAGCTCATCATGACCTCTGCTTGTACGGACTCGCGCATCGACAACCCCGTCAATCGCCGTTACTGGCCGGGAACAAACCTCTGACACTTGATGGAATCTTGCTGAACGTACACAGCAGATCACAAGGAGTGAGTTTTCACATACTGATAGAGAGTGCGAGCGAGCCGAGCACGCGCCCGATCTCGACCTGCAGTTGCCGGGCCGCGGGCAGCAGCCGGTCGGCCTGGTGTGCGGGGAGTGAAATGGCCATCGTCGCGGCCGTGCTGCCGAGCGTGAGGGGAATCGCGGCGCAGACCGCGCCCAGGGCGTACTCCTGGCGTTCGGTCACCGGCTCCATGCGCCGGATCCGCTCCAGGCGTCTGAGCAGACTGTGGTTGTCGCGCACCGTGTAGGGCGTGAGGGGCTGCACCGGATAGCGGTCGAGGTGGTCACGGCGGGCGTCCTCGTCCAGCTGGGACAGCAGGCACTGCCCGATGGCGTGCGCGTGGCCGGTCTCCCGGAAGTCGGCCCACTCCTCGACCGCCGGGTTGACGGGGGTGTCGGAGACGCACATGACCTCGATCTCGCCCTCGCGGTAGACCGCGTAGTACACGGGAACGCCCAGGGCGTCCCGACAGTGCGCGAGCGCGTCGACGATCGTGCTGCGACGTTTCTGCCGCGCCCCGCTGCTGCTCAGCCGCTCGGCCGCCTCACCGAGGAAGAACAGGCCTTTGTCCCGGCGCAGATAGCCCTCGTGCACGAGGGTGCGCAGCAGGTGGTACGTCGTGGGCAGCGCCAGCCCGGTCTCACGGGCCAGTTGCTTGGCCGGGGCACCGTACTCGTGCGCGGCGACGGTCTCCAGCAGGCGCATGGCGCGCTGCACCGATCCGATGAGGGTCGGCGGCGGAGGTGGTGCCGACGGTGGCGGCGGCCCGGAGGCCGTCGCCGAGCGGGGTTGCGCGGGGACGGTGTGGAGGTGAACGGGTGCGGTGTCAGCCGGGACCAAGGGGCTCTCCCGAAACGCGAGGGGGCACACCGTGCGGGGGAACACGGGTGGGGGCGAATGCCGCTCGCGGGGAGGTCCCCGCGTCGAGTTCCGGACTCTATTCGCCTGCCACCGCGTGCAGACCGCCCCGCCGGGAAACTTCCCTCGCCCGAGGGAACCGGTGATGGCCGGAGTTTCCCGTTACCCCCACCGGTTTCCCACCGGTCTCACCAGTCGCTGCGCGACGAGGAGCTCGACGTGAACTTGCGTACGACGTAGATCAGTCCGCCGACCAGGGCCACGAAGACCAGCACCTTGAAGAGCAGTCCGATGACGAAGCCGACCACGCTGGCGATCAGCCCGCCGAACACGACCAGGGCGATGACCGGCACCGCGATCCACTTCACCCACCACGGCAGTCCCGTGAAGATCTCTCGCATCGCCCTCGTCCTTACCTCTCCGCCCGTTCGAGTGCCGGGTTCTGTCGGTCCTGCCGGTCCTTGATGTCCTGCACTCGATGCTAGGTGCGGGAGGGGGCGAACGGGCGCTCCGCATCCCTTGTCGTCCCCTGACCGAACCCCTAGGGAACCCCGAGGCGCTCGGTCACCCCTCGGGCGGAGAGAAGACCACCATCACCCGCAGGTCCTCGGTGATGTGGTGGAACTTGTGAGCGACGCCCGCCGGCACGTAGACCACGCTGCCGCGTCCCACCTGGGTCGTCTCCAGGCCGACGGTGATCGAGGCCCGGCCGCTCACAACGAAGTAGACCTCGTCCTGATCGTGCGGCTTCTGTGGATCCTGCTCGCCCGCGTCGAGGGCGTACAGGCCGGCCGACATGTTCCGCTCCCGTAGAAACTGCAGGTAGGCGCCGTCGTTGGCGGCGCGCTCCGCCTCCAGTTCATCCAGCCGGAATGCCTTCATCGCCTTGTCCGCCCCTGCCTCTCGTGCCCGTGTCCGATCAGGTCTGCCACGATCAGACACATGATGAATTTCCTAGTCAAGACGATCGCCAACGCGGGCGCCCTGGCGGTCGCCGTGTGGCTGCTCGACAAGATCACCCTGACCGGTGACAGCACCGGCAAGGAGTTCGCCACCCTGATCATCGTGGCGCTGCTCTTCGGCCTGGTGAACTTCCTGGTCAAGCCGGTGGTCAAGCTCCTGAGCCTGCCGCTGCTGATACTGACCCTCGGCCTGTTCACGCTGGTCGTCAACGCGTTGATGCTGCTGCTCACGTCGTGGCTGGCGGACACGCTCGACTTGAGCTTCCACGTCGAGGGCTTCTGGACGGCCGTCGTCGGCGGCCTGATCATCTCGGTCGTCTCCTGGGCGCTGCACGTCATCCTTCCCGACGGGGACTGAGCGGCCATGACGTACCGGGTCTGCTTCGTCTGCACGGGCAACATCTGCCGCTCGCCGATGGCCGAGATCGTCTTCCGCGCGCGGGTGGCGGAGGCCGGTCTCGACGAGCTGGTGGAGGTCGACAGCGCCGGCACGGGCGGCTGGCACGAGGGCGACGGCGCCGACCCGCGCACCGTGGCCGTTCTGGAGGACAACGGATACCCGGGCGGCCACACGGCCCGGCAGTTCCAGCCGTCCTGGTTCTCCCGCCTCGACCTCGTGATCGCCCTCGACTCCGGTCATCTCGGGGCGCTGCGCCGCCTCGCTCCCACGGAGCAGGACGCCGAAAAGGTGCGGCTGCTGCGCTCCTACGATCCCGCCGCCGGCGACGACCTCGACGTACCGGACCCCTACTACGGGGGGATGGACGGTTTCGAGGAGTGCCTTGAGATGGTGGAGGCGGCGAGCGCAGGTCTGCTCGCCGCAGTGCGCGAGGACGTGGAGGGACAGGCGGCATGAGTGATTCCGCGACGGGTGACGCGGGCGGTTCGACGGGCGGCCCGGCCCGGGCGACGGCCGACGCGGACCAGGTGAAGGGTGCCGCGGGCGGCGAGGCGGCGGCCCAGGGTGCGGTGACGGGTGGCGGGGCGGCGGCCTCCGGTGCGGTGACGGGCGCTGCGGGTCGGGCGGTCGCGGGTGTCGGTGACGGCACACGCGCCGTGCGGGCCGGGCTGCCGGAGCCGGTCAAGCACGAGCCCACGCTGCCCGGTCCCGTGTTCGCCGCCCACTTCCATCTCCCGGGCGACCCGACCGGCCCCTATACGTACGGCCGGGACGAGAACCCGACTTGGACGCTGCTGGAACAGGCCATCGGAGAGCTGGAGGCACCGGACCGGGACGACGCCGAGACACTCGTCTTCGCCTCGGGCATGGCGGCGATCTCGGCGGTGCTCTTCTCCCAGCTGCGCACCGGTGACGTGTGCGTCCTGCCGGACGACGGTTACCAGGCGCTGCCGCTGGTCCGCGCCCAGCTGGAGGCGTACGGCATCGAGGTGCGCACGGCGCCGACCGGCCGGGACGCCCAGCTCGACGTGCTCGACGGGGCGAGGCTGCTGTGGATCGAGTCCCCGTCGAATCCCGGGCTCGACGTGTGCGACATCAGGCGGCTCGCCGAGGCGGCACACGCGCGTGGGGCTCTGGTGGCCGTCGACAACACCCTGGCGACACCGCTCGGCCAGCGCCCGCTGGAACTCGGCGCCGATTTCGCGGTGGCCAGCGGCACCAAGCAGCTCACCGGCCACGGCGACGTCCTCCTGGGATATGTGGCCGGACGGGACGCCGAGGCCATGGCCGCCGTGCGCCGCTGGCGCAAGATCGTCGGTGCGATTCCCGGGCCCATGGAGGCCTGGCTCGCGCACCGTTCGCTCGCGACCCTCCAGATGCGCGTCGACCGGCAGAACGCGACGGCCCTGGCGGTCGCGAAGGCGCTGCGGGAGCGGCCCGAGGTGGCGGGGCTGCGCTACCCGGGACTGACCGACGACCCCGCCCACGAGATCGCCGCACGGCAGATGCGGCGCTTCGGGTGTGTCGTGTCGTTCACGTTGCCCACGCGCGCGCGTGCCGACCGCTTCCTCGACTCCCTGCGCCTCGTGGACGACGCGACGAGCTTCGGCGGGGTGCGGTCCACGGCCGAACGGCGTGGCCGCTGGGGCGGGGACGCGGTGCCGGAGGGCTTCGTCCGCCTGTCGGTGGGCGCCGAGGACCCCGAGGACCTGGTGGCGGACGTGCTGCGTGCGCTGGACGTGTCGGCCGTCTGAACAACCCCCGCGGACGGTCCGAGCCTCCCCCCTCGTGGCTCGGACCGTCCTCCGGTTCCGCGCGCAAGAACCGCGCGACCAAGGCTAGTTGACTCTCTGTCAGTGTCCAATCACAGTAGCGACAGAGACCTATCGACATATTTATAGTTGGGCAGGGTCGGCGGCCGGGGAGCAGTGGCCGGAGAGGGGAGTGTGCGCGGTGGATCTGGCCTTGCTGCGGACCTTCGTGACCGTGCACCGGGCCGGCTCCTTCACACGCGCCGCCGCTCTGCTCGGCCTGTCCCAGCCCGCCGTCACCTCTCAGATACGGACGCTGGAACGGCAGCTGGGCCGCCCCCTGTTCCTTCGGCAGGCCCGTGGCGTGACCCCGACGAGCATCGGTGACGAGCTCGCCCACAAGGCCGCCCCCCATCTCGACGCCCTGGTGGAGATCACCGAGACCGGCCTCGACGACGGCTCGTCCTTACGGACGCTGCACCTCGCAGGTCCGCCGGAGTTCACCGCCGAACGAGCCCTGCCCGCCCTCACGGAGCTGACCCGCGAGGACGGGCAGGGCTTTGCCTTGCGCGCCTCGTTCGGGACTGCCGAGGAAACGCTGGACGGGTTGTCCGCCGGGCATCATGATCTGGCCATCAGCACGGCCCAGCCGCGCGGGCCGCTGCTCACGGCGACTGCGCTCTGCGACGAGGAGCATGTCCTGGTCGCCGCCCCGCGCTGGTCGGACCAGCTCGGCACCGGGCAGCCGGGCCACGCACCGGAACCGGCTCTCGAGAAGGTGCCGGTGGTGGAGGTGCACGAGTCGCTGCCCTTCGTCTCCCGCTACTGGGCCACCGTCTTCGACGCTCAGCCGGCCGCCCAGGGCACCGTGATCGTCCCCGACCTGCGCGCGGTCCTGGCCTGCGCGGCCGCGGGCGCCGGCCTCGCGGTGCTGCCCCGCTATCTGTGCGCGCCGGCGCTGCAGCGGGGTGACGTCGTCGCCCTGCATGAGCCGCCGGTGCCGCCGCTGCGCACGTACTTCCTGGTGGTCCGGACCGGGACCCTCGCCATGCCCCATATCGCGCGAGCCCACGACTGGTTGCTGCGGTCGTCGGCCGACTGGTGCTGAGGCGCCCGGGGGGTCGCGTGCCGGGTTGCCCGAGGTGGGTGCCAGGCGCTCAGGAACCTGCCTCACTCTGGGAGCTCGTCCGGTGACGTTTCGCGATGTTTCACGTGGAACCAGCCGGGCCACATTTCACTCATGACCGTCCGACCCGTGGTCAAGCGCACCGCCCGCGCAGTTCTCCTGGACGGTGCCGACCTGATCCTGATCAAGCGCACCAAGCCGGGTGTGGATCCCTACTGGCTCACGCCCGGCGGCGGGGTCGAGCCCAGTGACCCGACCGTCGTCGACGCCTTGCACCGCGAGGTGTACGAGGAACTCGGAGCGAAGATCACCGATGTGGTGCCCTGCTTCGTGGACACCATGGAGCACATCGGCGAGGACGGCGGCGCGACCGGTGTGAAGGTGCAGCACTTCTTCGTCTGCCGCCTGGAGTCGATGGACCCCTCCCTGCGCCACGGCCCGGAGGTGGACGAGCCGATCGGCGAGTACGAGATCGTGCGCGTGCCCTTCACCCGGGTCGGGATCGCGTCGGTCCATCTCGTGCCGCTGTCGTTGCGGCACTACCTGGACGGCAACATCGAGGGTGTTCTCGCCATGCACGCGTCCGACCTGGGCTGAGACGCCGGATCAGCTTCCGGCCGCGACCAGTTCCTCGACGGAGTCGTGGCGTATGCGCTCCGACGGGACACCGACGTCTCTCAGGACGTGCACACCGCTGCGGATCATCCCGGGCGGGCCCGAGAGGTAGGCGTCGAACTCGTCCCAGGGCCCGTAGGTGCGGATGGCGTCCGGCAGCTGTACGTGCGCCTGCTGGTCGATGATCGCGCGGACCGAGAGCCACGGGTGGGTCTGCTGGAGCCGGAGCATGGTGTCGATGTCGTACAGGTCGTGATCGGTGCGGGCACCGTAGAAGACCTCGACCGACCGGCGGTCCCCATGCTCGGCGACGTCCTCGACCAGGGCTTTGATGGGCGCGATGCCGGTGCCGCCGCCCAGGCAGAGCAGGCCGCTGTCGGTGGTGTGGTCGACGGTCATCGACCCCGCGGGTGGCCCGAGCCGGATGATGTCGCCGGGGCGGGCGCGGTGCACCAGGGCGTTGGAGACCCAGCCGGCCGGGACGGCCTTGACGTGAAACGACAGCAGCCCGTCGGACCGCGGCGCCGAGGCGAAGGAGTAGTGGCGCCAGATGCGGGGCCACCAGGGCGTCTCCACGCTCGTGTACTGCCCGGCGAGGAAGGGATAGGGCTGGTCGGGGCGGACGGTCACGACGGCTACGTCCGGCGTTCTCAGGTCGTGCGTGACGATCTCGGCGTACCACCAGGCCGGTGCACGCAGCTCGTCCGCGGCCGCTGCGTCGATCATGATCTGGGAGATCGTGGTGTAGGTCCGGACCCAGGCCGCCTCGGTCTCCGGGTTCCACATTCCGGCCGCGTACCTGCTCAGCGCGCCGATGAGGCACTCACCGACGGCCGGATAGTGCTCGGGCCGCGTCCCGTACTTGCGGTGGCCCCTGCCGAGCTTTTGCAGGTAGTCGACGAGGACATCCCTGTTGTCGATGTGCTCGGCGGCCGTGAGCAGCGCTCTGAGCAATCGGTCCCGCTGAGTGTCCATCGCGGCCGGGAACAGCGAGCGCAGGTCGGGGTGGCGCACGAAGAGCAGGGCGTAGAAGTACGACGTGACCTTGTCGGCGACCGGCGTGACCTCGGCCATGGTGCGGCGGATGAGGAGGGCGTCCGGGGAGCCCGTCCCGGCCGGGCCGGGGGTGGCCTCCGCCGACGGTGGCTCCGGGGCGTGCTCCTGGGTGGGAGCCGGTTGTCCGGCGGCGGCCCCGGGCGGAGCCATGGACGTGAAGGGCGTCGGGGTGAGCGTCGTCGGTGCGGGGCCCGGTGTCGGGGCAGCCGTGGGGTCCGCGGCCGGGGGCTGCGTGTGTGGCGCGGGCGGAGTGGCGGGGGTGGGTATCGCGTCGGGGGCTTCGCGCGCCGGGTCGGGCCCACCGGTGCTCGGGGTGCTGCGGGGTGTGAACCAATCGCCCCCGCCGCCAGAAGTGCCGTTGTCGGCCGACGTGGTGGTCGGAGCGTCCATGGTGTGCCTCGCCTCGAGCATCTTTCGGTCGGTCTGCGCACTTCCCGGAGTCGGAACGTGCCTGCTTCCCCCGTGGACGGTCTGCGTTCCCCTCCTGTCTCGGCCAATGCGGCCACATTCAACCCGTAACCCGGCTCCGTACGGACAAGTAAGGCGAGAGTGTGACATTGGCCGCAGTGACCCTCATCGAGCTTCCCACCCGCGTGGCCGCCTCCGGCGTATACCCGGAAACACGGGTCTTCGATCTCTCCGTCCCGTTAGGCTGCATTGCCCTGCACTGCCCCGAACGGGACGAGGCGTCCCGTCCCGGATGCGAACCGGACTCGACCCTACCGGCCACCGCCGTGCACACAAGTCCCCCCTCCTCTCGTCACGAATGCGGGCACGACGCGAATCGCCGAGGCCGTCAACAGGGGTGCGGGACAGCCGTGTTCAGCGCCTCGGCCGAACGCCCGGCCTTCTTACCTGTTTCACGTGAAACATCCGGCGTGGGTCTGTGGGCTGTGCGAGCGGTGACAACTGGCCAAAAGCTCGTACGTCTCCGCTGAAACAAGTGGACGTCAGGGGCTCTTGTCGGACAGCCTGACCTGCGTGCCGACTCCTTCCCTTGCCTCATGGCCCATCCGCCGTCTGACACTGCACGATCACGCCGCCTGCGCCGACTTGTCCGAGGACCGGGGGTGGCCACGGGAGGAGCACAAGTGGAGCTTCCTGCTCGCGGCCGGAAAGGGTTACGGCATCGACGACCCCGACGGTGGTCTGGTGAGCGCCTGCGTTGTCACCGAGTACGGACCGCAGGACCCTGCCCTCGCCGCGATCGGCATGGTGCTGGTCGCCCGACGGCACGCACGGCAGGGCGTGGGACGCCGGCTGATGCGTCATGTCGTCTCGGACATGGGCACCACGCCCCTCACACTGCATGCGACGCCGTACGGCCGCCCCCTCTACGAGGAGCTCGGCTTCAAGGTCACCGGACGGGCCGAAATGGTGTGCGGGCACTTCACTCCCGGCGGGCCTGAGCCGAAGATCGCCACCCGCGCTGCGACCGCCGAGGACCTCACGGCCATCCTCCGTCTCGACGAGCAGGTCTTCGGAAGCGACCGCACGCACATCGTCACCCGACTGCCGGCCTTCGCCGACCAGTTGCGGGTGGCGGAGGAGGGCGGACGGATCATCGGGTACGCGGCCGCCTGGCCCAACATGGACACCCACGTCGTCGGCCCGCTCATCGCACGCGACACCTCGGTGGCCCAGGCTCTCCTCACGTCCCTTGCCGCTCGCACCGACCGCCCGCTGCGCACCGACATCGACGTGCGGCACGAAGAACTCCTGGCGTGGGTGAAGCAGCGCGGTCTGGAATCCGTCGCCTTCAACGCGGTGATGACGTACGGGATCACGGAGTTGCCCGGGGACTGGAGCCGGCGGTTCGCGCCGGTCACGGTCGCGGCGGGCTGACCGGCTTCGACACGACGACGCCGGCCCCCATGAAGAGGGCCGGCGTCGTCTCGCTGAAGGGGCCGGGTCAGGCGAGGGCCTCCACGGCGGTCGTGGCGAAGCCGTGATCCTGCTCGGGGGCACCGCCGCCGACGCCGATCGCGCCGATCAGGCGCCCGTCGCGGTGTACCGGCACGCCGCCGGCGATGAACAGCAGCGGCCGGTCGAGTGCGGTCGGCAGCGTGTGGAAGAGGCCTCCGGGCTGCACCGCGTCCACCAGGTCGGCGGTGGGCGCGTTCAACTGGAGGGCCGTGTAGGCCTTGCGGGTGCTGGTCTCGCCGGAGATCAGCACGGCACGGTCGTCGCGCCGGAAAGCGAGCAGATGGCCGCCTGCGTCAAGGACGGTGACGCTGACGGTGACGCCCGCCGACTCGGCGGCACGATGGGCGGCGGCCACGAGGGCGTCGGCGTCCTGGGTGGTGAGGGGGGCGACTGCGGTGGTGGTGCTCATGAAGGGGTTCTCCTGGAAGAAGGACGGTCGTTCCGGGCCGTGAGGCCGGTGGGGGTGATCCGGTTGCTCAGTGGTGGACGGCGGCGCGCTGCTCGGCTGGAGCGGAGCCGGTGATGACGGCGCTGGGGCCCCCGGCGCGGCGCTCCAGGGCGGCCGACACGAAGGCCAGGACCAGGGCACCGGCGGCCAGGGCGGCGCCGACCCAGTTGGGGGCGGTGTAGCCGAGGCCCGCCGCGATCACCAGGCCGCCCAGCCAGGCGGAGAGCGCGTTGCCGAGGTTGAAGGCGCCGATGTTGACGGCTGAGGCCAGGGTCGGGGCACCGTGTGCCTGGTCGAGAACGCGCTTCTGCAGCGGCGGCACGGTGGCGAAGCCCAGGGCACCGATCAGCGCGACGGTGATCGCCGAGAGCAGCTTGTCGTGGGCGGTGACGGTGAACAGGGCCAGGACGACGGCCAGAGCGCCCAGAGAGACGTACAGCATGGGCATCAGGGCGCGGTCGGCGAACCTGCCGCCGACGAGGTTGCCGCCGACCATGCCCAGGCCGAAGAGGACCAGCAGCCAGGTGACGGACCCGTCGGCGAAGCCCGCGACATGGGTCATCATCGGCGCGATGTAGGTGATGGCCGCGAAGACACCGCCGAAGCCCAGCACGGTCATCGCCATCGCGAGCAGGACCTGCACGTTCTTGAAGGCGGCCAGCTCGTGCCGCAGACGTACGCCCTCGGCCTTCGGCATGTCGGGGACGAGCCGGGCGATGCCGGCCAGGCCGACGACGCCGAGGGCGGCGACGATGCCGAAGGTGACCCGCCAGCCGATGGACTGTCCGACGAGCGTGCCCAGCGGGACACCGACGACGTTGGCGACGGTCAGACCGGTGAACATCATCGCGATGGCTCCGGCCTTCTTGTCCGGAGCGACGAGGTCCGCCGCGACGACCGAGCCGATGCCGAAGAAGGCACCGTGAGCCAGTGAGGCGATGATCCGGCCGGTCAGCATGACGGAGAAGGCGGGGGCGAGCGCCGAGAGCAGGTTGCCCGCGATGAACAACCCCATCAGCAGCATCAGCATCCGCTTGCGGGAGACCCTGGTGCCGAGCACGGTCATCAGCGGGGCGCCGAACATGACGCCGAGCGCGTAGCCGGTCACCAGGTAGCCGGCCGTGGGGATGGAGACCCCGTAGTCACCCGCGACCTCGGGCAGCAGGCCCATGATCACGAATTCCGTCGTTCCGATCCCGAAGGCCCCGATCGCGAGGGCCAGAAGCGCGAGAGGCATGGAGGGGTACCTTCCCAAACGATTGCAGGAGCGCTTTGCGTGCGTTCACAATAGTTGCAGACGCGGGCTATGCGCAACCGCCGTCTATTGCGAGGTTGCTCTATCCTGGGTGTCAGCCGCTCCGGGACGGAGGAAACGCCAATGACAGCGACGGACCCCGCGCTCACCGCTCTCGCCCAGAGCTGGTGCGCCCTCTCCCTGCTGCACGGGAGGATCGAGGCTCACATCGAGCGCGCCCTGCAGGCCGGGCACGACCTCAGCGCGCGCGAGTACTCCCTGCTGGATGTGCTCAGCCGGCAGCACGACGGCGACGGGGGACATCTGCAGATGAAGCAGGTCGCCGACGCGGTCGTCCTCAGCCAGAGCGCCACCACACGCCTGGTCACCCGCCTGGAGGACCGGGGCCTCCTGGAGCGTTACCTGTGCCCCACCGACCGCCGGGGCATCTACACGAACGTCACCGCGGCGGGCCTCGAATTGCTGGAAGCCGCCCGCCCGACCAACGACGCCGCCCTGCGCGAAGCCCTCGACGAAGCAGCGAAGAACCCGGAGCTGGCACCCCTGGTCCGAGCCGTGGAGACGCTGAAGGCTGCGGTGCCCGCATAGGGCCCCCGATCCCGTCCGGGACGACCGAACCGGCGCACCGAAGCTGCGTAAGGTACATCCATGGGAGATCTTGAAATACGCGCAGCCGTCGCCGACGATGTCCCCGCGATCGTCGCCATGCTCGCTGACGACCCACTGGGCGCGCAGCGCGAGTCACCGGACGACCTCACCCCGTACCTGACCGCGCTGGAGCGGCTCAGCGCCGACCCGAACCAGCGTCTGGTCGTGGCGGTCCGGGAGGGCAAGGTCGTCGGCACGCTCCAGCTCACGATCATCCCCGGCCTTTCCCGGCGCGGGGCGACCAGGTCGATCATCGAAGGCGTGCGCATCCATGCGGACGAGCGCGGCAGCGGCCTGGGAACCCGGCTCATCGAGTGGGCGATCGAGGAATCCAGGGACCTGGGGTGCCAGTTGGTCCAGCTGACCTCCGACAAGACCCGCACCGATGCCCACCGCTTCTACGAGCGGCTCGGGTTCACGGCTTCCCACACGGGCTTCAAGCTCTCGTTGTGACCGCATGCGTGGGCGCCCTGTTTCACGTGAAACAGGGCGCCCACGCATGTCATCCGTCTAACCGATGCCCCGCCACCCCTCCCGGTCGACACCACCCGGCACAGGAGCGCCCTCGTCGTACGGCTCACGCGTGAACACGAACGAACCGAGATCCAGGTGACTCACGCCCCCGTCGGGCCGCCGTACGGGCCGCAGGAGCTCGCCGGCGTAGTAGCCCTCCAGTCCCGTCCAGGTGCCGTCACCGTTCGGGCGGAATCGCGAACGACGGCCCGCGCCGGTCAGCGGCCCCAGCGAGACGAGTCCGTCGGCCGTCAGGCGCAGGGCGAAGGCGTGCGTCCCCCAGTACCACGGTCCCGTCAGCTCCAGCAGCGACGGGTCGGCCTCACGCAGCGGCTTCCACGGAGCGGGGATACGCGGCTCAGCCTCGGCGACGATCCGGACCAGATCGGCCGTGACAGGGAACAGCAGTGGTCCTGACGTGGAGTTGGCCAGGGCGATCGCCGCCACGTCGTCCTCCACGCTGATCATGAGGCACGCCAGGAAGCCTGGCAGCGAGCCGGTGTGGCCGACCAGGGAGCGTCCGTTCCGGCGCCGGATCTCCATGCCGAGGCAGTAGGCGTAACCGCTCGCGACGTCCGCCGCCTCATGGGCCGCGGCCGGTGTCCTCATCTCCCGCAGCCACTCCGCGCTCAGCACCCGCTCGTCGCCGTTGAGCAGGAAGGCAGCGAACCGCGCCATGTCACCTCCCGTCGACCACAGTTGACCGGCCGGAGCCATACGCCCCAGATCCTCGGCGGGCTCGGGAAGCAGCACGTCAGCCCAGGGATGCACGGCCCAGCCCCCCGCGTGCGGCGTCACAGGGCGCACGCTCGTGCGATGCAACTCCAGAGGTTCGAGCACTTCGCGCCGAAGGACCTCCTCCCAGGACGCCCCGCGGAGCTTCTCGATGAGAGCGCCGAGCAGGGCGTAGCCCGGATTGGAGTAGTGGAATCGCCGCCCTGGCGGAGTCAGCAGGGGCCGGTCGCCCAGGACGTCGGCGAGTTCGGGCCGCAGGGCGCCGGGGCTTCGCTCCCACCACGGCCCCGGCGTCTCGGCCGGCAGCCCTCCTGTGTGCGCGAGGAGTTCGGCAATGGTGGCCTCCCCCACGCCGGTGCCCGGCAGGTGCTTCTCGAGTGGGTCCTCCAGAGCGAGTGCTCCCTCGTCCCGCAGCCGCAGCACGAGGACCGCCGTGAAGGTCTTGGTGATCGAACCGATCCGGTACTGCACGTTCTCGTCCGGCGCATGCCCTTCCACCGAGGTCCGTGCGCCCGTCCACACCGTCGTGCCGTCACGTACGACGGCTGCGACGAGCGACGGCGTCCGCCCCTCGGCCTGCGCGACCGCGATCCGGTGCAGCAGAGCACGACGTGTGCCGGGAAGCAGCTCTCCCTGAAATGTCGTCATGGGCCCAGTCCACCCGGCCTGGTGTCCCCGAGTCGAGCACATTCGGGGTCAGGGCTTTTGAGGGCCCGGGCGGATCAGGTCTGTGCCATGTCCACGAACCGCGAGTAGTGCCCCTGGAAGGCGACGGTGATCGTCGCCGTCGGGCCGTTTCGGTGCTTGCCCACGATGATGTCCGCCTCGCCCGCACGGGGCGACTCCTTCTCGTACGCGTCCTCGCGGTGCAGAAGGATCACCATGTCGGCGTCCTGCTCGATGGAGCCCGACTCACGCAGGTCGGACACCATCGGCTTCTTGTCCGTGCGCTGCTCGGGGCCACGGTTGAGCTGGGAGAGCGCGATCACCGGGACTTCCAGCTCCTTGGCCAGGAGCTTGAGGTTACGGGACATGTCCGAGACCTCCTGCTGGCGGCTCTCGGCGCGCTTGGATCCCCCGGACTGCATCAGCTGCAGATAGTCGATAATCACGAGTCTGATGTCGTTGCGCTGCTTCAGCCGACGGCACTTGGCGCGGATCTCCATCATCGACAGGTTCGGGGAGTCGTCGATGTACAGAGGCGCGGAGGAGACCTCGGGCATCCGGCGCGCCAGACGCGTCCAGTCCTCGTCCGTCATGGTGCCGGAACGCATGTGGTGCAGGGCGACGCGGGCCTCCGCGGACAGCAGACGCATCGCGATCTCGTTGCGCCCCATTTCCAGGGAGAAGATGACGCTCGGCAGGTTGTGCTTGATCGAAGCGGCCCGGGCGAAGTCGAGGGCCAGGGTGGACTTGCCCATGGCGGGACGGGCCGCGATGACGATCATCTGGCCCGGGTGCAGACCGTTGGTGAGCGAGTCGAAGTCGGTGAACCCGGTGGGCACACCGGTCATCTCGCCGCTGCGCGAACCGATCGCCTCGATCTCGTCGAGCGCGCCCTCCATGATGTCGCCGAGCGGGAGGTAGTCCTCGCTGGTGCGCTGCTCGGTGACCGCGTAGACCTCTGCCTGGGCGCGGTTGACGATCTCGTCGACGTCGTCGTCGGCCGCGTATCCCATCTGCGTGATGCGGGTCCCGGCCTCGACCAGGCGGCGCAGCACGGCCCGCTCGTGCACGATCTCCGCGTAGTAGGCCGCGTTGGCGGCCGTCGGCACCGTCTGGACGAGGGTGTGCAGGTAGGAGGCGCCGCCGACCTTGTTGATCTCGCCGCGCTTGGTGAGCTCGGCCGCGATCGTGATCGGGTCGGCCGGCTCGCCCTTGGCGTAGACGTCGAGGACGGCCTGGAAGATCGTCTCGTGGGCCGGCTTGTAGAAGTCGTGACCCTTGATGATCTCGACGACGTCGGCGATGGCGTCCTTGGAGAGGAGCATGCCACCGAGGACGGACTGCTCGGCGTCGATGTCCTGCGGCGGCACCCGCTCGAACGACGGGGCCGATCCGCCGTCCCACGCGCCGTTGTCCCTGCCGCGCTCGTGCTGTTCGTCGCGGCCCCGGCCTCCGTCGTCCCGCCGACGGGAGGCGGGCAGACGATCACTGGGACCGCTGTCGGCCCACGGGTCGTCCAAGGGCTCGGAAATGCTCACCGAGCCACCTCCTCCCGTCCGCCGAAGCAGACCTAGCCGTGCCCCTCTTTTCTACGGCACGGCACTGACAAATAAGAGGCCCAACTCCGGTTGGCACGCGCCGGTTTTGTGGCGTTCTGAAAACCGGCGGACGGAGCGGGCGCCGGACCACCGTAGGCCTGTCGGCACCGTCAGCCAATCTGGTTATCCACAGGCCATGTGGACGACGGCCCAGATGCTGTGGAGAACTGCGCGAAACCTGTGCACGACCCGGTGGACAGGCCTGTGAACAAGCGACCCCCATCGGCAATGAAGGAGCTCTGACCTGCATCTTCATCGTCCACCGGCTGTGCAGAAGAAAAACTTTCCCGACCGGCGCAAGATCACCTCGCGCCGTGCACAACAGTGCGCACGCCAGGACGCAAAGTAAGGGTCACGAAACCTTTGCATCTCTTACCTGTGGACGATTAGATTGGTGCACATGACACAGGCCCCCGCGCGCCGTCCCACCGGCCGGAGACAGCACGACCGAGAGATCATCGCGTTGGCTGTGCCGGCCTTCGGCGCCCTGGTCGCCGAGCCTCTCTTCCTCATGGCGGACACCGCCATCGTGGGCCATCTGGGCACGGCCCAACTCGCCGGTCTCGGCATCGCCTCCGCCCTGCTGATGACTGCCGTGAGTGTTTTTGTCTTCCTCGCCTACGCCACGACAGCCGCCGTGGCCCGCCGCGTCGGCGCGGGTGACCTCCAAGCCGCCATTCGGCAGGGCATGGACGGCATCTGGCTGGCCCTGCTCCTCGGCGCCGCCGTCGTCGCGGTGGCGTTGCCGACAGCCCCTCACCTCGTGGACCTTTTCGGCGCCTCGGACGCGGCGACTCCCTACGCGGTCACGTACCTGCGCATTTCCGCGCTCGGCATACCCGCCATGCTCGTCGTCCTGGCCGCGACAGGTGTCCTGCGCGGACTGCAGGACACCCGCACCCCGCTCTACGTCGCCATCGCCGGCTTCGTCGCCAACGGCGCCCTCAACGCCGGCCTGGTCTACGGCGCCGATCTCGGGATCGCCGGTTCCGCGTGGGGCACCGTCATCGCCCAGTGCGGCATGGCCGCGGCCTATCTCGTGGTGGTTCTGCGAGGAGCACGCAAGCATGGGGCCTCACTGCGCCCGGACGCCGCCGGGATCAAGGCTTCCGCTCAAGCCGGTGTGCCCCTGCTGGTGCGCACCCTCTCATTGCGGGCCATCCTGATGATCGCCACCGCGGTCGCCGCCCGTCTCGGGGATGCCGACATCGCCGCGCACCAGATCATCCTCTCGCTGTGGAGCCTGCTGGCGTTCGCTCTCGACGCCATCGCCATCGCGGGGCAGGCCATCATCGGGCGTTACCTCGGAGCCGGTGACACCCAGGGCGCCCGGGACGCGTGCCGCCGCATGGTGGAGTGGGGAATCGCCGTGGGCGTCGTCCTCGGCGCTCTGGTGGTTCTCACCCGACCGGCGTTCCTGCCGTTGTTCACCAGCGACCCCGCCGTGAAGGACGTGGCGCTGCCCGCCCTGGTCATCGTCGCTCTCTCCCAGCCGATCTCCGGCATCGTCTTCGTCCTGGACGGCGTACTGATGGGCGCCGGCGACGGCCCGTATCTCGCCTGGGCCATGCTGCTCACCCTGGCGGTGTTCACACCGGCCGCGCTTCTGGTCCCGGTACTGGGCGGTGGCCTGACCGCGCTCTGGGCCACGATCACACTGATGATGACCGTTCGCATGCTGACCCTGTGGCTCCGCACCCGATCGGGCCGCTGGATCGTCACGGGCGCGACCCGCTGACCGTTCGCGCGGACCGCTGTCTGTTTCACGTGGAACGCTCTGTGTTTCACGTGAAACACGGATACTCCACAGACGCGGTGTTTCACGTGAAACATGGCGCCGCTCAGCTGGCCTGCCCAGCAGACACGAAAGGGCCGCACCCCTGGGGGGTGCGGCCCTTTCGCTCACTGCTTCAGCGAGCGCGGCACTCAGGCCGCGATGACCTCGATGTTGACCTTGGCGGCAACCTCGGGGTGCAGACGCACGGACGTCTCGTGAGCGCCCAGCGTCTTGATCGGCGAGCCGAGCTCGATGCGGCGCTTGTCGACCTCGGGGCCACCGGAAGCCTTGATCGCGGACGCGATGTCGGCCGGGGTGACGGAACCGAAGAGACGACCGGCGTCGCCGGAGCGGACGGCCAGACGGACCTTGACGCCCTCGAGCTGGGCCTTCACAGCGTTGGCCTGCTCGATGGTCTGGATCTCGTGGATCTTGCGAGCACGACGGATCTGCTCGACGTCCTTCTCGCCACCCTTGGTCCAGCGGATAGCGAACTTCCGCGGGATCAGGTAGTTGCGAGCGTAACCGTCCTTGACGTCGACGACGTCGCCCGCGGCACCGAGGCCGGAGACCTCGTGGGTGAGGATGATCTTCATGTGTCGGTCACCCTTCCCTTATCGCGCGGTGGACGTGTAGGGCAGCAGCGCCATCTCACGGCTGTTCTTCACGGCCGTGGCGACGTCACGCTGGTGCTGCGTGCAGTTGCCGGTCACGCGGCGGGCACGGATCTTGCCGCGGTCGGAAATGAACTTCCGCAGCATGTTCGTGTCCTTGTAGTCCACGTACGTGACCTTGTCCTTGCAGAAAGCGCAGACCTTCTTCTTCGGCTTGCGCACAGGCGGCTTAGCCATGGTGTTTCTCCTGTGTGATCAAGAAGTGTGAGTGCGAACCCGCCCCTAGAAGGGAGGCTCGTCCGAGTAGCCGCCGCCACCGCCGCCGGAGTTTCCACCCCAGCCGCCGCCACCGCCCTGGTTGCCACCGGCGGGAGCGCCGGTCGCCCACGGGTCGTCGGCGGGAGCGCCGCCGCCCTGCTGACCGCCACCGGGGCCGCCGCCCCAGCCGCCGCCACCCTGGCCGCCGCCACCGCCGTAGCCACCCTGGCCACCCTGTCCACCGCGGCCGGAGGTCTTGGTGACCTTGGCCGTGGCGTTGCGCAGGCTGGCGCCGACTTCCTCGACGTCCAGCTCGTAGACCGTGCGCTTGACGCCCTCACGGTCCTCGTAGGACCGCTGCTTCAGCCGGCCCTGCACGATGACGCGCATGCCTCGCTGGAGCGACTCGGCGACGTTCTCCGCCGCCTGACGCCAGACCGAGCAGGTCAGAAAGAGGCTCTCGCCGTCCTTCCACTCGTTCGTCTGGCGGTCGAAGGTGCGGGGAGTGGACGCGACACGGAACTTCGCGACCGCCGCACCGGAGGGGGTGAAGCGCAGCTCGGGGTCGTCGACAAGATTGCCGACGACCGTGATGACGGTCTCGCCTGCCATGGGGGAACCTCTCGGCGGGTTTGCTCTGGCTGCTTGCTACTCGAATCCCGGAATCAGCTGAGCTGGGAAGCTCAGTGGGTCTCGGGACGGAGGACCTTGGTCCGGAGGACCGACTCGTTCAGGTTCATCTGGCGGTCGAGCTCCTTGACGACCGCAGGCTCGGCCTGCAGGTCGATGACCGAGTAGATGCCCTCGGGCTTCTTCTTGATCTCGTACGCGAGACGACGACGGCCCCAGGTGTCGACCTTCTCGACCTTTCCGCCGCCGTCACGGACGACAGAGAGGAAGTTCTCGATCAGCGGAGAGACAGCGCGCTCCTCGACCTCGGGGTCGAGGATGACCATCACCTCGTAGTGACGCATGTGGAACCCACCTCCTTTGGACTCAGCGGCCACGGTCGTTCCGTGGCAGGAGGGTTGTGATGCGTAGGCAACGGTATCGGCCACCACTGACAATCGGGGTTCTGGCGAGAAGCCCCTGCCATGACGTGGGCAGACACCGGTGCGGACGGTACAGAGTACCCGCACAGCGGCTTGCGGTTGAAATCCGGCCGCCAGGGCAGCCAATCTGTACACATCGGGTGTGTATGGCGCTACGATGCGCCGACTTTCGCAGGAGGTGCCCTATGGCACAGGCATTGCGACCCAACACCGGCGGCGGCCTGTTCGCCACGGACGGCAAGCCCCACCCCCTCCAGGACACCCTGCTCGCGGTGACCCTGGTGCTGGGCCTCTTGTCGTTCCTCACGGCGATCATCGAAGAAGACCTGCACGTGCTCAGCTCCTGGGCCGGCCTGGTGGGCATCCTCACGGGCGCCTACGGCCAGTGGATCTCGGAGACGACCCGGGAGCGCTTCGGTCTCATCCTCGGCCTGGGCGCATCGGGCGTCGGGTTCTTCCTGGGCATGGCGCACGGCGGCCTCATCGGCTGACGCCAGGACACCTCCTCATCAGAACAGCGGATCCCGCACCGGCCGGCCTCGGGCCGGGGCGTAGGGCCCGTACGCCCAACCGGCGCGCTCCCACGGCGCAGTAGGCTTCGCGCGAGAGCCGGAGCCCCTGACCCCATGGGGACACACCAGCCCGAGGAGCGCCCCGAAATGAGCCTGACCCTGAGGACCATCAGTCGCGAGCAGCATCTGGCCTACATCCAGAGCCTGCCGTCGGCGAGCCACATGCAGGTCCCGGCCTGGGCTGACGTCAAGGCGGAGTGGCGCTCCGAGAACCTCGGCTGGTTCGACGACCGCACCGGTGAGATGGTCGGTGCGGGTCTGGTCCTCTACCGGCAGCTCCCCAAGATCAAGCGCTACCTCGCCTACCTGCCCGAGGGCCCGGTCATCAACTGGTTCGCGCCGAATCTGCAGGAATGGCTCGAACCGATGCTCGCGCACCTGAAGCAGCAGGGCGCCTTCTCCGTGAAGATGGGCCCGCCGGTGATCATCCGGCGCTGGGAGGCCCCGTCGATCAAACAGGGGATCCAGAACCCTGACGTCAAGCGCCTGCGTGACATCGAGGCCGACCACATCGAGCCGCGTGCCTTCGAGGTGGCCGACAAACTGCGCCGCATGGGCTGGCAGCAGGGTGAGGACGGTGGCGCGGGCTTCGGCGACGTCCAGCCCCGTTACGTGTACCAGGTGCCGCTGGCGAACCGTTCCCTTGAAGAGGTCCACAAGAACTTCAACCAGCTGTGGCGCCGCAACATCAAGAAGGCCGAGAAAGCCGGCGTGGAGGTCGTCCAGGGCGGCTACCAGGACCTCGAGGAATGGCAGCGGCTGTACGAGATCACGGCCGTGCGCGACCACTTCCGGCCGCGTCCGCTGTCGTACTTCCAGCGCATGTGGACGGCCCTCAACACCGAGGACCCCAACCGCATGCGGCTGTACTTCGCCCGGCACAACGGCGTGAACCTGTCGGCCGCGACGATGCTGATCGTCGGCGGGCACGTCTGGTACTCCTACGGCGCCTCCGACAACATCGGCCGTGAGGTGCGGCCCTCGAACGCGATGCAGTGGCGGATGCTGCGCGACGCCTACGCGCTCGGCGCCACCGTCTACGACCTGCGCGGCATCTCCGACTCGCTGGACGAGACCGACCACCTCTTCGGCCTGATCCAGTTCAAGGTGGGTACCGGCGGCCAGGCGGCCGAGTACCTCGGCGAGTGGGACTTCCCGCTGAACAAGCTGCTGCACAAGGCGCTCGACATCTACATGTCGCGCCGCTGATGTCCCGTTCAGTGCTTCCATACCTCTGACACACGGCAACCGCCGATACACGGCACCGCGAGAAAGGTTCCAGGTCCGGCCATGGCGCTCACGCTCTACGTCGACACCGCGCGCTGGCGTGCGCACCACAAGCACGTACAGGAGCAGTTCCCGGGCCTCGTGCCGGTCTGCAAGGGCAACGGCTACGGCTTCGGGCACGAGCGGCTGGCCGAGGAGGCCACGCGGCTGGGTTCGGACGTCCTGGCCGTCGGCACGACCTACGAGGCCGCCCGGATCAAGGACTGGTTCGGCGGGGACCTGCTGGTGCTGACGCCGTACCGGCGCGGCGAGGAGCCGGTGCCGCTGCCGGACCGGGTCATCCGCTCGGTGTCGTCGATAGACGGTGTCTACGGTCTGGTCGGCGCCCGCGTCGTGATCGAGGTGATGTCCTCGATGAAGCGGCACGGCATCGGCGAGCAGGACCTGGCCCAGCTGCACGCGGCCATCGAGAACGTCCGTCTTGAGGGCTTCGCCATCCACCTCCCGCTGGACCGCACCGACGGCTCGGACGCCGTGGAGGAGGTCATCGGGTGGATGGACCGGCTGCGTGCCGCCCGGCTGCCCCTGCACACCATGTTCGTCAGCCACCTCAAGGCCGAGGACCTCGCCCGGCTCCAGCAGCAGTTCCCGCAGACCCGCTTCCGGGCCCGCATCGGCACGCGGCTGTGGCTGGGGGACCACGACGCCACCGAGTACCGCGGTGCGGTCCTGGACGTCACGCCCGTCGCCAAGGGTGACCGGTTCGGCTACCGGCAGCAGAAGGCGGCCTCGGACGGGTTCCTGGTGGTCGTGGCGGGTGGCACCTCGCACGGAGTGGGCCTGGAGGCCCCCAAGGCGCTGCACGGCGTCATGCCGCGCGCCAAGGGCGTCGCCCGCGCCGGCCTCGCGACGGTGAACCGGAATCTTTCGCCGTTCGTCTGGGGTGGCAAGCAGCGCTGGTTCGCGGAGCCGCCGCACATGCAGGTCTCGATCCTGTTCGTGCCGGCGGACGCGCCCGAGCCGAAGGTCGGCGACGAGCTGGTGGCCCATCTGCGGCACACCACCACGCAGTTCGACCGCATCATGGACCGCTGACCGTCACGCCGGCCGGCGCGGGGCGCCGTCTCCCGCAGCACAGCGAGAAGGCCGTACACGGTGTCCCGTGTACGGCCTTCGGCGTCGCCGGTCACGGCGACCTGGGCGGTTCGCTCAGAGCGAACCGCCCGTGGCACCCGGCTTGCCCCACTCGACCGGTGTCCCGTCGAACCGGGCGGTCACCTGCTGCCGCGGGCGGGCCGCCGGGCCGAGGACGAAGACGTCCTCGGCGCCGTCCAGCACTCCGCCCGAGGGGTCGTCGTCACCGGAGCGCCGCACCGGGTCCCGATCCGGCCTGAAGATGTCGCGCACGACCATCACGCACAGGTAGAGCGTCCCGAGCAGGTGCAGGCCGATGGCCCAGTGGTAGCCGTCCGTGGGCAGTCCCTTGTGGGCGTCTCCGCTGGTCGTGTACGCGAGGTACAGCCAGATGCCCAGGAAGTACGCCACCTCGCAGGCCTGCCAGATCAGGAAGTCCCGCCACTTCGGCCGGGCGAGGGCGGCCAGCGGCACCAGCCACAGCACGTACTGCGGCGAGTAGACCTTGTTGGTGAGGATGAAGGCCGCCACGATCAGGAAGGCGAGCTGGGCGAACCGTGGGCGTCGAGGCGCGGTCAGTGCGAGCGCCGCGACGGCCGCACAGCACACCAGCATCAGCAGCGTGGCCAGGGTGTTGACCGTTTCGGTGCTGAGCGGGTCGTCCGAGTTCTGCGCCATGATCAGCCAGAAGGACCCGAAGTCGACGCCCCGTTCCTGGCTGAACGTGTAGAACTTCGACCAGCCCTCGAAGGCGAAGAGCATCACCGGTCCGTTCACGACGACCCAGGCGACGATCGCGCCCCCCAACGCCGTCCCGAACTCCCGCCACTTGCCCGCGCGCCAGCACAGCACCATCAGGGGCCCCAGGAGCAGGAAGGGGTAGAGCTTGGCGGCCGTGGCAAGCCCCAGCAGGACGCCGAACGCGAGGGAGCGGCCACGTGACCACATCAGCATCGCCGCGGCGGTCAGAGCGACCGCGAGCAGGTCCCAGTTGATGGTCGCCGTCAAGGCGACCGCGGGTGCCAGGGCGACGAGCAGGCCGTCCCAGGGGCGCCGGGCGTGGGTACGGGTCACGCAGACGGCGATGACCGACGCGCACACCATGAGCATTCCGGCATTGACCATCCAGTACCACTGCTCCTGGTCCTGGATGGTGCCGCTGCCGGGCGTGAGCCAGGAGGCGACCTCCATGAAGACACCCGTGAGCACCGGGTACTCCAGGTACTGCATGTCGCCGGGGAGCCTGTCGAAGTACGGCACCAGCCCGTCGGCGAAGCCACGGCCCTGGTACAGGTGCGGGATGTCCGAGTAGCACGCGTGCGTGTACTGGGAGCTGGCGCCGAAGAACCAGGCGCCGTTGTAGCAGGGCGCCTTCTGGACCAGGCCGAGGGCGAACATACCGATCGCCACGAGCGCGATGACCCGCACGGGCGCCCACCAGGACGACCCGAGCAGGGCACGCCGCCCGAGCGGACCACCGATCAGCTCGCTGCCGGCCGCGGCGACCTCGTCCTCCTTGGTCGGCCGCACCGGCTCCCGCTCATGGACGCTCGCTCGCGTCGATTCTGCACTGGGCATGCCGCACATCCTGCCGTATGTGTCCGGCGGCGGCGCCAAGCCGTCCGAACCTCCGCCTCGGCTGCCGAGAAACAAAGCAGCCACATTACACCCCAATTGTCGATTATATTTACATTGCAGGAAATTCCATGCGCTGATAGCTTCGAACCAGCGGCATTCCGCCGAGCAAGGGGGATAAGTGAAAAGCAGCACAAAAATCGGGCTCGTCGCCAGCGCATCGGCACTGTTGATCGGGTTTACGGCCAGCCCGTCCCAGGCGGGCGCACAGGCCTACGCGAGTTGCTCCACCAGTCCGGCCGGAGCTGGTGGATCCGTTTCGACCAGCGGATGGAGTTCCGGCGGCCGTAGCATTCCCAGCTTGACGATGAAGCTGTACGACGAGGCCCCGGACAATCACCACGTGCGGATTCGTCTCGTCGTCATGTACGCCGATACGCACCAGTACTTCGGCTGGCACCACAACTACGACGGCTACGGAACGTACAAAGAGTTCCCCAGCTATGTCAGCCAGGGCGGCAATATCTATGATGTCGGAATTCAAGCCGCCGTGTTCGAGGGCAACAAGAGGCTCGACCACTGCACCAAGTGGGTTTCCGGATCGACGAAGGACCCTTCCTGAGTTCTAGCGGTCGCCCACGTCTCTTTTGAACTGATGCCAGGACAGGGGAATTTCCCTGTCCTGGCATCAGTGCTGTGCACGGGTGAGGCGTCCTGGTTGCGGGCACATAAAAGGGTGCGATACGGCCCGGCCGTATCGCACCCTCTCACCTTGCGTGACGTCGGCTACCCCTCAGGGCCTCCGAAGATGCCTCCGTTGCCGTTGCCTCTGCTGTTGCCGCCGCTGTCCAGGTTCGTATCGGTCGGCGTGGGCTCGGGAGAGACTCCTCCGTCCGTGCCTCCGTTGTCGTTGCCGCCGTTCTGTGCGCCACCGTCGTTCTCACAACCGAAGAACCCACAGGTGTCGCTCGGCGTCGGCGACGGAGACGAGCTCTCGGTCGGCGTGGGGCTCGGCGACTCGGTCACGGTCTCGCTGGGCTCCACGCTGGGCGTCGGCTTCGGCGACGGAGCACCCACCTCGTCCTGGATCTCGCCGATCTTCTCGGCCTCGGGGAAGCCCAGGTCGGGCTGACCCTTCAGCGCGGCCTTCATGTACTCCGTCCACACCAGTGTGGGGACGTCACCACCGTGGATGGACTTCTCGCCGGCCGTGCCGTTCATGGAGAGCAACTTGGCACTCTTGGGGTCTTCACGGAACATCGCGACCGAGGTCGACAGCTGCTGGGTGTAGCCGACGAACCAAGCCGATTTGTTCTCGTCGGTGGTACCGGTCTTGCCGGCCGCGGTGCGACCCAGGGAGAGCGCCTTCTTACCCGTACCGTTCTGGATGACGTTCTCCAGAACGTCCGTGACGTTGTTGGCCACGTTCTCGGGCATCGCCTGCGTGATCCGCGGCTTGTCGAAGCCTTCGACCTCCTGGCCGTTGTACTTGACGCTGGTCACCGAGTACGGAGCGGCCTGCTTGCCCGACGCGGCGAACGACGCGTAGGCGTCGGCCATACGGATCGCACTGGGAGTCGACGTACCGAGCGCGAACGAAGCATTGAGATCGGCGAAGCTGCTGTCCAGGATTCCGGACTTCTCGGCCAGGTCGGCCACGTTCTTCATCCCCACGTCCATGCCGAGCTGCACGAACGGCGTGTTGACGGACTGCTCCATCGCCTTGCGCAAGGAGATGTAGCCCCAGGGATAGTCGCTCTCGTTCTCCTGGAAGAACGGCGTGTTGTCCTTCTTCAGGACGTAGGTGCCGTCGTTGTTCTTGACCTTGAGGTGGTCGTTGCCGTTGTACTTGCTCAGCGGCGAGAGGGGACCGTTGCTCCGGTACGTGCCGTGCTCCATCGCGGCGGCGAGCACGAACGGCTTCCACGTCGAACCCACGGGGACACCCGAGGTGTCCGCGTTGTTGTTGAAGTGGCCGTTCTCGTATCCCGCACCGCCGTAGAGCGCGACGATCGCGCCGTCCTTGGGCTTCACCGACGCGGCACCGAACTGGACGTGCTTGTCCAGCTCACGGTTCTTCGGGTCCAGCTTCTCCTTCTCGACCTTCTTGACGGCCTTCGCCAGCGCCTCGACGTTGGCCTTCTTGAAGGTCGTCTTGATCTGGTAGCCGCCCAGGTCGAACTGTTTCTCGGAGATGTTGGAGTGGCTCAGGACGTACTTCTTGGCCGTCTCCGCCAGGTACCCGATCTGACCGCTCATGCCCTTGGACGCCTTGCGGGGCTGAGGCATGGGGTACTTCTTGATCGCGTCCTGGTACTCCTTGTCCGTGATCCTCTTGTCGTTGTGCATCTGCTCGAGGATCCAGCTCCAACGGGCCTCGGAGCGCTTGCGGTTGGCCTTGGCGGTCGCCGTCTTGTCGATGCCGTCGTTACCCGCGGGGTCGTAGTACGTCGGGCCCTTCAGCAGGGCGGCGAGGAAGGCGCACTCACTGGGGGTGAGGTCCTTCGCATCCTTGCCGTAGTAGGCCTGGGCGGCGGCCTGGATGCCGTAGGCGCCACGGCCGTAGTACGAGGTGTTCAGGTAGCCCTGGAGGATCACCGGCTTGGAGACCTTGGTGCCCACCTTGATGGAGATGAACATCTCCTTGAACTTACGGCTGACCGTCTGTTCCTGGCTCAGGTAGGTGTTCTTGACGAACTGCTGGGTGATCGTCGAACCGCCCTGCGTGTCGCCACCCCGGGCCATGTTCGCCAGGGCGCGGGCGATACCCATGGGGTCGACGCCGGAGTCGTCGTAGAAGCTCTTGTTCTCGGCCGAGATCACCGCCCACTGCATGGCCTTGGGGATCCGGTCGATCGTGACGTTCTGCCGGTTCTGCCCGCTGCCCGCCGCGACCATCTGGGTGCCGTCGGCCCAGTAGTAGACATTGTTCTGCGACAGCGCGGCCGCGTTCTCCTCATTGGGGACGCCCACCATGGCGTAGCCGATGCCCGCCACGGCCACCAGGCTGCCGAAGAAGCCGATGCACAGTCCGGAGACCAGCTTCCAGGACGGCATCCAGCGCTGCCAGCCGTACTTGCCGGCCCGCGGATAGTCGATCAGCCGCTTCTTGTCCGGGACGGCGGCCGCGCGTCCCCTGCCCCGGCCGGGCCCACCCGGGCCTCCGGGTGCGGCGCGCCGGCCGCCACGGGCAGGCTCGGCTGCTCTGCGGCGGCTGCCACCCGTACTTCTCTGCGCCGCACGACGGGCCTCGGCACGGCCGCCGTACTGGCGCTCCTCACCCCCCGAGTCGTACGCGCCCGACCCATAGGAGTCGGACGGAGACCCGGTGGCGCCTCGCGGTGCCGCACGGCGGCCGGAGGACGAGGCGGACGTGCCGCGTCGGGCCGCGGCACGTCCGCCTCCCTGCGGCTGCGGCGGTTTGCGACGGTGCTCGCTCATCGAACGACTACTCCTCGGGCAGGCGCACCCCTGCGCGCCTGGAAACGGCGGCTAGTTTCCGGTCCCCCCGAAGTACGGATGCGGTCGGCTCCGCATTCATCGGTCCCGCATGCACCCGTACTACACCGGAGACGACGACGCGCTCAGGCGTCACTCGGTTCCCGGTGATGTGCATGGCGCACAGACTACGCACCGTCAAAACCTGCCGAGCCCAGAAGTTCACCTCAAATCAGGCAACTCGCGTCGGATGAATCGGTGATGTGATCCCGTTCACCCACCCCCCTCTTGTCGCATCCGGAAGGCCGTTCTATCGTCGTGATGTATCGACTCGATACATCAGCTCGACACATCAGCTCGACACATCGGCCCGACACATCGGACGGATACACGCGCACCGCGGCGAGAGGAGGCGACCATGAGCCGGCGTTCCGGGATCCTCGAGTTCGCCGTCCTCGGTCTGCTCCGCGAATCTCCGATGCACGGCTATGAGCTGCGCAAACGGCTCAACACCTCGCTGGGTGTCTTCCGTGCGTTCAGCTACGGGACGCTCTACCCCTGCCTCAAGACGCTGGTCGCGAACGGCTGGCTGATCGAGGAAACGGGCAGCACCACCGAGGACGCCCTCGCCGCCCCTCTCGCGGGGCGCCGCGCCAAGATCGTCTACCGGTTGACGGCGGAGGGTAAGGAGCACTTCGAGCAGCTGCTCGCGCAGACCGGGCCCGACGCGTACGAGGACGAGACCTTCGCAGCCCGTTTCGCCTTCTTCGGGCAAACGTCACGCGATGTCCGCATGCGCGTACTGGAGGGCCGCCGCAGCCGGCTGGAGGAGCGGCTGGAGAAGATGAGCGCCTCCCTGGCCCGGACCCGGGAGCGCCTCGACGACTACACGCTAGAGCTCCAGCGCCACGGGATGGAGTCCGTGGAGCGCGAGGTGCGCTGGCTGAACGAGCTCATCGAGAGCGAGCGGGCGGGGCGGGACCTCAAGGGTCCGGCCGCCGGAGAGCCCGCATCGCGTGACACCACATCTGGAGCGTCGGGCGCCCTGCCCCGGCCGGGGGACACCCCCCGGCCGGATGCGCCCGACGACACCGCCACGTGAGAGCCCACCTAGGGCCTCACTCGTACACACAGGGAGCAACCGGAATGGGTTCGGTTCGCGTAGCCATCGTCGGTGTGGGCAACTGCGCCGCATCGCTGGTGCAGGGAGTCGAGTACTACAAGGACGCCGACGCGGCGTCCAAGGTGCCGGGCCTGATGCACGTCCAGTTCGGCGACTACCACGTGCGTGACGTCGAGTTCGTCGCCGCGTTCGACGTGGACGCCAAGAAGGTCGGCCTGGACCTGGCGGACGCCATCGGCGCCTCCGAGAACAACACCATCAAGATCTGCGACGTGCCCCGCACGGGCGTCACGGTGCAGCGCGGCCACACCCTCGACGGCCTCGGCAAGTACTACCGCGAGACGATCGAGGAGTCCGCCGAGGAGCCGGCCGACATCGTCCAGGTCCTCAAGGACAAGCAGGTCGACGTCCTCGTCTGCTACCTGCCCGTCGGTTCCGAGGACGCGGCGAAGTTCTACGCGCAGTGCGCCATCGACGCCAAGGTCGCCTTCGTCAACGCCCTCCCGGTCTTCATCGCCGGCACCAAGGAGTGGGCCGACAAGTTCACCGAGGCGGGTGTCCCGATCGTCGGTGACGACATCAAGTCGCAGGTGGGCGCCACCATCACGCACCGCGTGATGGCGAAGCTGTTCGAGGACCGGGGCGTCGTCCTGGACCGCACGATGCAGCTGAACGTCGGCGGCAACATGGACTTCAAGAACATGCTCGAGCGCGACCGCCTCGAGTCGAAGAAGATCTCCAAGACGCAGGCCGTCACCTCCCAGATCCGCGACCGCGAACTGGGCGAGGGCAACGTCCACATCGGCCCGTCCGACTACGTCGCCTGGCTGGACGACCGCAAGTGGGCCTATGTCCGCCTCGAGGGCCGTGCCTTCGGTGACGTCCCGCTGAACCTGGAGTACAAGCTCGAGGTCTGGGACTCCCCGAACTCGGCCGGCGTCATCATCGACGCCCTGCGCGCCGCGAAGATCGCCAAGGACCGTGGCATCGGCGGTCCGATCCTCTCCGCGTCGAGCTACTTCATGAAGTCCCCGCCCGTGCAGTACTTCGACGACGAGGCCCGCGAGAACGTCGAGAAGTTCATCAAGGGTGAGGTCGAGCGCTGACGCGCACCACAGTCGCTCCTGCCAGGGCTGTGAGGGTCCCCGGGTCGAACGACCCGGGGACCCTCCCCGTATGTGAGGCTGGGCCCCATGGCCGTCGTCCGTGACCTGCGGGTCCTGTTGCGCTTCCAGGGCTTCCGGCGCCTGCTCGCCGTGCGCCTGCTGTCCCAGGGGGCCGACGGCGTCTACCAGGTCGCGCTCGCCGCGTACGTGGTCTTCTCGCCGGAGAAGCAGACCTCGGCGGCCGCCGTCGCCTCCGCGATGGCCGTGCTGCTGCTTCCGTACTCCCTCGTCGGCCCCTTCGCCGGCGTCCTGCTGGACCGCTGGCGGCGTCGTCAGGTCCTGCTGTACGGGAGTCTGCTGCGTGCTCTGCTGGCCGGTGCGACGGCCGTGCTGATCCTCAGTCCGGCACCGGACTGGCTCTTCTACGTCTCGGCGTTGTGCGTCACCGCGGTCAACCGTTTCGTCCTGTCGGGCCTGTCCGCCGCCCTGCCGCGGGTGGTCGACGCCGATCGGCTCGTCCTCGCCAACTCCCTTTCCCCCACCGCCGGGACGCTGGCGGCGACCGCGGGCGGCGGGCTCGCCTTCGTCGTACGCCTGGCGGTGGCGGACTCCGACACCGCGGTGGTGCTCGTGGGAGCCGGGCTGTATCTGTGCGCTGCCCTGGCATCGCTGAGCATGGCGCCGGAACTCCTCGGCCCTGACCGGCCCTTGCCGCGCGAGCAGCTCGGTACGGCCCTCACCGGAACGGCCCGCGACCTGGCGGCGGGCGTGCGTCACCTGGCCGCTCCGCAGCGCCGGGAAGCCGCCTGGGCGCTCGCGGCGATGTCGATGATGCGGTTCTGCTACGGCGCCCTGCTGGTCATGCTGCTGATGCTGTGCCGGTACGCCCTCACCTCGACCACGGACGACGGACTGGCCCTGCTGGGGCTGGCGTTGGGCGTTTCCGGCGCGGGGTTCTTCGCGGCGGCCGTGGTGACCCCCTGGGCCGCGGGAAGGCTCGGACCGGGCCGCTGGATCGTGGTGTGCGCGGGAGCCGCGGCGCTGCTGGAGCCCGCTCTCGGGCTGCCGTTCGCCACCGCCCCCCTGCTGGCCGCGGCCTTCGTCCTGGGGCTGACGACTCAGGGCGCGAAGATCGCCACCGACACCATCGTCCAGTCCTCCGTCGAGGACGGCTTCCGTGGCCGGATCTTCTCGGTCTACGACGTGCTCTTCAACGCCTTCTTCGTCGGCGCGGCCGCGGTCGCCGCCCTGATGCTGCCACCGGACGGCCGATCCGTTCCGCTGGTGATCACGATCGCCGTTATCTACGCGGCAGTAGCTGCGGCTATGGCACGTTTTGGCCGTCAGTAAGTGTCACATCAATGCCACAGAGCCCCTTCCGGCTACTGCGTTGTCAGCGGGGACCGCTACCTTACGTGGGTCTTATCTCGCGACATGTTCGCGTCACTCACCATGTTCTAGGGGGACCCCCAAGTGACTACTCCGCCGCCCCAGGGCAATCCGTTCGCGCAGGGACAGCCCGCGGCTGCGCCCCAGGCTCCGTTCCCGCCCCAGGGCGGTTACCCGCAGCAGCCCGGCCAGCCCGGCTTCCCGCCCCAGGGCGCCGCTCCGTACGCTCCGGTCCCCCCGCAGCCGACCGGCCGCAAGCTCAGCTTCAAGACGATCAAGAACATCGTCGTCGTCATAGCCGTGGCGACCATCGCCATCGTGGGCTACGTCACGAGCCGGGACGACGCCAACACCGCCGCCGTAGGCGACTGCATGCACCGAGGCAGCAGCAGCGACAACAACCCGGACCTCGAAGTCGTGAACTGCGACGACGCCAAGGCCCAGTACAAGGTGCTGGCCAAGATCGAGGGCTCGTTCCTCACGGACACCCTCGCCTCCAGCAAGTGCGAGGCCGAGGCCAAAGACTTCCAGTACACGTACACCGAGAGCGGTGACGGCAAGGACTTCCTGCTCTGCCTGAAGGACTACAAGAAGTAGGCAGACGCACCGAGGGGCACTGTTTCACGTGAAACAGTGCCCCTCGGGCTGTGTCCAGCAGGCGGCCGGTCTCCGCGGGGTCATGTTTCACGTGAAACATGACCCCGTTGCGCAGCCTCAGCCCTCCTGCGCGGCCCACCACTCCTTCAGTGCCGCCACCGCGGCGTCGGGGTCCATGGGGCCGTTCTCCAGACGCAGCTCCAGCATGTGCTGGTAGGCACGGCCGATGACCGGGCCGGGGCCCACGCCGAGGATCTCCATGATCTGATTGCCGTCGAGGTCCGGGCGGATCGCGTCCAGCTCCTCCTGCTCCTGCAGCTTGGCGATCCGCTCCTCGAGCCCGTCGTAGGCGCGCGACAGTGCCGCCGCCTTGCGCTTGTTCCGGGTCGTGCAGTCCGAGCGGGTCAGCTTGTGGAGGCGGTCGAGGAGAGGCCCGGCATCACGGACGTAACGGCGCACCGCCGAGTCCGTCCACTCGCCGGTGCCGTAGCCGTGGAAGCGCAGGTGCAGTTCGACCAGACGTGAGACGTCCTTCACCAGCTCGTTGGAGTACTTCAGCGCCGTCATGCGCTTCTTGGTCATCTTCGCCCCGACCACCTCGTGGTGGTGGAACGAGACCCGGCCGTCCTTCTCGAAGCGACGTGTGCGGGGCTTGCCGATGTCATGCAGCAGGGCGGCCAGGCGCAGAGTGAGGTCGGGCCCGTTCTCCTCCAGTGCCATCGCCTGCTCCAGCACGATCAGCGTGTGGTCGTAGACGTCCTTGTGACGGTGGTGCTCGTCACGCTCCAGGCGCAGCGCCGGCAGCTCGGGCATCACGCGTTCGGCCAGGCCTGTCTCGACGAGCAGCGACAGGCCCTTGCGCGGCTGCTGCGAGAGGATCAGCTTGTTCAGCTCGTCCCGCACCCGCTCGGCCGAGACGATCTCGATACGCCCGGACATCTCCGTCATCGCCGTGACGACCTCGGGGGCGACCTCGAAGTCGAGCTGAGCCGCGAAGCGCGCGGCCCTCATCATCCGCAGCGGGTCGTCCGAGAACGACTCCTCCGGAGTGCCGGGAGTGCGCAGTACCCGCGCGGCGAGGTCCTCCAGCCCGCCGTGCGGGTCGACGAACTCCTTCTCCGGCAGTGCCACCGCCATCGCGTTCACCGTGAAGTCACGACGAACGAGGTCCTCCTCGATGGAGTCCCCGTACGACACCTCGGGCTTGCGCGAGGTGCGGTCGTAGGCCTCGGAGCGGTAGGTGGTCACCTCGATCTGGTAGCCGTCCTTGTGCGCCCCGACGGTGCCGAAGGCGATCCCGACCTCCCACACGGCATCCGCCCAGGGCCGCACGATCGTGAGGACGTCCTGGGGGCGGGCGTCCGTGGTGAAGTCCAGGTCGTTGCCGAGCCGGCCCAGCAGCGCGTCCCTGACCGAGCCGCCGACCAGGGCGAGTGAGAACCCGGCCTCCTGGAAGCGGCGGGCGAGGTCGTCGGCGACAGGGGCGACCCGCAGCAGTTCACTCACGGCACGGTGCTGCACCTGGCTGAGGGCGTTGGACGGTTCTTCGTTGGCGTTCGGCACAACAGAAGAGGGTACGTGGCCCATGCCGTCGCAAGCTCCTCCTATTCTGCGGAAGGAGCATGGGGACACGTCCGCCATACGCGCACAAGCCGAGCCCTTGAGCCGTAACGCAGCACTCTCCTCCACAGGGCCATATACCGGACAGCACGGTGCCCCGTACGCGATCTTGTCGAGCGGACCGCGGCACTTCCCCTCAGCGGGCATCGTTACCATGCGTGGACGCACATTCCGACGACCACTGACGACGACGAGGGACGGACGAGCGCGTGGCCGAGGCGGCAGACTTCCGAGGGACCAGTGCCTCACCTGCCCGCCGCTGGCTGCGGCGCACCGGGGCACTGCTCACCGGCGCGCCCCTGCTGGCCGGGCTCCTCCAGCTGCCCGCGGCAACGCCTGCGGACGCGGCCGTACCGGAGTCCCCGCAGGCCGCCGGCAAGGGCTCGGTGTCGGTCGCGGTCGACTCGCTGAGCCCCAGTGCCCCCTCCGAGGGAGACACGGTCACCGTCTCGGGGACGGTGACCAACAACGGCAGGCAGACGGTCACCGGTGCCCACGTCGACCTTCAGGTGGGCCCCCCGCTGGATACCCGCTCGGCGATCGACACCCTCGCCAAGAAGAGCGACGACCTCCAGGGACCCACCGGAGAGAAGGTCGGCGGCAAGTACACCGAGAAGTTCTCCGCGCTCACCCCCGGCGTCGCGGAGCCGTTCAGCATCTCCGTGCCGGCCGACAAGCTGGATCTCGGCCGCGACGGCGTCTACCAGCTGGCCGTCGCGCTCTCCGGTGAGACCGCGGCACAGCCCTGGGACAAGGTTCTCGGCGTCCAGCGCACGTTCCTGCCGTGGCAGCCGGAGGAAACCGACACCAAGACGAAGACCACGTTCCTGTGGCCGCTGGTCTCCAGTGCCCACATGGCGGCCGAGACGGGGTCGAACGAACAGCAGACACCGGTCTTCCGTGACGACGAGCTCGCCGACGAGATCGCCCCGGGCGGTCGCCTCGACCAGATGGTGTCGCTGGGCAAGGGCCTCGACGTCACCTGGGTGATCGACCCGGACCTGCTGGCGTCCGTCGACGCCATGACAGGGAGCTACGAGGTCCGCGGCGCGGACGGCACTACCACCCCCGGAAAGAACCAGGAAGTCGCCAAGCACTGGCTGGCCGAGCTCCAGCAGGCGGTCACGGGCGAGGAGGTCACCGCCCTGCCGTTCGGCGACCCGGACCTGGCCTCCCTCGCCCACAACGGCACGAGCGTCACCGGGTCGCTGAACCACCTCAAGGAGGCCACCGACGTCGCCGACGACACGGTGGAGACCATCCTCCACGTGAAACCGTCCACGGACTTCGCCTGGCCGGTGGACGGCGCCGTCGACCCCTCCATCGTGAAGGTCGCCACATCAGCGGGCGCCGACAAGGTGCTCACCCGCGGCGACAGCCTCCAGGACAACCTGTCGTACACGCCCTCAGCGGCCCGGCCCATCGGCGGCGGCACCACCGCCGTCGTCGCTGACTCCCGGATGTCCACGGCGTTCCAGGGCGACCTGACCAAGGCCTCCGCCTCCACGCTCGCCGTGCAGCGTTTCCTGGCCCAGAGCCTGACGCTCGGCCTGCAGACCGGCAAGCAGCGCAGCGTCGTCGTCGCCCCGCAGCGCATGCCGTCCGTGAGCCAGGCACAGGCCATGGCCGAGGCGGTGGGCGCCCTCCAGGTCGGGACCTGGTCCGAGCCGCAGGACCTCACGGCCGCCGCCAAGGCCAAGCCGGACCCGTCCGCCAACACCAAGGTGCCCTCCGCCTACCCCCCCGCGTTGCGCAAGCAGGAACTGCAGCGGGCCGCCTTCGAGCAGATCGCCAGGACCCAGGCCAAGCTCGACAAGTTCAAGGTGATCCTCACCCGCCAGGCCCGGGTGGTGACCCCGTTCGGACGGGCCATGAACCGCGAGATGTCCACGTCGTGGCGCGGCCGGGGCGTCGCGGCGGCGGGCTACCGCTACGGCATCGAGTCCTACCTCAACGGACTCATCGACGGGGTCAAGCTGATCCAGAAGACGGAGACCAAGCTCTCCGGCCGCAGCGCCACGATCCCCGTGACCGTCCAGAACAACCTGGTCCAGGGCGTCGACCACCTGGAACTTCGGCTCACCTCGAAGAACCCCACGCGACTCAAGATCGGCGGCGACGCCTACGAGGAGCAGCCCGTCACGGTCAACGGCGGCCACGCCCAGTCGGTGAAGTTCACCACGTCGGCCAATGCCAACGGCCGGGCCGAAGTCGTCGCCCAGCTGTACACGCAGGACGGGCAGAGGTACGGCGACCCGGTCACCTTCGACGTGCGGGTGACCGAGGTCACGCCCACGGTGATGCTGGTCATCGGCGGTGGTGTCCTGCTCCTGGTCCTCGCGGGCTTCCGGATGTACACCCACCGCAAGCGCGCCGCCGCCCGCGGGGCCGCCGAGGACGAGACCACCGAGGCGGACGACCAGGTCGACGGCCCGCAGGAGCGGGACGGCGCTCCGCAGAACCCGGACACCACCGGCACGCGTCCCAAGGAGGAGACGGAGGCCGGCGCACGCGCGGACACCCCCGAGCAGCCGAGTGACCCGGCCCCGGACACCGCAGCGGAAAGCGCCGACCCGTCCGGCCCGGGTGAGAGAGTGGACCGTTGAGAAATCGTGGCCGGTGGGCCCGGGACGATGAGGTGGGGTAACCATGAACGCGCCGTACGACGGTGACCGCGGCCGTGCCGCGGGCGGCTCGGGCCACCCCGACGCGGGCGGGCCCGAGGGCTCACCGCCCGAGCACGGCCAGGTGCCGCCGCAGCCGCCCACGGACATGTACCTCCAGGACGCCTACCGGCAGGACCCCTACCGCGCGCAGGACCTCTCCGCGCAGGACCCGGTCGGCGAGGCGCTCTACGACCGCGCCGCGCACCCGCCGCCCGCCCCCGGCACGTACCAGCCGCAACAGCAGCTCTACGGCCGGCCGCCGCAGTCGCCGTACGCGCCCGACCCGCAGGTGTGGGCCCAGACGCCCGCACCCGAGCCGGAGGGCCCCACGCGGCACCTGCCCTACGGCGACGACCCCCGCACCACACAGTTCGTGGGCGTGGACGACCTCGTCTCCCAGGCGGGCGAGCCCCGCCAGGAGCAGGACGCCTTCGCACACCTCTTCCGTGACCAGCAGCAGAGCAGCGGTCACCCCTCGTACGAGCCGCCGTCGGTCCCCGGCCCCTCGCCGGCCCCGCGGCAGCCGGCGCAGGGCCCGTACGCGGCGCAGGGGCCCTACCCGGCCGCCGATCAGACCGTGGCGGGACCGCACCTCGTGGACGAGGCACCCGAGCCGGAGCCCGAGGCACCGCCCGCGCCGAAGAAGAGCGGCCGCGCGGCGGGCCTGATGAAGTCCAGCGCCGTGATGGCCGCGGGCACGATGGTCTCCCGCCTCACGGGCTTCATCCGCTCCGCGCTGATCGTGTCGGCGCTGGGTGTCGGTCTGCTCGGTGACACCTTCCAGGTCGCCTACCAGCTACCGACGATGATCTACATCCTCACCGTCGGCGGTGGGCTCAACTCCGTCTTCGTGCCGCAGCTCGTGCGCGCCATGAAGGAGGACGACGACGGCGGCGAAGCGTACGCCAACCGCCTGCTCACCCTGGTCATCGTGACGCTCGGCGCACTCACCGCGCTGTCGGTCCTCGGCGCGCCGCTCCTGATCCGCTTCCTGTCCAACCCGGTCGCCAGCGACCCGGCGGCCAACGAGGTCGCCGTCACCTTCGCCCAGTACTTCCTGCCCACCATCTTCTTCATGGGCATCCATGTGGTGATGGGCCAGATCCTCAACGCCCGCGGCAAGTTCGGCGCGATGATGTGGACTCCGGTCCTGAACAACATCGTCATCATCGTGACGCTGGGCATGTTCATCTACGTCTACGGCACCGCGGCCGACTCCGGGATGAAGGCCACCACCATCCCGCCGGAGGGCCAGCGCCTGCTCGGCATCGGCGTCCTGCTCGGCCTCGTGGTCCAGGCGCTCGCGATGATCCCCTACCTGCGCGAGACCGGCTTCCGGCTTCGGCTGCGCTTCGACTGGAAGGGCCAGGGCCTCGGCAAGGCCGTCACGCTCGCCAAGTGGACCGTGCTGTTCGTCCTCGCCAACCAGGCCGGCGCCATGATCGTCATCCAGCTCTCGACCGCGGCGGGCAAGGCCTCGCCGGTCGACGGCACCGGCTTCGCCGCCTACGCCAACGCACAGCTGATCTGGGGCCTGCCGCAGGCCATCATCACGGTCTCCCTCATGGCGGCCCTGCTGCCGCGTCTGTCGCGCTCGGCCGCCGAGGGCGACGGGGGAGCCGTCCGCGACGACATCTCCCAGGGTCTGCGCAACACGGCGGTCGCGATCGTGCCGATCGCGTTCGGTTTCCTCTCCCTCGGCATCCCGATGTGCACGCTGATGTTCGGCTCCTCGGGCACCAGCGAGGCCACCAACATGGGCATCATGCTGATGGCGTTCGGTCTCGGCCTGATCCCGTACTCCGTGCAGTACGTGGTCCTGCGCGCCTTCTACGCCTACGAGGACACACGAACTCCCTTCTACAACACGGTCATCGTCGCAGCGGTCAACGCGGGCGCCTCGGCGATCTGCTACTTCGTCCTCCCGTCCCGCTGGGCCGTGGTCGGCATGGCCGCCTCGTACGGCCTGGCCTACGCCATCGGCGTCGGCGTCGCCTGGCGACGGCTGCGCAAGCGGCTGGGCGGGGACCTCGACGGCGCCCGTGTCCTGCGGACCTACGCCCGCCTGTGCATCGCATCGGTCCCGGCCGCCCTGCTCAGCGGCGCGGCCTGCTACGGCATCGGCCACACGCTCGGCCAGGGCCCCGCCGGCTCGCTGGCCGCCGTACTGGCAGGCGGCGCCGTACTGCTCGCGATCTTCTTCGTCGCCGCCCGCCGCATGCGCATCGAGGAGCTCAACTCCCTGGTCGGCATGGTCCGCGGACGCCTGGGACGCTGAGTCGGGGGGTAGGCGCACAACCATCGTCAGCCACCGCGTGTCGTGCATAGCGGCGGACTGTGGGCACAATTGGTTTCGGCGTCGGACGGCGCACATTGGATGCCGGCCGGGGCGTAATGGATGGGGAGGCAGGAACGACGGTGGCGGATCGGAGTACGGCTGCCGTCGACGTGGCAGACAACAGCGGCGAGACGTCGCTGACCGCACAGGCGGACCAGTCCACGGCCGACGGGGTGGCCAAGAACCGGGAGCGGGACACGGACAGCGACGAGGTACAGGAGAGCACCAGGACCGACGGTGCCGGAACGACCTCGCCGCCCGAACTGCACAGTGGCCACAAGCTCGCCAGACGCTACCGTCTCGAGGAGTGCGTCACCCGGCTGGACGGCTTCAGCAGTTGGCGTGCCGTCGACGAGAAGCTCCGCCGTGCCGTCGGAGTGCACATCCTGCCCGCCGACCACTCACGGGCCCGCTCCGTCCTGGCCGCCGCCCGTTCCTCCGCCCTCCTGGGTGACCCCCGCTTCGTCCAGGTGCTGGACGCGGTGGAGGAGAACGACGTCGTCTACGTCGTCCACGAGTGGCTCCCCGACGCGACGGAACTGACCACGCTCCTCGCCTCCGGTCCTCTGGAGCCCTACGACGCCTACCAGATGGTCAGTCAGGTCTCCTCCGCGATGGCGGCCGCCCACCGTGAGGGCCTCGCCCATCTGCGGCTGAACCCCAACGCCGTACTGCGCGCCTCGACCGGCCAGTGGCGCATCCGCGGCCTCGCGGTCAACGCCGCGCTGCGGGGCGTCTCGTCGGACACGCCGCAGCGCACCGACACCGAGGCCATAGGCGCCCTGCTGTACGCGGCGCTCACCCAGCGCTGGCCCTACGAGAACGACGCCTACGGCCTGTCGGGCCTGCCGAAGGACATCGGGCTCATCGCCCCGGACCAGGTGCGGGCCGGTGTGCACCGCGGCCTGTCCGAGCTCTCCATGCGCGCGCTCGCCAACGACGGCGCCACCGCCTCCCGGCACGAGTCGCCGTGCACCACGCCGGAGGAACTGGTGAAGGCGATCGGTGAGATGCCCCGCATCCGCCCGCCGGAGCCCGCGTTCACCGCCCCGCCCGAGTACCAGCGCACGACCTACCAGCAGGGCACGTACGGCCGCCAGACCCCGCGTCCCGGCGTCACCCAGCCGGTCCCGACTCCGCCGCCCCCGCTCCAGAGCCGCACGGGCAAGGCCCTGAAGTGGGCCGTCTCCGCCCTCCTGATCGCCGCGCTGGGCCTCGGCAGCTGGCAGCTGGCGGACGCGCTCATGGACCAGGGCGGCAAGAACGAGGACCCGGGCCAGACGCAGACGAACGACGGGAACGACAAGAGCCCGAAGAAGCCCGCGTCCGGCAAGCCGATCGCCATCCAGGGCGCCACGGACTTCGACCCGTTGGGCAATGACGGTTCCGAGAACCCGGATGAGACAAACCGCCTCTACGACAGCGCGCCCGGTACGTATTGGGAGACGAGCTTCTACAGAAGCGCCGACTTCGGCCGGCTGAAGTCCGGTGTGGGTGTCATTCTCGACCTCGGCAAGGTTCAGGAGGTCGGAAAGGTGACGGTCTCGTTCAAGGGCGCCACCTCCGTGGAGCTGCGTGCCGCGGGTGACGCGACCACCCAGCCCCAGTCCCTCGACGGCTACGAGCAGGTCGCCCAGGGGTCCGGTACGACGGTGACTCTCAAGCCCGACGAGTCGCTGAAGAGCCGGTACGTCCTGGTGTGGCTGACCAAGCTGCCCCTGACGGAGGACGGCAACTACCGTGGCCGGGTCGTGGACATCAAGGTGACCAGCTGACCGCATCTGCCTCGAGGAAGGAGGCCGATGGCAGACGGCACCGGATATGACGGAGTGAGCGATCAGGATCTGCTCGCCCGCCACGTCGAAGGCGACCCCGATGCCTTCGGTGAGATCGTGCGGCGGCATCGCGACCGCCTCTGGGCCGTCGCCCTGCGAACGCTCGGCGACCGCGAGGAGGCCGCTGACGCCGTGCAGGACGCCCTTGTGTCCGCCTACCGGGCCGCCCACACCTTCCGGGGCCAGTCGGCCGTCACGACGTGGCTGCACAGGATCACGGTGAACGCCTGTCTGGACCGTGCCCGCAAGGCCGCCTCCCGGAAGACCTCCCCGGTGGACGACACCGAGCGCCTGGAGCAGTTGCTGGAGCCGCACGAGTCGGCCTCGGCCCCCGCCGAGCGCAATGATCTCCACCGGCAGCTCATCGAAGCCCTGGGAACCCTGCCGGCGGACCAGCGTGCCGCCCTCGTGCTCGTGGACATGCAGGGCTACCCGGTAGCCGAGGCCGCCCGCATCCTCGATGTGCCCACCGGCACGGTGAAGAGCAGATGCGCGCGCGGACGGGCGAGACTCCTGCCGCTGCTCACCCACCTACGACCGGACCATCGCGGCGAGGGTAAGAACCCGGGTGGAGAACGGAACCGGACGCAGGGGTCGGCCGTCCCACCCGCAGCGGGGCCGCGTCAACCCGACCCCCCGGACAAGGGACCCAGCGACCCAGCCGCAGCGAAGGGCGGAGGTGGACGAGCGTGACGTCGACGACAGACATGGCCGGGCACCCGGACGTCGCGGAGATCTCCGACCTCGCCGAGGGGCTCCTCCCACCGGACCGGTCCACCGACCTGCGGCGGCACCTTGACGAGTGCGAGCTCTGTGCGGACGTGTACAGCTCGCTGGAGGAGATCCGGGGCCTGCTCGGCACGCTGCCGGGCACCCCGCGTATGCCCGCTGAGATCGCCGGGCGCATTGATGCCGCCCTTGCCGCCGAAGCCCTGCTGAACGCCGACGGCCCGGACTCGCCGGAGCCCCCTGAGCCGGAGCCGGTGGGTTCCTCCGGTGCCACCTCCGAGGACGACAGCGGGGTGCGGGTTTCACGTGAAACATCGACGCCCGCCGATCGGCCTGCAGGGCGCCCCCGCTCCTCCACCACCGGCCCGGGCCGCAAGGGCCGCACCCGCGCCGGACGGCGCAGGATCGCCGTCCTGGGGACCGTCTTCACGGTGGCTGCCCTGGGGCTGGGCTCCGTGCTGCTGTCGTCGCTCGGCGACACCCATGACACCGCAGGCGAAAGGGAGACCACCGCCGCGGACACCTTCTCCGAAGGAAAGCTGCAGAAGCAGGTCACCGATCTGCTGGCGAAGAACAAGACCAAGGAGGGCGGCTCTCGCACTCCGCTGGGCGCGGCGACAGCCCCCGGCACCAACCAGCCCAAGGTCTTCCGGGAGCCCGTCGTGCCCGGCTGCGTCCGAGACGGCATCGGGCGCGACGAGACCGCCCTCGCCACCGAGAACGGCACCTTCCAAGGGAAGAAGGCCATGCTCGTGCTGCTTCCCGATGCCTCCGACGCCACTCGGGTCACCGCCTACATCGTCGACGCCACATGCGTGGACCACACACCGTCCACGGACACCGGCGAGGTGCTCCTGGAGCGCACCTATCCCTCCGCCTGATCAAGTGCTTCGTCTCCGCCTCTCGGGGTCACCGCTTGGTGCCGCATCTCCGTGTGCCCGGACACAGCGGGAATGCGCGCCCCTTAGGATCCGTTGGGTGGGGTGAGAGCTCCGAGAGAGGCTCCCACCGGTCGAACGACGCAGTCCAGAGACGAGGAATCAAGCCGTGAGCGACGTCCGTAACGTGATCATCATCGGCTCCGGGCCCGCCGGCTACACGGCGGCGCTCTACACCGCGCGCGCGTCGCTGAAGCCCCTGGTGTTCGAGGGCGCCGTCACCGCCGGCGGTGCGCTCATGAACACCACCGAAGTCGAGAACTTCCCGGGCTTCCAGGACGGCATCATGGGCCCCGAGCTCATGGACAACATGCGCGCCCAGTCGGAACGCTTCGGAGCCGAACTCGTCCCGGACGACATCGTGGCCGTCGACCTGAGCGGTGAGATCAAGACCGTCACGGACACGGCCGGCACCGTGCACCGGGCGAAGGCCGTCATCGTCGCCACCGGCTCGCAGCACCGCAAGCTCGGCCTGCCGAACGAGGACGCCCTCTCGGGCCGTGGCGTGTCCTGGTGTGCCACCTGTGACGGGTTCTTCTTCAAGGACCAGGACATCGCCGTGATCGGTGGCGGCGACACCGCGATGGAGGAGGCGACCTTCCTCTCGCGGTTCGCCAAGTCCGTGACCATCGTCCACCGTCGTGACACCCTGCGCGCCTCCAAGGCCATGCAGGAGCGCGCCTTCGCCGACCCGAAGATCTCCTTCGTCTGGGACAGCGAGGTCGCCGAGATCCAGGGCGACCCGAAGCTCTCCGGTCTGAAGCTGCGCAACCTGAAGACGGGGGAGCTCTCGGACCTGCCGGTCACCGGACTGTTCATCGCCATCGGCCACGACCCGCGCACCGAGCTCTTCAAGGGTCAGCTCGACCTGGACGAAGAGGGGTACCTGAAGGTGCAGGCGCCGTCGACGCGCACGAACCTGTCCGGTGTCTTCGGTGCCGGCGACGTGGTCGACCACACCTACCGTCAGGCGATCACCGCGGCCGGGACCGGCTGCTCCGCAGCTCTCGACGCCGAGCGCTACCTCGCCGCCCTGGCGGACGAGGAGCAGCCCGAGCCCGAGAAGACCCCTGCCTGACCCTCCCTACCCGCCCCACGCACCAACAGTTAAGGAGCCCGCCGTGGCCGGCACCCTGAAGAATGTGACTGACGACTCCTTCGAGCAGGACGTCCTCAAGAGCGACAAGCCCGTTCTGGTGGACTTCTGGGCCGCCTGGTGCGGACCGTGCCGCCAGATCGCTCCGTCCCTCGAGGCGATCGCCTCCGAGTACGGCGACAAGATCGAGATCGTCAAGCTGAACATCGACGAGAACCCGGGTACGGCCGCCAAGTACGGCGTCATGTCCATCCCGACCCTGAACGTCTACCAGGGTGGCGAGGTCGCCAAGACCATCGTGGGCGCGAAGCCGAAGGCCGCGATCGTTCGCGACCTCGAGGAGTTCATCGCCGAGTGAGTCGGCTGAGTCGGCTGAGTCGTCGCACCGACGACGCATGTTTCACGTGAAACACGAATGGGCCAGCCCGGAAGGGCTGGCCCATTCGTTTGCCTGCCTTACAGCGGTCGCAGCGCCGGCTCCTTCTGCACGGCTCCCAGGAGACGGTCCAGCGCCATCTCGACGTCTTCCTTCCAGGAGAGCGTCGACCTCAGCTCCAACCGCAACCGGGGGTGCGTGGGGTGCTGGCGGACCGTCTTGAAGCCCACCGCCAGCAGATGGTCTGCGGGCAGAACGCAGGCAGGTTCCTTCCAGCGCGCGTCGCCGAACGCCTCGATCGCCTTGAAGCCCCGCCGCAGCAGATCCTTGGCCACCGTCTGCACCATCACCCGCCCCAGCCCCTGTCCCTGGTAGCCGGGCACGATGAACGCGGTCATCAGTTGCACCGCGTCGGGCGAGACAGGACTCGTGGGAAACGCCGTGGAGCGAGGGACATAGGCGGGTGGGGCGTAGAGAACGAAACCCACCGGCACGTCGTCGACATACACCACGCGCCCGCAGGAGCCCCAGTCCAGCAGAACCGCTGAGATCCAGGCTTCCTTCTCCGCGGCGGACGTGCCCGCCTTTACCGCGGCCTCACCGCTGACTGGGTCGAGCTCCCAGAAGACGCACGAGCGACAGCGCTTGGGAAGGTCCTGGAGGTTGTCCAGCGTGAGCGGTACGAGCCGGCGGCCCATGAAGGCTGATCCTCGCTTCCTTCGCCCGCCGCGTCGCGGGCGGCTGTCAGAGCACTCCGTTCCCTGAGGAGACTGCCGATGAACCCACCGACTGCTCCCAGCCCAAACCGGCGCTCACCAGTCCGGTGCGCCTCATGGTTCGCATGGCCCCTGCCTCCCTCTCAGAGGTGTTGCCAAGTGGTTGCGCCGTACCCGACGCATCGTATCCACGAAGCGATTCCATCGATACCGCCAGAAAGGAAAGAGCGGACCATGTTCCGGCACACACCGGACATGGCCCGCTCCGTCACCTGCACAGTGGAGGTTCCTCGCCGGAAGCTCAGGAATCGTTCTCCTCGGAGTCGCCCTCCAGGAGACTCTTCTGCAGGACCGGCCCCTCGCCGGGAGCGAGCGAGCCGAGGATCCGCTCAAGGTCCTCCATCGAGGCGAACTCGACCGTGATCTTGCCCTTCTTCTGCCCCAAGTCGACCTTCACGCGCGTCTCGAAGCGGTCGGAGAGCCGCGTGGCGAGGTCGGACAGCGCGGGCGAAACCCGTCCGCCGGCACGCGGACCCTTGGGCTTCTGCGCCTTCTGGGGCCGTGAGCCCATCAGCGTCACGATCTCCTCGACGGCCCGTACCGACAGACCTTCGGCCACGATGCGGTGAGCCAGCCGGTCCTGCTCCTCCGAGTCGTCCACCGAGAGCAGGGCCCGCGCGTGTCCCGCGGAGAGCACGCCGGCGGCGACCCGCCGCTGCACGGCCGGTGAGAGCTTCAGCAGACGCAGCGTGTTGGAAACCTGCGGACGGGATCGGCCAATGCGGTCCGCCAGCTGATCATGCGTGCAGTTGAAGTCCCTCAGCAACTGGTCGTAGGCGGCCGCCTCTTCCAGCGGGTTGAGCTGGGCCCGGTGCAGGTTCTCCAGCAGGGCGTCCAAGAGGAGCTTCTCGTCCTCCGTAGCACGCACGATGGCCGGGATCGCCTCCAGTCCTGCCTCACGACAGGCCCGCCAGCGACGCTCGCCCATGATGAGCTCGTAGCGGGCCGGACCCACCTGCCGGACGACGACCGGCTGGAGGAGCCCCACTTCCTTGATGGAGGTGATGAGTTCGGACAGCGCGTCCTCGTCGAAGACCTCACGCGGCTGGCGAGGGTTCGGCGTGATGGAGTCGAGAGGGATCTCGGCGAAGTGCGCACCGACGGGTGCCGCAGACGTTGCGGGTGCGCTCGACTGCGCCGGCTCCTCCGTTTCACGTGAAACAGGCGGCAGCGTCGCTACCTTCGCCGCGGCCACCCCGCGGTCGTTCGGCAGCGCGGGCACTGCCGCGGGAGACGTGGAAACGACGTTCCCCGCCGCGGCCTGGGCCACCGATTTCTCCGTCGGTGCGGCAGGGATCAGTGCGCCGAGACCACGGCCCAGCCCCCTTCGTCGCTCGCTCACTGGATGCCCTCCACCATGCTCGGGTCGTTCTGCTGTGCGCCGATATGGGCGTGCGTCGCGTCATAACTGATCCCGACACCCTTCAGCGCGATCTCTCGTGCCGCCTCAAGATAGGAGAGGGCACCACTCGATCCAGGATCGTAAGTCAGTACCGTCTGCCCGTAACTCGGCGCCTCCGAGATGCGGACGGAGCGCGGGATGCTCGTCCGCAGTACCTCGTCGCCGAAGTGGGTGCGCACCTCTTCCGCGACCTGCGACGCGAGACGCGTCCGGCCGTCGTACATGGTGAGCAGGATGGTCGACACATGCAGCGCGGGGTTGAGGTGCCCCCGCACCAGGTCGACATTGCGCAGTAGCTGCCCGAGGCCTTCCAGCGCGTAGTACTCGCACTGAATGGGGATCAGTACTTCCTGTCCCGCCACGAGGGCGTTGACCGTCAGAAGACCGAGCGAGGGCGGGCAGTCGATGAGGATGTAGTCCAGCGGCTGTTCGTACGCCTGGATGGCGCGCTGCAGCCTGCTCTCCCGAGCCACCAGCGACACCAGCTCGATCTCCGCACCGGCGAGATCGATCGTGGCGGGGGCGCAGAAGAGTCCCTCGACATCGGGGACCGGCTGGACGACCTCCGAAAGCGGCCTGCTCTCGACCAACACGTCGTAGATGGACGGGACTTCGGCGTGATGGTCGATACCGAGGGCGGTGGAGGCGTTTCCCTGAGGGTCGAGGTCGACCACCAGGACCCGGCCACCGTGCAGCGCCAGCGATGCGGCGAGGTTGACGGTCGTCGTCGTCTTCCCCACGCCGCCCTTCTGGTTGGCGACCACGATGATGCGCGTCTGCTCAGGCCGTGGCAGGCCCTCGCCGGCACGGCCCAGAGCCTCCACTGCCAGTTGGGCAGCACGACCGATGGGAGTGTCGTCCATCGGAGGCGGTGTTTCACGTGAAACATCCGCCCCCATCGACTCGGTACGGGGACCGGGGACCGGATCGGTCATCGGTCCCGCGATATTGGCGTCGGACCGCAAGGATTCACTCTCCTCGACTTCAGGCTCGCAATGAACAGAGCCTCCCATGTCTTCGGGGTCGCGAACCAGTGAGGCCTGGCGTTCTGTGGAGAAATCCACCTCTGTGGATACCTCAGGTCCCTCATCGAGTGAACCAAGAGGCTTTCGGTCGCGGGGTTCGGCCGCAGCGCGGCCACGACTGATGATGCCGTGCAGCAGAGAGCGACGTTTCACGTGAAACACGATGCACAGCAGCCGTGGCCGGACTGTCGCGACACTCCGGCATGCATGGGTTTGGCAGCTTGTGTGGAGTACGTCTCTTCCTCAGGACGGATCAGACCCACTCCGCAGGATCTCCTCAGCGACGACGACGCGTCCGCCCCGTGCGAGCCGCCTTGGCTCGCTTCGCTGCGAAGCGCACACCGCCGGGGCTCTCCCCGACCTCGACCCGTACGACCGTGGACGTCGGGTCCACCACACCCTCACCCACATGCAGGATCGACGTCTCCACCGCGCCCAGCTTGCTCAGCGCCGCCGACGCGCTCTTCAGCTCCTCCTCGGCGGTGTCGCCCTTGAGCGCGAGCATCTCCCCGTAGGGCCGCAGCAGGGGAATGCCCCAGGTGGCGAGCCGGTCGAGGGGCGCGACGGCTCGAGCTGTCACCACGTGGACGGGCTGGATCTTCCCCATGACCTCTTCGGCCCGGCCACGCACGACCGTCACGTGGTCGAGGCCGAGCAGCTCCACGACCTCGGTGAGGAAGGTGGTGCGCCGCAGCAGCGGCTCCAGAAGCGTGATCTTCAGGTCGGTACGGACCAGCGCCAGCGGAATGCCGGGGAGCCCGGCGCCGGAGCCGACATCGCACACGGTGACGTTGTCGGGCACGACCTCCGAGAGCACCGCGCAGTTCAGCAGGTGCCGCTCCCACAGGCGGGGCACCTCGCGCGGGCCGATGAGACCGCGCTGTACGCCCGCCTCGGCGAGCAGCTCGGCGTACCGCACCGCATCCGCGAAGCGATCACCGAACACCTCGCGCGCCTGCTCGGGCGCGGGGGGAAGCTCCGCTGCCTCCGTCACGGGGGACCGTCCTTCCGTACCGCGTCAGCGCACCCGGCGCCGACACCAGAACCACCAGAACTATCAGGCTGACAAAGTTCGGCCCCGCCTGCGCAACAGACGGGGCCGAGAACGTACGGGCCGATCAGGCGGGCAGCACGACGACGAAGCGCTGCGGCTCCTCGCCCTCGGACTCGCTGCGCAGACCGGCGGCCTTGACCGCGTCGTGCACGACCTTGCGCTCGAAGGGCGTCATCGGCTTCAGCTTCACGGCCTCACCGCTGCTCTTGACCTCCGCGGCGGCCTTGGCGCCCAGCTCGGACAGCTCGGAGCGCTTCTGTGCCCGGTACCCCGCGATGTCGAGCATCAGACGGCTGCGGTCACCGGTCTCCCGGTGCACGGCCAGGCGCGTGAGCTCCTGGAGCGCCTCCAGCACCTCACCGTCACGACCGACCAGCTTCTGCAGGTCCCGGCCGCCCGTGTCGCTGATGATCGAGACGGAGGCACGGTCGGCCTCGACGTCCATGTCGATGTCGCCGTCGAGGTCGGCGATGTCGAGCAGACCCTCCAGGTAGTCCGCCGCGATCTCGCCTTCCTGCTCCAGGCGAGTCAGGGTGTCTGCACCCTCGGCAGCGGCGGAGGTGGTGCCTTCCGTCACGGGATGGACTCCTTCTTACTTCTTGGACGGGGACTTGGGCCGCTGCGGGCCCTTGCGCTGTCCGGACTGGGCCTTGCTGCGGGTACCGCCGGCGGGCTTGGGACCGCCCTGCTTGGCAGCGGTGGCGGGCTCGTCCTCGGTCCGGCCGGACTTGGTGAGCGACGTCTTCGGCTCGTTCTCACCGGCCGCCTTCGCGCCGACGGTGCCGCCGTGCTGCCGCTGCGACTTGCTCTGCCGCTTGGGCTGCTGGCGCTTCGGGGTGCCGGCTGCGGTGGTCGGCGTACCGTCCTCGGCCTGGGCGGCGGCCGCGCTCTCGCTCTTGATCACGGTTCCGTCGGCCTGGGCGGCGAGGCCGGCCTTGCTCAGGCCGTTGATGAACTTGCGCTCGAACTCGTTGCGGTCGCGGCCCTTGGCGACGATCGCCTTCACGATGGCGCGGTCGCGACGCCGACCGACCTTCTCGTGCTGGGTGACGTGCTTGTGCAGGCGCTCCAGGTACGTGGCCTGGGCCTTGGAACCCGGCGTCGGGTTGTTGCGGATGACGTACATCTGCTGGCCCATGGTCCACACGTTGGTGGTCAGCCAGTAGACGAGGACACCGACGGGGAAGTTGATGCCGAAGACGGCGAACATGACCGGGAAGACGTACATCAGCATCTTCTGCTGCTGCATGAACGGGGTCTTCACGGTGGTGTCGACGTTCTTCGTCATCAGCTGGCGCTGGGTGAAGAACTGCGACGCCGACATCAGAACGATCATGACGGCGGTGACCACACGGACGTCGGTGAGGGAGGCACCGAGTGCTTCCACCTTCGACGCGCTGTCGGTGAACTTCGCGGCCAGCGGAGCACCGACGATGTGCGCCTTCTGCGCGCTCTGCAGCAGGCTCTGGTTGATCACACCGATGGTGTCGCCCGTCGCGATGCTGTTGAGCACGTGGTACAGGGCGAAGAAGAACGGGGACTGCGCCAGGATGGGAAGGCACGAGGAGAGCGGGTTGGTGCCCGTCTCCTTGTACAGCTTCATCATCTCTTCGGACTGACGCTGCTTGTCGTTCTTGTAGCGCTCTTGGATCTTCTTCATCTCGGGCTGCAGCGTCTGCATGGCCCGAGTGGACTTGATCTGCTTCACGAAGAGCGGGATGAGGCAGATGCGGATCAGGATCACCAGGGACACGATCGACAGGCCCCAGGCCCAGCCGGTGTCGGGGCCGAAGATGGCGCCGTACACCGAGTGGAACTGGACGATGACCCAGGAGACGGGTGTGGTGATGAAGCTGAAGAGGCTGGCAATCGTGTCCACTAATCATGCTCCTTGGGCATGGGACGGTGTCTCTGCGGCCGGGCTCGAGGATCCGGACCGACTTGTGGGAGAAGTCGGTCCCTCGGTGGCCGGTTCGGCGGCGGAGGACCCGCCCTTGCGTGCACGCCACGCGTTACGCAGCGTTTCGTGCCACCGCGGGCGCTTGCGCGGCGGGACATGGTCCACACCACCCAGCGACCACGGATTGCACCGCAGGATGCGCCAGGCCGTGAGTGCCGTTCCCTTGATGGCACCGTGCCGGTCGATGGCCGTGAAGCCGTAGTGGGAGCACGATGGGTAGTACTTGCAGACCGGCCCCAGCAGCGGACTGATCGTCCACTGGTAGAGCTTGATCAGAGCCAGCAGCGGGTACTTCATCGCGCGCCCCCTCCCAGCAACCGCTGAAGAGCGGCATCCAGGTCTCGGGCCAGCTGTGCATGGTCGGCGTCGCCCGATCCGGGCAGCGCTCGTACGACTACCAGGCTACCGGGGGGCAGCTGGGCGACTCGCTCCCGCATCAGGTGACGAAGCCTGCGCTTCACTTTGTTCCGCACGACCGCGCCACCCACTGCCTTGCTCACGACGAAACCCGCACGCGTCGGGGGAGCGCTCTCCCCAGGCGCGTGCGGGTCCGTGGAACCGCTACGTAGGTGGACGACGAGGAGCGGGCGTCCAGCCCGGCGTCCTCGGCGTACCGCGGTCGCGAAGTCCTCGCGCCGCCTCAGCCGATGCTCGGTAGGCAGCACGACGTCATGACCTGATCAGGATCAGGCGGACAGGCTGGCGCGACCCTTGCTGCGGCGGTTCGCGAGAATCGCGCGACCGGCACGGGTACGCATCCGCAGGCGGAAGCCGTGGGTCTTCGCGCGACGACGGTTGTTCGGCTGGAAGGTGCGCTTGCTCACTCGGGGGCTCCAGAAGAAATCGGTAGTTGCGGGGTGCCGTCCTGGCTGTCACCGTGCGCCCACGAGTAGCTCGCAGTTACGCCCGAGTGCACCGCTGACCGATCATCCGAATGATCTGTGCCCATCGGAGGCAGGCGGCAGCAGCCATCGACAACTCGACCTGGTTACGGTACGCGCGGCTACGCCATCCGGTCAAACCGGGAGTCGCCGGGAGACACTTGTCCACAGGCTGGGGACAACAACTTGAACCGTACCGGCCGCGCTGACTACCGTGACGGAACTCCGATTCGTTCCCTTATCCCTGCCCCACCCGATTTACATCCCGAGCCGTCCCAGAACCACACGTTCGTGGGACCTGTGAGAGAGCGTGCCCTGTGGCTGACGTACCTGCCGATCTTGCCGCAGTGTGGCCACGCGTATTGGAGCAGCTCCTCGGGGAGGGGCGCGGCCAAGGGGTCGAAGGGAAGGACGAGCACTGGATCCGGCGCTGCCAGCCCCTCGCGCTGGTCGCGGACACCGCACTGCTGGCCGTGCCGAACGAGTTCGCGAAGGGCGTACTGGAGGGCCGGCTGGCGCCGATCGTCAGCGAGACGCTGAGCCGCGAGTGCGGGCGCCCGATCCGGATCGCCATCACCGTCGACGACTCCGCGGGCGAGCCCCCCGCCCCTCCCGCACCCCCGGCGCGCCCCCAGCAGCGCTACGAGGAACCCGAGCTCCCGTCCGCGCGCCCGGACCGCGACGGGTACGACCGCCCCGAACGCGACGGATACGACCGGCAGGACCGCGACGGATACGACCGCAAGGACCGTGACGGATACGGCCGCCAGGACCGCGATGCCTACGACGGTCAGGACCGGGACGGATATGAGGGATACGGCCGGCACCGCGCCGAGCACCACCCCGGGCCGGCCGGCGACCAGCTTCCGCCTACGCGCGCAGATCAGCTGCCGACGGCCCGTCCCGCCTACCCCTCCGAATACCAGCGCCCCGAGCCCGGCGCCTGGCCGCGACCCTCGCAGCAGGACGAGTACGGCTGGCAGCAGCAGCGCCTGGGCTTTCCCGAGCGTGACCCGTACGCGTCACCCGGGCAGGACACGTACGGCTCCGGCTCCCAGGACGCCTATGGGTCCCAGGACTCCTACGGGTCCAACGAGACGTACGGATCCCAGGACTCCTACGGACCGAAGGACACGTACGGATCCAAGGATTCCTACGGCCCGCCGTCCCAGGACTACCGCCCGCAGCCCGTCGAGCGGCCCTCCTACGACCAGCAGCGCTCCGACTACGACACGTCGCGGGGCGACTACGACCAGCGTGACGCGGTGCGCCGGGAGCTGCCCGAGCCCCCGGCCGGTTCGGGCCACGTGCACCGAGGCGGCCCGGTCGGTCCGAACCTGCCGACGACCGGTGCGCCCGGCCCCCTGGCCGCGCAGCCCGCGCCGGCGACCGGCCCGGGCGAGCCGACCGCCCGCCTGAACCCGAAGTACCTCTTCGACACCTTCGTCATCGGCGCCTCCAACCGCTTCGCCCATGCGGCCGCGGTCGCCGTGGCCGAGGCGCCGGCGAAGGCGTACAACCCCCTGTTCATCTACGGGGAGTCCGGCCTCGGCAAGACCCACCTGCTGCACGCGATCGGGCACTACGCGCGCAGCCTGTACCCGGGCACACGGGTGCGGTACGTGAGCTCGGAGGAGTTCACCAACGAGTTCATCAACTCCATCCGCGACGGCAAGGGCGACAGCTTCCGCAAGCGGTACCGGGAGATGGACATCCTGCTCGTCGACGACATCCAGTTCCTCGCGGACAAGGAGTCGACGCAGGAGGAGTTCTTCCACACCTTCAACACGCTCCACAACGCCAACAAGCAGATCGTGCTGTCCTCCGACCGGCCGCCCAAGCAGCTGGTGACCCTGGAGGACCGGCTGCGGAACCGTTTCGAATGGGGTCTGATCACGGACGTCCAGCCGCCCGAGCTGGAGACGCGGATCGCGATCCTCCGCAAGAAGGCGGTGCAGGAGCAGCTGAACGCGCCGCCGGAGGTCCTGGAGTTCATCGCGTCCCGGATCTCGCGGAACATCCGCGAGCTGGAGGGCGCGCTGATCCGGGTCACGGCGTTCGCGTCGCTCAACCGGCAGCCGGTCGACCTGGGCCTGACGGAGATCGTCCTGAAGGACCTGATCCCCGGCGGCGAGGACTCGGCCCCCGAGATCACCTCGACGGCCATCATGGGCGCCACGGCGGACTACTTCGGGCTGACCGTCGAGGACCTGTGCGGCACCTCGCGCGGCCGCGCCCTGGTCACCGCCCGGCAGATCGCCATGTACCTGTGCCGTGAGCTGACGGACCTGTCGCTGCCGAAGATCGGCGCGCTGTTCGGCGGGCGCGACCACACCACGGTCATGCACGCGGACCGCAAGATCCGCAACCTGATGGCCGAGCGCCGCTCCATCTACAACCAGGTCACGGAGCTGACCAACCGCATCAAGAACGGCTGACGCCGACGGCGGTACGCCGCCGAGGGCGCCTCCTGTGGTTCCGGGGGCGCCCTTTTCCATGTCCTGGGAGGGTCCGGGAGGGTCCGGGAGGGTCCGCTTGCCTGCCCGAAGGACTCCGCCGTGCCCCGCGAGGGCTCCTTCACGTCCCGGGAGGGCGCCGTCGGGGACCGCGCCGGGCTTCCGTCCGGCACCCGACCGCAACCCGCTGTTCGATTAGTCGCCGGGTTACGGCCCCCCTCCACAGATTCGGTGACTTTCTGCCGTCCACATCCTGGGGACCGGGGAGTTGTCCAGATCGTGTCCACAGCCGCCCTGGGTGAAAGACCATCAGACCAGCTCAGGTGGCTGTGGATTGGTGGACGAAGGATCTCCACAGACTGTGGACGACGAGATGATCCACAGGCTGTGCATCGAGTTGTCCACCGGCCACCCACAGGCTGGGGGCGGTTGTCCCCAGCAAACGGTCGCTTCTCCACATGCCTGTCCACTGTTCGGCAACCCGACGCGCCTCCTCACCGGGTCGAGTGAAAGGCGTCACACGAAGGTGCCGGGTTGGGCTGTGGGAAAGCTGGGTAAAGCTGGGGATGGCGCTGGGGAGAACTCGCCTCACCCTGTGCACGGCGTGTGCAGAACTTTCTGTTCTCCACAGATACGCCCGGTTGTCCACCGCCTCCACCCACAGGACCCGTGGACAAAATTCCCGCCCTGAGCTGGGCAAACGAGGTTATCCACGGTATCCACAGGCCCTACTACTACTCCCGACTAGAGAGAGCTGGGAATCCGTTTCGAAGGGGGCCCTGTGCACAACTCGCTCTTCGGTGCCCGGCCGCCCCTCGTCACGACTTGACCCCGAGAGGCACCTACTGTCAGTGCGGTGCGTCAGACTGGTCCCCGGTGTCCTCCCCTCACAGGGACCGTCGGCACCGCGACAGACGACGAGGGCCAGGCAGAGCGAGAAGCGCCGGCAACAGCAGGAGGCGGCAACAGTGAAGATCCGGGTGGAACGCGACGTACTCGCGGAGGCAGTGGCCTGGGCGGCACGCAGCCTCCCGGCCCGTCCGCCGGCGCCTGTCCTCGCCGGCCTCCTGCTGAAGACCGAGGAGGGCCAGCTGAGCCTGTCCGGCTTCGACTACGAGGTCTCCGCGCGGGTCTCCGTGGACGCCGAGGTCGAGGAGGAGGGCACGGTCCTGGTCTCCGGCCGCCTGCTCGCGGACATCTGCCGCGCGCTCCCCAACCGCCCGGTGGAGATTTCCACAGACGGTGTACGGGCGACCGTGGTCTGCGGCTCGTCCCGGTTCACACTCCACACCCTGCCTGTGGAGGAGTACCCGGCCCTGCCCCAGATGCCGAACGCGACGGGCACGGTGCCCGGCGAGGTCTTCGCCTCCGCCGCCTCCCAGGTCGCCATCGCGGCCGGCCGTGACGACACGCTGCCCGTCCTCACCGGTGTGCGCATCGAGATCGAGGGCGACACCGTCACGCTGGCGTCCACCGACCGCTACCGCTTCGCGGTCCGCGAGTTCCTGTGGAAGCCGGAGAACCCCGAGGCCTCCGCGGTCGCGCTGGTGCCCGCCAAGACGCTCCTGGACACCGCCAAGGCTCTGACCAGCGGCGACCAGGTCATCCTGGCGCTGTCCGGCTCGGGCTCCGGCGAGGGCCTGATCGGCTTCGAGGGCGCCGGCCGACGCACGACGACCCGCCTGCTGGAGGGCGACCTCCCGAAGTACCGCACGCTGTTCCCGACGGAGTTCAACAGCGTCGCCGTGATCGAGACCGCCCCCTTCGTGGAGGCCGTCAAGCGTGTGGCCCTGGTCGCCGAGCGCAACACCCCGGTGCGGCTCAGCTTCGAGCAGGGTGTGCTCATCCTGGAGGCCGGTTCCAGCGACGACGCACAGGCTGTGGAGAGGGTCGACGCCCAGCTCGAGGGCGACGACATCTCGATCGCCTTCAACCCGACGTTCCTGCTGGACGGCCTGAGCGCCATCGACTCCCCGGTGGCCCAGCTGTCGTTCACGACGTCCACCAAGCCCGCGCTGCTCAGCGGCAAGCCGGCGCTGGACGCCGAGGCGGACGACGCCTACAAGTACCTGATCATGCCGGTGCGCCTCAGCGGCTGAGCCGGGCCCGAGGGCCGCAGGTGGGCTGGGGATCATCGGCGGTTGTCCACAGGCTGAGGACAAAGCCGCAGGTGAGGGCGTACGAGTGAGCGCGTATGCCCACAGATGTGCGCGAGCGTCCGGGTTTAGGGTCGGACGCGGGTACGAAAGTGCCTCGCGGTACACACGTGCCGCCACGCCACGTCGCAGAACCTAAGGAACACAACTGATGGAGCTCGGTCTCGTCGGCCTCGGCAAGATGGGCGGCAACATGCGCGAGCGGATCCGCCGCGCAGGTCACACCGTCCTCGGATACGACCGCAACCCGGACCTCGCCGATGTCCACAGCCTGGAAGAGCTGGTGGGCAAGCTCAGCGGCCCGCGCGTGATCTGGGTGATGGTCCCGGCCGGGGAGGCCACGCAGACCACGATCGACCGGCTCGCCGAGCTGCTGGAGCCCGGCGACGTCGTCGTGGACGGCGGCAACTCCCGCTGGACCGACGACGAGCGGCACGCGGAGGAGCTGGCGGCCAAGGGCATCGGCTTCGTCGACTGCGGTGTCTCCGGCGGCGTCTGGGGCCTGGAGAACGGCTACGCGCTGATGTACGGCGGCGACAAGGAGAACGTCGCCAAGGTGCAGCCGGTCTTCGACGCGCTCAAGCCGGAGGGCGACTTCGGCTCGGTGCACGCCGGCAAGGTCGGCGCGGGCCACTTCGCGAAGATGGTCCACAACGGCATCGAGTACGCGATGATGCAGGCTTATGCCGAGGGCTGGGAGCTCCTGGAGAAGGTCGACTCCGTGACCGACGTCCGGGAGGTCTTCCGCTCCTGGCAGGAGGGCACGGTCATCCGGTCCTGGCTGCTCGACCTCGCGGTCAACGCGCTCGACGAGGACGAGCACCTGGACGAGCTGCGGGGTTATGCACAGGACTCCGGCGAGGGACGCTGGACTGTGGAGGCCGCCATCGACAACGCGGTGCCGCTGCCGGCGATCACCGCGTCGCTGTTCGCGCGGTTCGCCTCCCGCCAGGAGGACTCGCCCCAGATGAAGATGATCGCGGCGCTGCGGAACCAGTTCGGCGGCCACGCGGTCGAGAAGAAGTAGTCCAGACAGAAGCAGAGATCCACAGGGCCGCACGGCGGTCCACGAACGTCCGGGGAGGTCGGCGAAACGACCATGCACGTCACGCATCTGTCGCTGGCCGACTTCCGCTCCTACCCCCGGGTCGAGGTCCCGCTCGACCCCGGGGTGACGGCCTTCGTCGGACCGAACGGGCAGGGCAAGACCAACCTGGTCGAGGCCGTCGGCTATCTCGCCACCCTCGGCAGCCACCGGGTCTCCTCCGACGCCCCCCTGGTCCGCATGGGCGCCGAGCGCGCGATCATCCGGGCCCAGGTCCGGCAGGGGGAACGGCAGCAGCTGGTCGAGCTGGAGCTGAACCCGGGTCGCGCCAACCGGGCGCGCATCAACAGGTCCTCGCAGGTCAGACCGCGTGACGTGCTGGGAATCGTCCGGACCGTGCTGTTCGCGCCGGAGGATCTCGCGCTGGTCAAGGGCGATCCCGGCGAGCGGCGGCGTTTCCTCGACGAGCTGATCACCGCGCGCTCTCCGCGGATGGCCGGGGTCCGCTCCGACTACGACCGGGTCCTCAAGCAGCGCAACACGCTGCTGAAGTCGGCGGCGCTGGCCCGTCGGCACGGTGGTCGCACCATGGACATGTCCACGTTGGACGTGTGGGACCAGCATCTCGCGCGCGCGGGCGCCGAGTTGCTGGCCCAGCGGCTTGATCTGATCGCCGCGCTCCAGCCGCTGGCGGACAAGGCCTATGAGCAGCTCGCGCCCGGCGGCGGGCCGATCGCGCTGGAGTACAGGCCGTCCGCGCCGGGTGAGGCGCACACCCGCGAGGATCTCTTCGAGCAGCTGATGGCGGCGCTCGCGGAGGCCCGCAAGCAGGAGATCGAGCGCGGTGTCACCCTGATCGGCCCGCACCGGGACGACCTGCAGCTGAAGCTCGGCCAGCTGCCGGCCAAGGGCTACGCCTCCCACGGCGAGTCCTGGTCCTACGCGCTGGCGCTGCGCCTGGCCTCGTACGACCTGCTCAGGGCGGAGGGCAACGAGCCGGTGCTGGTGCTCGACGACGTCTTCGCCGAGCTGGACACCCGTCGCCGTGAGCGCCTGGCCGAGCTGGTCGCGCCGGGCGAGCAGGTCCTGGTGACGGCCGCGGTCGACGACGACGTACCGCATGTGCTGTCCGGGACGCGGTTCGCCGTGTCCGAGGGCACGGTGGAGCGGGTATGACGGAGAACACATCCGGCGACGTCCCTCAGTCCTCCGAGCCCGCTGACCTCGCGGCCGGAGGTCCGAAGCAGCCCGAGCCGTCCGGTGTCGACCTCGCGCGCGTGGCGTTGCGTGCGGCCAAGGAGGCGGCACGCGCGCGGGGGGACGCGGCGCAGCAGAAGAAGCAGGCGCGCCGCGGAGGTCTGCGCTCCGGAGCGCGAGCCGACGGGCGCGACCCCATGGCGCTCGGATCCGCGATCAACCGGCTGCTCACCGAACGCGGCTGGGAGGCGCCGGCCGCGGTGGGCGGTGTGATGGGCCGCTGGCCGCAGATCGTCGGCGAGGACGTGGCCAAGCACTGCGTGCCGGAGAAGTACGACGAGGACGAGCGCGTCCTGACGGTGCGCTGCGACTCCACGGCCTGGGCGACGAATCTGCGGCTGCTGGCGCCCACGCTGGTCGCGCGGCTGAACGAGGACCTGGGCCACGGCCGGGTGACGCTGATCAAGGTGCAGGGGCCCGGTGGCCCCGCTCGCCGCTACGGCCCGCTGCGTGCTCCCGGCAGCACCGGTCCGGGCGACACCTACGGCTGATCGGGACCGGTTTTCCCGCCCGTCGACAGCACGTGACTGACATCACATCAAGGGCTTCCGGCGCCTCTCTCGGAGTGCCGGGGGCCCTCTTCTCGTGCGCCCGCACACGGTTGCGAATCGCGACCTGACTCCGAAGTAGCCAAGGGTTGACGGCCGGAAGCGCTGAGTGCCTCCGTGAGCCTCTTGGAGCCCCCTTCCGCATATCGGGAGTCGGACAAGACCCGTCGAGGGCGGCACATGCGGACTCAGGTACCGGCAAACCCCCATCAGTGTCAGTGCTACCGGTAGACTGGAAGCAATCCCGCCCCACTCGCTGGGGACCGTCCGGGAAAAGCTGAGCAACGCTGATCAAGGCTTACCAACGCAACATGCCGCAGCCGCTCCGGCAACCCGCCGACGAGCCTGGCTCGTGCTGTGCCAGAAAGGGCGCTTCGTGGCCGATTCCGGCAACCCCAACGAGAACATCCCGTCCACCGACGAAGGCGTGAGCAGCGAGGCGATCACCTCCAGCAGCGAGGTCACCGCCTCGTACGACGCCAGTGCCATCACCGTCCTCGAGGGTCTGGACGCGGTCCGCAAGCGACCCGGCATGTACATCGGCTCGACCGGTGAGCGCGGCCTGCACCACCTCGTGTACGAGGTCGTCGACAACTCCGTCGACGAGGCGCTGGCCGGGCACGCGGACACGATCGAGGTGACGATCCTCCCCGACGGCGGCGTCCGCGTCGTCGACAACGGCCGTGGCATCCCGGTGGGCATCGTCCCGTCCGAGGGCAAGCCGGCCGTCGAGGTCGTGCTGACCGTGCTGCACGCGGGCGGCAAGTTCGGCGGCGGCGGCTACGCGGTCTCCGGCGGTCTGCACGGCGTCGGCGTCTCGGTGGTGAACGCCCTGTCCAGCAAGGTCTCCGTCGAGGTGAAGACCGACGGCCACCGCTGGACGCAGGACTACAAGATGGGCGTCCCCACGGCGCCGCTCGCCCAGCACGAGGCCACCGAGGAGACCGGCACCTCGGTCACCTTCTGGGCCGACGGCGACATCTTCGAGACCACCGACTACTCCTTCGAGACGCTCTCGCGGCGCTTCCAGGAGATGGCGTTCCTCAACAAGGGCCTCACGATCAAGCTCACGGACGAGCGCGAGTCGGCGAAGGCCACGTCGGGGGCGGACGAGGCGGGTGCGGACGAGACCGCCGAGGTCAAGACGGTCACGTACCACTACGAGGGCGGCATCGTCGACTTCGTGAAGTACCTCAACTCCCGCAAGGGCGAGGCGGTGCACCCCACCGTCATCGACCTGGAGGCCGAGGACAAGGACAGGCAGCTGTCCCTCGAGGTCGCCATGCAGTGGAACGGCGGCTACACCGAGGGTGTGTACTCCTTCGCCAACATCATCCACACCCACGAGGGCGGTACGCACGAAGAGGGCTTCCGGGCCGCGCTGACCTCGCTGATCAACAAGTACGCGCGCGACAAGAAGCTGCTCCGCGACAAGGACGACAACCTCACCGGTGACGACATCCGCGAGGGTCTGACCGCGATCATCTCGGTCAAGCTGAGCGAGCCGCAGTTCGAGGGCCAGACGAAGACCAAGCTGGGCAACACCGAGGCCAAGACCTTCGTGCAGCGGGTCGTCTACGAGCACCTCGCGGACTGGCTGGACCGGAACCCCAACGAGGCCGCGGACATCATCCGCAAGGGCATCGCGGCGGCCACCGCGCGCGTGGCGGCCCGCAAGGCCCGTGACCTCACGCGCCGCAAGGGCCTGCTGGAGACGGCGTCCCTGCCGGGCAAGCTCTCGGACTGCCAGTCGAACGACCCCGAGAAGTGCGAGATCTTCATCGTCGAGGGCGACTCCGCCGGCGGTTCGGCCAAGTCCGGCCGCAACCCGCAGTACCAGGCGATCCTCCCGATCCGCGGCAAGATCCTCAACGTCGAGAAGGCGCGCATCGACCGCATCCTGCAGAACCAGGAGATCCAGGCGATGATCTCCGCGTTCGGCACGGGCGTGCACGAGGACTTCGACATCGAGAAGCTCCGCTATCACAAGATCATCCTGATGGCGGACGCCGACGTCGACGGCCAGCACATCAACACCCTGCTGCTGACCTTCCTGTTCCGCTTCATGCGGCCCCTGGTCGAGGCCGGGCACGTGTACCTCTCGCGTCCCCCGCTCTACAAGATCAAGTGGGGCAAGGACGACTTCGAGTACGCGTACTCCGACCGTGAGCGCGACGCCCTGATCGAGATGGGGCGCAACGCCGGCAAGCGCATCCGCGAGGACTCCGTCCAGCGGTTCAAGGGTCTCGGCGAGATGAACGCCGAGGAGCTGCGCATCACGACCATGGACCAGGAGCACCGCGTCCTCGGCCAGGTCACCCTCGACGACGCCGCCCAGGCCGACGACCTGTTCTCGGTCCTCATGGGCGAGGACGTCGAGGCCCGCCGCGCGTTCATCCAGCGCAACGCCAAGGACGTCCGCTTCCTCGACATCTGAGTCGGTCTCAGCTGACCGCACCAGGAAGGACCTTCACCAGCAATGACCGACGAGAACACTCCCGTGACGACGCCCGAGGGTGACGCCCTGGCCATGCGTGTCGAGCCCGTCGGGCTCGAGACGGAGATGCAGCGCTCGTACCTCGACTACGCGATGTCCGTCATCGTCTCGCGTGCGCTGCCCGACGTCCGCGACGGCCTCAAGCCCGTCCACCGCCGAGTGCTGTACGCCATGTACGACGGCGGCTACCGCCCCGAGCGCGGCTTCTACAAGTGCGCCCGCGTCGTCGGCGACGTCATGGGCAACTACCACCCGCACGGCGACTCCTCCATCTACGACGCGCTGGTCCGCCTCGCGCAGCCGTGGTCGATGCGCATGCCGCTCGTCGACTCCAACGGCAACTTCGGCTCCCCGGGCAACGACCCGGCCGCGGCCATGCGGTACACCGAGTGCAAGATGGCGCCGCTGTCGATGGAGATGGTCCGCGACATCGACGAGGAGACCGTCGACTTCACGGACAACTACGACGGCCGCTCCCAGGAGCCGACCGTCCTGCCGGCCCGCTTCCCGAACCTGCTGATCAACGGCTCGGCCGGTATCGCGGTCGGCATGGCGACCAACATCCCGCCGCACAACCTGCGCGAGGTCGCCGCCGGTGCCCAGTGGTACCTGGAGAACCCCGAGGCCTCCCACGAGGAGCTGCTGGACGCGCTGATCGAGCGCATCAAGGGCCCGGACTTCCCGACCGGCGCGCTCGTCGTCGGCCGCCGGGGCATCGAGGAGGCGTACCGCACCGGCCGCGGCTCCATCACCATGCGCGCGGTCGTCGAGGTCGAGGAGATCCAGAACCGCCAGTGCCTGGTGGTCACGGAGCTTCCGTACCAGGTCAACCCGGACAACCTCGCGCAGAAGATCGCCGACCTGGTGAAGGACGGCAAGATCGGCGGCATCGCGGACGTCCGCGACGAGACCTCCTCGCGCACCGGCCAGCGCCTGGTCATCGTGCTGAAGCGGGACGCGGTCGCCAAGGTCGTGCTGAACAACCTCTACAAGCACACCGACCTGCAGACGAACTTCGGCGCCAACATGCTGGCGCTGGTGGACGGCGTGCCGCGCACGCTCTCGCTGGACGCGTTCATCCGCCACTGGGTGACCCACCAGATCGAGGTCATCGTCCGCCGTACGCGCTTCAGGCTGCGCAAGGCCGAGGAGCGGGCGCACATCCTGCGCGGTCTGCTGAAGGCCCTGGACGCCATCGACGAGGTCATCGCGCTGATCCGGCGCAGTGAGACCGTCGAGATCGCCCGCGGCGGCCTGATGGACCTGCTGACGATCGACGAGATCCAGGCCAACGCCATCCTCGAGATGCAGCTGCGCCGACTGGCCGCCCTGGAGCGCCAGAAGATCGTCCAGGAGCACGACGAGCTCCAGGCGAAGATCAGCGAGTACAACGAGATCCTGGCCTCCCCGGTCCGCCAGCGCGGCATCGTCAGCGCCGAGCTGGCCGCGATCGTCGAGAAGTACGGCGACGACCGCAAGACGACGCTGATCCCCTACGAGGGCGACATGTCCATCGAGGACCTGATCGCCGAGGAGGACATCGTCGTCACGGTCACCCGGGGCGGCTACATCAAGCGCACCAAGACCGACGACTACCGCGCCCAGAAGCGCGGCGGCAAGGGCGTGCGCGGCACGAAGCTCAAGGAAGACGACATCGTCGACCACTTCTTCGTGTCCACCACGCACCACTGGCTGCTGTTCTTCACCAACAAGGGCCGTGTCTACCGTGTGAAGGGCTACGAGCTGCCCGACGCCGGCCGGGACGCGCGCGGTCAGCACGTGGCGAACCTGCTCGCCTTCCAGCCGGACGAGTCGATCGCCGAGATCCTGGCGATCCGCGACTACGAGGCGGTTCCCTACCTCGTGCTCGCCACCAAGGCCGGACTGGTGAAGAAGACGCCTCTGAAGGATTACGATTCGCCTCGTTCCGGCGGTGTGATCGCGATCAACCTCCGCGCGATGGAAGACGGTTCCGATGACGAACTGATCGGTGCCGAACTCGTTTCGTCGGATGACGATCTGCTTCTGATCAGCAAGAAGGCGCAGTCGATCAGGTTCACCGCCTCGGACGACACCCTGCGGCCCATGGGCCGTGCCACCTCGGGCGTCAAGGGCATGAGCTTCCGCGAAGGCGACGAGCTGCTCTCGATGAATGTTGTTCGACCCGGTACGTTCGTGTTCACTGCCACAGACGGCGGGTACGCGAAGCGGACCGCCGTCGACGAGTACCGCGTCCAGGGTCGCGGCGGTCTCGGCATCAAGGCCGCCAAGATCGTGGAAGACCGTGGATCCCTCGTCGGCGCGCTGGTGGTCGAGGAGACCGACGAGATCCTCGCCATCACGCTGTCGGGCGGTGTGATTCGTACGCGAGTCAACGAGATCAGGGAAACCGGCCGTGACACCATGGGCGTCCAACTGATCAATCTGGGCAAGCGCGATGCCGTCGTGGGCATCGCTCGCAACGCCGAGGCGGGGCGCGAGGCGGAGGAGGTCGACGGCGATGTGGTCGTCGACGAGACCGCCGAGAACGCCGCGACCAGCGGCACGGACGAGGGTGAGGCGCCCTCGGCCGAGTAGGCACGAGGAGTGAGTCAGCGTGAGCGGAGCCACGGGCGCCGGACCGGCCGGTACCTCAAGGGGTACAGGGGACGACGGCGGCCGTGGCTCCGCCGCGCGTGCGGCGGACCCGCACACGACCAACCTGAAGGCGATCAAGTCCCCGACCAAGGACGAGCCGTCGCCTGACGCGCACGAATCACAGGGGGGAACTGTGACGGACACCCGAGGTCCGCAGACGCAGCAGGCCACATCCGGTGCGGGGGCGTCCACCTCCGGAAAGCGGCCGCAGCCGGCCACGCAGGAACCGGCCACGGCCTCCCCCCTGCCCGGCGAACGCCCCTCACAGCAGCAGGCCGGCCCGTACCACCCGCCGCAGGCCTACCCGGCGCAGCAGCAGGCGGCGGCCGGCGCCGATGCGGGCGCGGGTGCCGTACGGCGTCCGCGCACGGGAGCGAGCACCATGCCCCGCGTGCGCAAGGCGCGGCTGCGCGTGGCGAAGGCCGACCCGTGGTCGGTGATGAAGGTCAGCTTCCTGCTCTCCATCGCCCTGGGCATCTGCACGATCGTCGCGGCCGCCGTGCTGTGGATGGTCATGGACGCGATGGGCGTCTTCTCGACGGTCGGCGGCACGATCTCCGAGGCCACCGGCTCGAACGAGTCCAACGGCTTCGACCTGCAGGCTTTCCTCTCGCTGCCCAACGTGCTGATGTTCACGTCGGTCATCGCGGTCATCGACGTGGTCCTGGCGACCGCCCTCGCGACGCTCGGCGCGTTCATCTACAACCTGTCCGCGGGCTTCGTCGGCGGGGTGGAGCTGACGCTCGCCGAGGACGAGTGACGTCACCTTCGTCGCTGTCCTGAAGAAGCCGCCCGACGATGCGCTGACAACCGATTTTGGGACTGCCCATGTCGTGCGCTAATCTTCAGGAGTCAGCGCGCGGGACACACACCGCAGAGCGCGGCGGGGCTATAGCTCAGTTGGTTAGAGCGCATCCCTGATAAGGATGAGGCCACAGGTTCAAATCCTGTTAGCCCCACCAGCGAGAAGACCCCCGAACCATCGGTTCGGGGGTCTTTTGACACCAACGGCAGACACCAACAGCCGGGGCCGCGTCAGGTGGCGTGCAGGGGGCACCGTTCGCCGGCTGCCAGGTGAATGTCTCCCTGCCAGACGTAGAAGCCTCCGTCCAACCAGCCAGTGCCTCGCAGGCGCAGTCGGCGCAGTCGGCGGGGTTGAGGGAGAGCTGCAGGCTCACGGTGTAGTGGGCTCCTTCAGGCACCTCGCTGGGGCGGTGGGAGCCGAGGGAACCGGAGCAGGGCAGCTACTTTCCAGGGGCTCTGGCATCGATCACGGCGACCCTGGCCGACCGGAGCGGAAGGTGAACAAATGACCTCCTCCGAGCTTGAGGGCATCCTCGATGGCGGCTGGATCATCGACACGAACCTGAGGCCCATGTGTGAATCGGTCGCAGAGTTCGCGGGATACGAGTTCAGTGATGCGGAGTGGCAAGCTGTCGAAACGGCTCTGCCCGCAACGGACGTCGAACAGGACACCTGGTACGACTATCCGATGTCGGGCCAGCTGCCCCTCACGCTGCTCGTCGCAGCCGACCCAGGGTCGTCCGAGGTCTTCATCAGAGTCGCAGGCGTTACCGATGAGCGCACCAGAGCACAGATCGAGGCGGCGCTGCACATCTTCGCGACGTGGGAACTGGCCCGGCAGCCTCGCTAGGCCGTGGTCTGGCACGGATCAGGCCGACGCTCCAGGGGCCCCATGGCCGACCTGAACGGATGAGGCCACAGGTTCAAATCTTGTCTGGAGCAGGACATGCGTAAGCCCGGCCGCTCCGCGGAGCTGCCGGGCTTTGTACGCAGTTCGCCGGGACGTTGTGCCTGGGGGTTCAGCGCTGGAGGGGCGTGAGATGGTCCGCCTCGGGGTCGGGGTCCTCGTCGGTGCAGTCGGTGCCGGGGGAGGTCGCCGTGTCCGCGGGTGAGCGGTGCCGGCAGCGGGGGGTCTTGCCGTGGGCCTCGGCGCGGATGCGCTGCTTCATCGTGGGGGGCAGGGCCCTGGGGGAGGACCAGGGGGACATCACCGGTGCCGCCGTCCGCTGCTGCGGGATGCTCGCGCCGTTGCTGTTGCTCTTCTGCTCGGTCTGCGGTACGGCCGCGGCGGCGGTCGTGGTGACCAGTCCGAGCGCCGTGCACAGCGCGAGGAAGGCGGTGACGATGGTGGTCCACAGCTTCATGACCTTGTTCCGGGCCATGGCCCCTCACTTTCGGGTTGGGCGATTTGCGTACTTTCCTCATGATGTGTATGGGGGTCGAGAAGTGGTGGATCTCCGCCCGTGGCGCGTCGATGTTCCGATGAACACCACCCGGATGGGCGCAAACGAGGTGAAAAGCTGAGGAGAGCGCCGAAGAGAGGCCAAAGTAACCGTCCGTCGAGGTGTGATCACCCTCAGATCGGAGCGGTGTGCTCCGCTTCTATCCCGGCTCCCGGGACGGGAGTTGAGGGGCGACGCAGGTCACCGATCGGTATCGGCCGGTGTGTATAGTCGGGCGCCAGAGGTCCCCTACGTCAAGGAAAGACGAGGTCGCGCGGTGAAGAAGCTTCTCCTGGTCGCACTGGCCGCCATCGGCGGGCTCCTCGTGTACCGCCAGATCCAGGCGGATCGCGCCGAGCAGGATCTGTGGACGGAGGCGACTGACTCCGTGCCCACGGGTTCGTGAGTCACGACAACTCAGACCGAGCACACCCCGGCCGCCTCGCGGTCGGGGTTTTGTGTGCCGAGGGCCGGTCGTGAACGCGGTGCACGCGGCAGGATGGGCCACGGCTGCACGGCTGCACGGCTGCACGGCTGCACGGCTGTCCGGCTGTGCGGCTTGCGGTCCGGCGAGGGTGAGGGGTGGCGCGTGAGGGGACGGTGTCGTACGGCGTGGATACGGCACGCGGGGGCGTGGCGTGGCCGACCGGCCGTGACAGTGGCTGTCCGCGCCGGCGCCGCGGCGCTGGTCCTGGGGGCGACCACGGCGGCGATTCCGACGACAGCGGCAGCGCTTCCGACCACGGCGGCCGCGGATGCGGGAAAGGCCTCCGCCGTCGGGATGCGGGCCTCCGGTACGCCCGGCCCCTACGCCTTCGCCGACGGGGCCCGGCGCATCGAGGGAGCCGGAAGCACCGGGGACGCCGCCCTCCTGAAGCCCGGTGAGGCCTACAAGAGCTCCCTGCCGGGCCGCGGCAGGGTCAACTACCGCCTCGACCTCGACGCCACCTCCAACGCCTACGTCTCCGTCACCGCCGTCCCCTCCCCCGACACCACCGTCTCCGTCATCGACGGGGTCAAGGTGACCGTGCAGGACGCCCAGGGCAACACCTGCTCCGTCGACCAGACCAAGAGCTTCGGTACCGCCCGAAGCCCCCACCCCGTCACCACGTGGGGCATGCGCGAGATCTCGCCCGACCGGCCGCTGTGCCGCAAGGCCGGTGCCTACTACGTGTCCGTCGAGCGCGTCGACCCCGAGGGCGACGGCTCCGAACCCGACGCCTGGGACCTGGAACTGTTCGCCACGACGGAACCGCGGACGGCGAAGACAGGGCCGACCGGCGCACCCGAGGTGTGGAACTCCGCCACGCCCCAGCCGCTCCAGGGCGAGCCCGAGCACCGCCAGGGCGGCGCGGGATTCAGCGGAGCGACCCCCCTCGACCAGGGCGTCTGGCGGGACGACATCCGGCCCGGCCAGACCCTCTTCTACACGGTGCCGGTCGACTGGGGACAGCAGATCTCCGTCACCGCCGACCTCGGCAGCACGGACTCCGGCCGCACCGGCTACGCGTCCGACGCGCTGGACCTGGCCCTCTACAACCCCGCGCGCGGTGACGTCGCCGACATGGCCGTGGGCTACGACGGCGACCAGACGTCCGGAAGCCTGCCTCCCCTGCCGCCGGTCGACCACGCCAACCGCTACTCCGCCACCGCCCAGGTGAGCGCGATGCGCTTCGCCGGCTCCTACTACCTGGCCGCCCACCTCGCCCGCGGCGTCACCGACACCTTCGGGAACGGGCCGTTCAAGATGACGCTGCGCGTGGCGGTGAGCGGGGAGCCGCAGGGAGGGCCCGAGTACGCGGGGGAGCCCGTGCCGAGCGGTGTCTTCGGAGTCTCCGAGCAGGACCGGGAGGCGGCCGCGCAGGGCGTGGCCGCGGGCGGCGACACCGCCATGAGGGCGCTCGCCGTGGGCGGCATCGGAACCGGCAGCGCCCTGCTCGTGGGGCTCGGCGTGTGGACCCTCATGGCCCGGCGCAGGAGTGCCGCGTAGGGGACGCGTCAGGGACGCTCAGATGCGGGACAGTGCCCAGAAACCCACGGCGTAGCAGGCCAGCGCGAGGAGCAGCAGAGGCACCGCCACCCTGGCCGGAGGGCCTGGACGTGAGGGCCGCTGGGCACGGTGCCGTGACGGGGCCGGGCCGCTCGGCGGGGCCGTCGGCGTCCGGGCGGTGTACGAGGCCGTGGAGGCCTCCGCACGGTACTGCTCCGCGAGAGGCACCGGCGGGCCGGAGTACACCGGCGGGAGCGGCTGGGCGGGGGACAGCCGGTGGGTGGTGTCGTAGGGGGAGACGGGCGCCTGCACGTGCGGGGCGTGGACCGGGACGGGGCGGCCCTGCCCGGCCGCGGGGGACGAGGTGACGGTGGGCTGCGGCGGCGGCAGCGGGAAGCTGCCGGTGTCCGACATGGAGGACGGCTGCGACGGGTCGGCGGTGTGCCGGGGATCGGACGGCACCTGTGCGTGGTCCCGGTCGGGCTCGGAAACGTGCCGCCCGCCCGGCTCCGGCGCCTCACCCCCGGCCCGCCGGTGCGAGGACCGCTCCCCGCCCGTCTCCGAGGAGTCGGACGGCTCCTCCCTCGGCCCCAGCCCCTTCGCTCGCTCCAGGGGGCCCTCGGGGGCGAACCCCCTTGGCAGCGGCCCCAGTTGGTCGAAGATCTCGATCAGCTCGTCGTCCGGTCCCGGTTCCGGAAGCAGCTCCGCGGCGGCGGCGAGCGCCTTGCGCGCACCCGTGGCCGTACGGAACCGCGCCTCCGGATCCGGCTGGAGCAGCGAGGCCACCACCTGCCACAGCGGCTCCGCAATGCCCTGGGGCGCACGGGGCGTCCCGTGCTCGGCGAAGTACTGGATGAGCGCCTTGCTGTCCGGTTTGGCGCCCTCGAGCAGATACAGCGCGACCAGCCCCACGGCGAACAGGTCGGCGGGGAAGTCCGGTTCGGCCCCCATCATCTGCTCGGGCGCAAGGTAACCGGGCGTCCCCACCACCAGGTTGGTCTCCGTCAGACGAGGTTCGCCCAGCCGCATCGCGATGCCGAAGTCGGACAGCCGCAACCGCGGCCGGCCCGTGCCCGTGGCCTCCAGCAGCACATTGGCCGGCTTCACGTCCCGATGGACGACACCCTCCGCATGCACCGCGGCCAGGCCCGCCAGCAGCTGATCGAGCAGCGTGCAGACGAAGGCCGGCGGGAGCGGGCCGTAGTCCCCCACGAGATGGACGAGCGAACCGCCCGCGACCAGATCCATGGTGAACAGGACCTTGTCGTCGTCGGCGGCCCAACTGGTCGGGGCGAGCACATGCGGGTGATCGATCCGCAGGGCCTGTTCCCGCACGAAGCGCAGCAGCGAGTGCGCGTCACTCTGGAGCAGGACCTTGGCGGCCACATAGCGGCGGCGACGGTGATCCCACGCGCGCCAGACGGCACCGACCCCTCCGCGTCCGATCGGGTCGACCAGTTCGTACCGGCCGGCGAAGACCTCACCCATGGCTGTACGTCGCTCCTCCCCCTGCGGCTTCCCCCCTTGCTTCCCCCTCGGCGAGCGCTACGACTCCCCGACGGACGAAAACGGCTCCCCCGAAACCCCCGAATCCCCCGAACCCTGGCTCCCCCTCGACCCCACAGGTCTCCCGAACCCCTGAGATCCCGGACACCCCGCACCCCCTGAGATTCCGGGCTCCCCCGAACCCGGCTCCCCCGATGAGTGAGACGCCCCCCGCGCGTCGTCCCCCTCGCGTCGACCGGTCCCCCGTACGGGACACGCCCCCTCGTGCCCGCCCGTACCGTGACGCATCCCCCGTCACCTCACCCGAGCCCGCTGCCGAACCCCCTTCGGCGACCGGGCGGCGGGATCAGTTCTGGTGGGACTGGTAGTGCGTGACGGCGTCCGAAGTGCGGCCGGCGCCGTAGACCCGGAGGAACTCTGCCAGCTCCGGATGGCTCGGCGCGAGGGTGTCGGCCGCGTCGATGATGTCGCCCGCCGCCGCGACCGACCGCAGCAGCGACTGGATCTCACGCACCACGCGCTTGACCGTGGGCGCCCCCGAACTGCTCGTCGTCTGCGTGGTGTTGCTCAGCACCGAGCCCCCCTGCGACTTCTTGATCTCCTCCATGCGCTCGGTGGCCTCGGCCGCACTCACGCTGCCGTCCGCCACCTGCCCCGCCAAGTCCTGCAGCAGCTGCACCCGCTGCACCACGGCCGGGTTACCGATCTTCGCCCGCTGACCACTCATCAGCTGCGACAACATCGGTGCGGACAGTCCCAGAACCCCCGCGAGACGAGCCTGGTTGAGACCAAGATCGTCGATGAGCCTACGGAAGAGCGCCCCCAGTGGCTCCCCGTACCAGTTCCGCTGCAGTTCCCGCGCTCTTGCGGTCGCTTCCTGCTGTGCGGCGTCCATTGCGTCTCCCCATCGCTTCCCCATGTACGGCGGTTCGCGGTAGCGAACCACGCCGAGCATCTTACGGAGAGTGGTCGGCGACGGGGACCCCCAATCTTTTTGCGGAACCACGGGGGAGACCCGGTACTCTGGTCTCCGACGCCCGCCGGGATGCGGTTTCTCCGGTCGGACGTCCCCTTCCGGGGCCTTAGCTCAGTTGGTAGAGCGCTGTCTTTGCATGGCAGATGTCAGGGGTTCGACTCCCCTAGGCTCCACTCCGGACATGCCCCCCGAACTGCGGAAACGCAATCTCGGGGGGCATGTCGCATGCCGGAGCGGGTGACCGGGGGACGCCTGTTTCACGTGAAACAACCCGGCGGGGCGGAAGACCCTCAAGTCTTCCGCCCCGCCGGGCTGTTCGGTCAGGCGCCCTCAGGAACCGTCGTCGCGCCGGGCGGCCTCGTCCTCGGCCTGCTTGGCCTCGACCTCCGGATCCAGGACCGACGTGCCGGTACCGTCCACGGACGACAGACGCCCCGACTCGGGCACCTCCGTCGCGGCCGGCGGCTCCACCAGCCAGTCCGGATTGGCCTGCTTGTCCCACCACTTCCACGCGGCGAAAGCACCCCCGGCGACCGCGCCCAGGATCACCAGCGTCTTCATGGCCTTACCGGCCCGGGCCCGCCGCTCATGCTTGCGGACCAACTTCTGGATCTCCTTGGGCGTGACCTGTCCACGCAACGCGGACAACGCGGCCACACTCCGGGCCGCGGCCTCGGTCGTGACAGGCACGGCCGCAGCCACTGCCTGCTCGATCCTCGGACGCGAGTACTCCGCTGCCTGGCGAGCGGCCCTGCGGGTGCGCTCGGCAGCCTCCTGGGCGGCCTGGTCGACCTTCGGCGGCACATGCGTGCGGGCCTGCTCCAGATACGGCTGCACATGCGTGCCGTACTGGACGCGCGCCTGCCCTGCGGCCTGCGTCACCTTGGGCGCTAGCCGTACGCGTGCCTCGTGTGCGTAGTGCGCGGCCCTGTCCTTGGCCGTGTCGGCGTAGGGCGCCACCACTTCCGCGGCGTGCAGCACGCTGTCCTTCGCCGAACCAGTCGCGGCGCGCACGCTGTCGATGCGGGTCACGGGTTCCTCCTCCTCGGTGGCGTACGGTATTTCGACTTTCCACCCTTTTACGGATCATGCCTCCCGGCACACGACCAGGCATGCGCGGAAGGGCATCCGGGTCACGGGAACCGGCATCCAAACGCCGATCACGTGCAATAGCGGATGAATAAGGGACAACAGGAGCTTGTCGACGACAATGCCACGGATCGCCGCCGAGCGCCCCCGCCCCGGGACTACTCGACTGGTTTTTGCGTACACCCGTCGAGGGTTTCCCCCCGCTGCCACGAGGCCGGGCGACGCGAAGGCCCGTCCGTGCGAGGATCGGGGAGTCACGGAAAGACAACGGAAGGCAGATCGTGGCCGAGCAGCTCTACGCCACCCTGAAGACCAATCACGGCGACATCGAAGTCCGGCTCCTGCCGAACCACGCGCCCAAGACGGTCAAGAACTTCGTCGAGCTCGCCCAGGGCGAGCGAGAGTGGACCCACCCCGAGACGGGCCAGAAGTCCACCGACAAGCTCTACGACGGCACGGTCTTCCACCGGGTGATCAGTGGCTTCATGATCCAGGGCGGTGACCCGCTGGGCAACGGCACCGGCGGCCCCGGCTACCAGTTCGAGGACGAGTTCCACCCGGACCTGCGCTTCGACAAGCCCTACCTGCTCGCCATGGCCAACGCCGGCCCCGGCACCAACGGCTCGCAGTTCTTCATCACCGTCTCCCCGACGGCGTGGCTGAACCGCAAGCACACCATCTTCGGCGAGGTCACCGACGCGGCCAGCCAGAAGATCGTGGACACCATCGCCACCACCCAGACCAACCCGCGCACCGACCGCCCGCTCAACGACGTGATCATCGAGTCGGTCGTCATCGAGACCCGCTGAACGCGACCGCCTCCGCGGGAAACCCCGGGACGGCCCCACAGGCCGCCACGCACAGGTGCCCGCAGGGAACCAATCGCCCCGCTCATCCGTAAGGATGAGCGGGGCGGGCTTTTCTCACACGACCTAGGGGAGACCATGGACGACCAGGCTGCGGGCAGCCCGCAGGACGCCCACAGCGTCCCCATGTGCTACCGCCACCCGGACCGCGAAACGGGCATCCGCTGCACCCGCTGCGAGCGCCCCATCTGCCCCGAATGCATGGTCAACGCCTCCGTCGGCTTCCAGTGCCCCGAATGCGTCCGCACCGGCTCCGGAACCGGCCACTCGCCCTCCGCCGCCATGCCCCGGACCATCGCGGGCGGCTCCGTCGCCGCCGACCCCCGGCTGCTGACCAAGATCCTCATCGGTATCAACCTGGCCGTCTTCATCGCCGTCCAGATCCACCAGTCGCTGCTGAACGACATCGTCCTCCTCGGCGCCTGGCCCCCCGCCCCCTTCACACCCACCCAGGGCGTGGCCGGAGGCGAGTGGTACCGCATGATCACCTCGATGTTCACGCACCAAGAGGTGTGGCACATCGCGTTCAACATGCTCAGCCTCTGGTGGCTCGGCGGCCCCCTGGAAGAAGCCCTCGGCCGCGCCCGCTACCTCGCCCTCTACTTCATCTCCGGCCTCGCCGGCAGCGCCCTGGCCTACCTGCTGGCCTCCCCGACCACGGCGACCCTGGGCGCCTCCGGCGCGATCTTCGGCCTCTTCGGCGCGACAGCCGTGCTGCTGCGCCGGCTCAACTACGACATGCGGCCGATCATCGCGCTGCTGGTGATCAACCTGATCTTCACCTTCAGCCCCGGCTTCAACATCTCCTGGCAGGCCCACATCGGCGGTCTGGTCGCCGGAGTCGTCGTCGGATACGCCATGGTCCACGCCCCGCGCGAGCGCCGCGCACTGGTCCAGTACGGCACCTGCGCGCTGGTCCTCGGCGTCGTCGTGCTCATGACCGTACTGAGGACGGCGCAGCTCGTCTGACCAGGCGTTGTCCACAGCGGGTGTCGGATCTTGTGCATACGGTGCGGGAACACATGTGCCCCCTGTCACCGACCTGCTTTTCCGCAGGTCAGACAGGGGGCGAACAGGTTTTCGAGTGCCGGTACTTCCGTCATACCGGCGTCAACGTCCAACGGGTTATCCACAGATCGTCTTCATTATCCCCATGTGGAAAACCGCTGTGGATAACTCAGCGAACACCCGTGGGCAGAGCTGCGTTCACCGTCCGGTGACCGCTACTTCCACTGGGTCGAGACACCGAATCCGGCGGCGATGAAACCGAATCCCACGACGATGTTCCAGTTGCCCAGCGAGTCGATGGGCAGCGATCCGTCGGTGACGTAGAAGACGACGATCCAGGCCAGGCCGATGAGGAACATGGCCAGCATGACGGGCGCGACCCAGGCACGGTTGGTCAGCTTGATCGCTGTCGTCTGCTTGGCAGGCGGCGGCGTGTAGTCGGCCTTCTTGCGGATACGTGACTTCGGCACGAGGGTCTCTCCTGTCGATGCGCTGCGTGGCCGCGCAGGTAACTGGGTCGGTCTCGGGGCAGCGTAAGGGGACTCCGATTGCTCCCCCGGGCGTCCGTTAGCGTAGTGCTTCCGCCGCGCCGAAGGAGATAAGGGTACGTTGAGCAATTCTGCCGACTCCCCCGGGACGGGATCCACCCCTGAGCGCGCGCGCCGTTTCCGGCCCGTGCGCATCCTCACGGCGGCCGTGTTCGCTCTCGCGGGGCTGATCTTCTTCACCAGCTTCAACACCGCCAAGGGCACCAACATCCGTACGGACACCTCGCTGCTGAAGCTGTCGGACCTCATCCACGAGCGCAGCCGTGAGAACGGGCAGCTGGACGAGACCAACGGCACCCTGCGCCAGGAGATAGAGGCCCTCGCCGAGCGGGACGACGGCAGTACCAAGGCGGAGGACGACAAGCTGAGTGCGCTGGAGAAGCGGGCGGGCACCCAGAAGCTCAAGGGCGAGTCGCTCACGGTGACGCTGAACGACGCTCCGCCGGACGCGACCGCGAAGCTGCCGGGCTACCCCGAGCCGCAGCCGGACTACCTGGTCATCCACCAGCAGGACCTCCAGGCGGTGGTGAACGCGCTGTGGCAGGGCGGGGCCAAGGGCATCAAGGTCATGGACCAGCGGCTGATCTCGACCAGCGCGGTGCGCTGTGTGGGAAACACGCTGATCCTTCAGGGGCGTGTGTACTCGCCGCCGTACAAGATCACGGCGGTCGGTGATCCGGAGCGGCTGAAGAACGCGCTCGCGGCCTCTGCGGCGATCCAGAACTACATGGTCTACGTCAACGTCTACGGGCTCGGCTGGAAAGTCGAGGAGAACGGCCCGGTGACTCTGCCGGGCTACTCGGGCACAGTGGATCTGCACTACGCGAAGCCCGTGGAGTAGCGGCCAGGCCGGGGGAGCTGCCGGTGCGCGTGATCGTCAGGACCGTCAGCGAACTGTGCGTCACCGTGGGCAGTGTGATCGTGTTGTTCGTGGTGTACGTGCTGTTCTGGACCGGTGTGCGGGCCGACGGCGTCATGGACGACCAGATCGAGCTGCTCCGCAGGGAGTGGTCGAAGCCCCGTCCGCCGGCCGGTGCCTCCCCGGTGGGGCCGGTGAAGCCCGCGCCCTACGCCAAGGGCAGGCCTTTCGCGATCATGTACATCCCGCGGCTCGGTTTCACGTGGAACAAGCCGGTGCTGGAGGGCACCGCCACCGGCACCTTGAAGAAGGGGCTGGGGCATTACGCGGGGACCGCTCAGCTCGGGCAGAGGGGGAACTTCGCGGTCGCCGGCCACCGCCGTACCTACGGCGACCCCTTCAAGGACTTTCCCGAGCTCAGGCGGGGTGACGCGGTGGTGCTGACGGACGGCACGACCTGGTTCACGTATCGGATCGACAAAGGCCCGTACAAAACAGTGCCCTCGGACATCGAGGTGATCGACCCTGTCCCACGTACATCCGGGTACACGCGTGCGGGCCGGTACCTGACGCTGACCACGTGTGAACCGGAATGGGGACACAGTCATCGGCTGATCGTCTGGGCGCACCTGGACTCCACCCGGCCCGTGGAGGCCGGGAAACCAGAGGCGCTGCGCCGTTAGTCTGGTGGCTGTACGGCGTGGGTCTGGTGCCGTGGTACGACGGAAGGGACGGCATGTACGGCTGGATCTGGCGGCATCTGCCGGGGAACGCATGGGTGAAGGCAGTGATCTCACTCGTCCTGGTCGTGGCCGTGGTCTACGTGCTCTTCCAGTACGTCTTCCCGTGGGCGGAACCGCTGCTGCCCTTCAACGATGTGACGGTGGACAACCAGTGAGCGCGCGCATTCTCGTCGTCGACAACTACGACAGCTTCGTCTTCAACCTGGTTCAGTACCTGTACCAGCTGGGCGCCGAGTGCGAGGTCCTGCGCAATGACGAGGTGTCGACGGCGCATGCCCAGGACGGTTTCGACGGGGTGCTGCTCTCTCCCGGGCCGGGTACGCCGGAGCAGGCCGGGGTGTGTGTGGACATGGTCCGCCACTGTGCGGGCACCGGCGTGCCGGTCTTCGGTGTCTGCCTCGGCATGCAGTCGATGCAGGTGGCGTACGGCGGTGTGGTGGATCGGGCGCCGGAGCTGCTGCACGGCAAGACCTCGCTGGTCGAGCATGGCGGGGGCGGTGTCTTCGCGGGGCTGCCTTCGCCGTTCACGGCGACGCGTTATCACTCCCTGGCCGCCGAGCCGGCGACGGTCCCGGACGAGCTGGAGGTCACGGCCCGCACGCACGACGGCATCGTGATGGGTCTGAGGCACCGCGAACTTCCGGTCGAGGGCGTGCAGTTCCATCCCGAGTCGGTGCTGACCGAGCACGGGCACCGGATGCTGGCCAACTGGCTGGTGGAGTGCGGCGATCAGGGTGCTGTGGCGAGGTCGGCCGGGCTCGCCCCGGTGGTGGGCAGGGCCACGGCGTGACCGCGCTGCGCCCCGAGCGCGAGTCCGACACCTCGTACGGGCAGCAGTCGTACGGGGCGCGGGGTGCGTTCGAGGAGTGGTCGGGCGGGGATTCGTACGGGGTGACCCCGCACTCGCAGCCGCAGCAGCAGCCGTACGCGTCGTACGAATCCGTGCCGGACGAGACGTATCTGCCGCCCGCCGACGAGGAGACGGTGGCACTGCGGATGCCGGATCCCCCGCTGGAGGCCGGTGCGTCCACGACGGGCTCTGCGGCGTCCTCTGCCGCCCGGCGGGGCGGGCCCGCCCCGGGTGGGCGTGCGGCCCGCAGAAAGGCCGCCAAGCGCCGTCATGGGCGCCATGGCGGAGGGTCGGAGATGTCGGACGCCTCTTCTTCCCGCTCCGGCGGTGGGGGCCGGGGAGGGGCGCCGCTCTCGCGCGTGGAGGCGCGGCGGCGGGCGCGGGCGCGCAAGCCGGGGGTGGCGGTCGTCGCGAGCCGGGCCATAGGCGAGGTGTTCATCACCACGGGCGTGCTGATGCTGCTGTTCGTCACCTATCAGTTGTGGTGGACGAACGTGCGGGCGCACGCCCAGGCCGGCAAGGAGGCGAGCAGCCTCCAGAACGACTGGGCGAGCGGCAGGCGGAATCCGGGGGCTTTCGAACCGGGGCAGGGTTTCGCCATCCTGCACATTCCGAAGCTGGATGTGGTGGTCCCGATCGCCGAGGGGACCAGCAGCAAGGGTGTGCTGGACCGGGGCATGGTCGGCCATTATGCCGAGGGTGCGCTGAAGACGGCGATGCCCGGTGACAAGAGTGGCAACTTCGGGCTGGCGGGGCATCGCAACACCCATGGAGAGCCGTTCCGGTACATCAACAAGCTCGCTCCGGGTGATCCGATCGTCGTGGAGACGCAGGACGAGTACTTCGTCTACAAGATGGCGTCGATCCTGCCGGTGACGTCGCCGAGCAACACGAGCGTGCTGAATCCGGTGCCCAGGGGGTCGGGGTTCACCAAGCCGGGCCGTTACATCACGCTGACCACGTGCACGCCGGAGTTCACCAGTAAGTACCGGATGATCGTCTGGGGCAAGATGGTCGAGGAACGGCCGCGCAGCAAGGGCAAGCCGGATGCGCTCGTCAGTTAAGGGCAGATGACCAGTGGCAGCGACCACCGACACGGATCACGAAGAGCACACCGGCAGGGGGTCCCGGCCGTCCGCGGCACGGCGCCGTGTCGGGCCGGTCGCGATGGCGGTCAGCTTCTTCGGGGAACTCCTCATCACCGCGGGCTTGGTCCTCGGTCTGTTCGTCGTCTATTCGCTGTGGTGGACGAACGTGGTCGCCGACCGTGCGGCGGGCCGGCAGGCGGACAAGGTCCGTGAGGGCTGGGCGCACGGCCGGGGTGGTCCGGGTGCGCTGGACACCAAGAACGGCATCGGTTTCCTGCATGTGCCGTCGATGCGGAACGACGAGGTCCTGGTCGAGAAGGGGACGTCGAACAAGATCCTGAACGACGGTGTGGCCGGGTACTACACGGACCCGGTCAAGGCGACGCTGCCGATGTCGGGGAAGAACGGGAACTTCTCCCTCGCCGCTCACCGGGACGGTCACGGTGCGAAGTTCCACAACATCGACAAGATCGACAAGGGTGACCCGATCGTCTTCGAGACGAAGGACAAGTGGTACGTCTACAAGGTCTACGGCATCCTTCCCGAGACGTCGAAGTTCAACGTCGAGGTCCTTTCCAAGGTCCCGAAGGAGTCGGGCCGCAAGAAGCCGGGCCGCTACATCACGCTGACGACCTGCACGCCGGTGTACACGAGCACGTACCGGTACGTGGTGTGGGGTGAGCTGGAGCGCGTGGAGAAGGTGGACGCGGACCGGACACCGCCGAAGGAACTGCGCTGACCGCCTTCTCTGTGAGGGGTGGGCCGCTAGCATGAGTGAGGCCCGAAGCCGCAACTATCTCTTGCGACTTCGGGCCTTTCGGTTGCCGGTGGCCGCTATTGCAGGACGCCCAGGGCCGCCCCGGCGCTCCATTCCTCGACCAGCCCGCGGTGGACGGCGGTGATGCCGCTCTCGGCCGCGATGTTGAGGGCGTCGCGGGTGAAGGGGCACGTCGCCACGAACAGGGCGATGTCGGAGTGGTGCAGGACCTTGGCGGCGCCGAGGAACTTCTGGACTTCGGGGCTGGTGATGGAGATGTGGGGCGCGAACCTCTTGCATTGGACGACGATGCGCCGCCCGTCGGCCGTGAACGCGGTGATGTCGATGCCCCGGTCCCTTCCGCCGCCTTGCACGACGACGTCGGTGCAGCCGTCGCGGCGGAGCAGCTGGGCGACGTGTTCTTCGAACTCGCGCCCGTTCATGGCGTCCATGGCGGCCATGACTCCGGCGAGGGGGCGGTCCTGCCGGGGGGCTTCCAGCCGCTGCAGCCGGGCGTGGTGCTGGCGGAGCCGCTTCTCGATGCGCTGGACGCCTGTCCGGAGGGCGATGAGCTCTCGTCGGTGTTCGCTCGATGTGGCGATCAGGGCGTTGAACAGGGGGACGACGGTTGTCCCCAGGACGTGGGTGATGCGCTGGTCGATGCGGGCGTCGAGAGCGGCGGCGTCCAGTGGAGTGGGGTTGTCCACAGGCTGTGTGCGGGCCAGGTACTCCGTGTCGAGGAGATACACACGCACCTGACGTGCGACGTCGCTGTCCCGGAGCAGCATGGCGATGTTGAGGACGGCGCGCCGGGGGAAGAGGGCCAGGGAGCGGGTGCGGGACTGGATTCCACAGAGGTTCTTGAAGGACCTCAGTTCTTCGCCGGTCAGGAGTCGGTAGCCGCTGGCCTCCAGCTCGGTCCGGTGGTCCTTGATGAGCGACTTGATGGCTTCGAGACCGACGTCGAAGTACGACGCCACCATCGCGGTCGTCACATGCGTCCCGTCCGGCAGGAGCGACAGTGCCTTGACCCGGTCGAGTACCTCGGTGCGGGCGAGCACGCTGCCGCGCAGGGTCGGTGATTCCAGCAAGGCCGTTTCGTTGATCACGTTCTGCCCTTCGGCTCGTGTGGCCGGAGCGGGATTCCGATCCCCACCCCCCTTCGGTGAACGAGTCGGGACATATGAAGACACGATCGACGGACGCACGCTCTTGCGGGTCTGTCGTCGGCCGGGTACGGCAGAGCCCCCGGCCTTTGTGGGGCCGGGGGCTCTGAGGTGTGTCGGTGTGGTGGGTGTGGGGTCAGGTCTTCTTAGTCGCTGCCGTTGAGGCCGCCGAAGATGCCGCCGTTGCCGCCCCCGCCGTTGTCGTTGCCGCCGTTGTTCCCCCCGATGCCGACCGTCTGGAGGGTGATCGTCGTCCCTGCCGGGTCGTCGACCTCCTGGTTCGGTCCCGGGTTCTGGCCGGCGACGAGGGCGTTGTCGCTCTGGTCGCTGCCGCCCGCGAACTGGATGTTGGTGAAGCCGGCCTGGGCGAGGGTCTGCTTGGCCTGGCCGACCGTCTGGCCGACGACCTGCGGGACCTTGACCTTCTGCTGCTGCTTCTTCTTGCCGATCTGGATGTTGACCGAGGAGTTCGGGTCGACCGACGTGCCGGCCTGCGGGGTGGTCTGGATGACCTTGCCGACCTGGTTGTCGTCGTCGGTCTCCACCTCGGTGCAGTTGCCGACCAGGTCGCTGGCCTGCATCTGCTGCTTGGCGGCGTCACAGCTCTGGCCGAGGACGTCCGGGACGGTGGACTTCTCCGCCTCCTTGGCGATGGTGAGGGTGATGGTGGAGCCCTTCTCCACCTCCTCGCCCAATTCCGGGTTCTGCGCGAGGACGGTGCCAGGGTCCTCCGAGGACTCCTTCGTCTTCGTCTCGACCTCGAACTGGTACTTGTCGCCCTCCAGCGTTGCCTTGGCGTCGTTCAGGCTGTCGCCGACGACGCTCGGTACCGCTACCTTCGGCGCTCCGGTCGATACGACCAGGGAGATGGTGTCGCCCTTGTTGACCTGCACCCCGGCCTTCGGGTCCTGGTCGCAGATCTTGCCCTTGGTCTGGTTTTCGCAGGGCTTGTTGGAGAAGCTCAGTTTGAGGTCGGAGTTGGTCGCCAGCTGTTGGGCGCCCTTCTTCGATTCGCCGATGAAGTTGGGTGCCGGGACGGTGTCGTTGTTCACGCCGTCGCCGCTGAATGCCCACCGGCCGATCAGGATCGCTCCGACCAGGACCAGGATGCCGGCCACGACCAGCAGGATCGTGGAGGTGTTGGACTTGCGCTGCTGGCCGCGGCGCCGGTCGGGGCGGTCGTCGTAGCCGTAGCCGCCGTCGTCCGGGTTCATGGGGGGCAGCATGGACGTGGCGCCCGCGCCGGAGTCGGCGCGCAGGGCGGTCGTCGGCTGGTCGTCGGGGTAGCCGCCGTAGCCCGCGGAGCCCATTGCGGCCGTGGCGGCGACCGGCTGGCCGTCGAGGCAGGCTTCGATGTCGGCGCGCATCTCGTCGGCCGACTGGTAGCGGTAGTCGGGGTCCTTGACGAGGGCCTTCAGTACGATCGCGTCCATCTCGGGCGTGATCTCGGGGTCGAAGACGCTCGGGGACTGCGGTTCCTCGCGGACGTGCTGGTAGGCGACGGCCACCGGGGAGTCGCCGACGAAGGGCGGACGGACGGTCAGCAGTTCGTAGAGCAGACAGCCGGTGGAGTACAGGTCGGAGCGGGCGTCGACCTGTTCGCCCTTGGCCTGCTCGGGCGAGAGGTACTGGGCGGTGCCGATGACCGCGGAGGTCTGTGTCATCGTCATGCCGGAGTCGCCCATGGCGCGGGCGATGCCGAAGTCCATGACCTTGACCTGGCCGTTGCGGGTGAGCATGACGTTGGCCGGCTTGATGTCGCGGTGGACGATGCCGGCGCGGTGGGAGTACTCCAGGGCCTGGAGGATGCCGATGGTCATCTCCATGGCGCGCTCCGGCAGCAGCTTGCGGCCGGAGTGCAGCAGTTCACGCAGGGTCGAGCCGTCCACGTACTCCATGACGATGTACGGGATCGACACGTTGTCGATGTAGTCCTCGCCCGTGTCGTAGACCGCGACGATCGCGGGATGGTTGAGCGAGGCGGCCGACTGGGCCTCCCGGCGGAACCGGGCCTGGAAGGAAGGGTCACGCGCGAGATCCGCGCGCAGCGTCTTCACCGCCACGGTGCGGCCGAGGCGGGTGTCATGCGCGAGGTAGACCTCCGCCATGCCACCACGCCCGAGCACCTGGCCCAGTTCGTACCGGCCGCCGAGGCGACGCGGCTCTTCCATAGCTACCTACCAGCCCTCTCCGTCGGTCCCGACCGGCACGCTTGTACGGTCGGAGGCTGCCGTCCGGGCCTACCGTACCCGGCTCGCTTTGTGTGACCTGGCCAAGCCCGTCAGCCGATACAGGACCGGTATCGCAACGTGCACCGATGTGAAGCAGGCGTGAGCGGGGTCACTTCTTGCTGTCGATGACCGCCTCCATCACGTTCCTCGCGATCGGGGCCGCGAGGCCGCCGCCGGAGATGTCGTCACGGACGGCGTTGTCGTCCTCGACGACGACGGCCACGGCGACCGGCGAGCTGCCGTCCTCGCCCTTGGCGTAGGAGATGAACCACGCGTAGGGGTTCTCGCTGTTGTCGACGCCGTGCTGGGCGGTACCGGTCTTGCCGCCCACGGTGACGTTGGGGATCTTGGCGTTCGAGCCGGTGCCCTTTTCGACGACCGTCTCCATCATCGACTGGAGGATCTGGGCGTTCTCCGGCGACAGTGGCTGGCTCAGTTCCTCGGGGTCGGTCTTGGTGATCGGGTCGAGGCCGGGCGACTGGAGTTCGTCGACCATGTACGGCTTCATCAGCGTGCCGTCGTTGGCGACGGCGGAGGCGACCATGGCCATCTGCAGCGGGGTCGCGGCGGTGTTGAACTGGCCGATGGAGGACAGGGCGGTCTGTGAGGGGTTCATGTCGTCGGAGAAGACCGAGGCGTTGGCGCGGACCGGCGTGAACTGTTCCTCGCCGAAGCCGAACTTCTTGGCCATGTCCAGCATCTTGTCGTTGCCGAGGTCGGCGCCGATCTTGCCGAAGACGGTGTTGCAGGAGTACTGGAGGGCGACTCGCAGCGAGGCGTTCTCGCAGGGGATGTTGCCCTCGTTGGGCAGCTTGGTGTTGGTGCCCGTCATGACCCAGGGGTCCGGCGAGTCCGTCTTGCCGTCGGCGGTCTTGTACTTGCCGTCCTCCAGCGCCGCGGCGGCGGTGACGACCTTGAAGGTGGAGCCGGGCGGGTAGGTCTCGCGCAGTGCCCGGTTGAGCATCGGGTCGTCGGGGTTGTTCTTCTTCTGCAGCTTCTGCCAGGCCTTGCTGTCCGTGGTCGTGGAGTTGCCGGCGAAGGACGACGGGTCGTAGGACGGGTAGGAGGCCAGGGCGAGGATCTTGCCCGTCGACGGCTCCAGGGCGACGACGGCGCCCTTGCCGCCCTGCTTCTGGAGGCCGTTGTACGCGGCCTTCTGGGCGGCGGCGTTCAGGGTGGTGACGACGTTGCCGCCCTGCTGCTTCTTGCCGGTGAGCATGTCGAGGGTGTTGCGGAAGAACAGCCGGTCGTCGTTGCCGGTGAGGATGCCGTCCTCGAGGTTCTCCAGCTGGGTGGCGCCGAAGGCCTGGGAGGCGTAGCCGGTGACCGGCGCCCACATGGGGCCGTCCTTGTAGGTGCGCTTGAACTTGAAGTCGCTGCCGGAGGACTCGGCGGAGCCGGTGATGGCCTTTCCGCCGACGATGATGTTGCCGCGGGGGGAGGCGTAGCGCTCGATGGTGACGCGGCGGTTGTTCTTGTTGGTGCGCAGCTCGTCGGCCTGGACGTACTGGATCCAGTTGTCGCGGATCAGCAGTGCCAGAACGAGCAGGCCGCAGAAGATCGCGATCCGGCGCAGGGGCTTGTTCATGACGGGCGGACCACCTGGGTCATCTCGGCGTCGGGGTTGGCGGCGGGGGCGGGGGCCGGTCGGCGGGCGGTGTCGCTGATGCGCAACAGGACGCCGATCAGTGCCCAGTTGGCGATCACGGAGGAACCGCCGTACGCCACGAACGGCAGCGTCATGCCGGTCAGCGGGATGAGGCCCATCACACCGCCGGCGACGACGAACACCTGGAGGGCGAAGGCGCCGGACAGGCCGATGGCCAGGAGCTTGCCGAAGGGGTCGCGGGCGGCGAGGGCGGTGCGCACACCGCGCTCGACGATCAGGCCGTAGAGCAGCATGATCGCCATGACGCCGGCCAGGCCCAGTTCCTCGCCGAAGGTGGCGAGGATGAAGTCGGAGTTGGCGGCGAAGCCGATGAGGTCGGAGTTGCCCTGTCCGAGGCCGGTGCCGAGGGTGCCGCCGGAGCCGAAGGCCCACAGCGCCTGCATGGCCTGTTCAGTGTGGCCCAGTTCGCCCGCCCGGCTCAGCTCGAACTCGCGCATCGGGTCCAGCCAGGCCTGCACACGCGTCTGGATGTGCGGCTCGAAGCTCGCCACGCCGACGGCGCCGACCGCGGACATCAGCAGACCGAAGACGATCCAGCTGGTCCGCTCGGTGGCGACGTACAGCATGATGACGAACATCCCGAAGAACAGCAGGGACGTACCGAGGTCGGTCTCGAAGACCAGGATGAGGATCGAGATGACCCAGACCACGAGGATGGGGCCCAGGTCACGGCCGCGCGGCAGGTACAGGCCCATGAAGCGGCGGCTGGCCAGGGCCAAGGCGTCCCTCTTGACCATGAGGTAGCCGGCGAAGAACACCGCGAGGGCGATCTTCGCGAACTCGCCGGGCTGGAGGGTGCCGAGGCCGGGGATCTTGATCCAGATCTTGGCGCCGTAGATGTTCGCGCCCAGTCCGGGCACGAGCGGCAGCACCAGCAGCAGCAGCGCACCGGCCATGGAGATGTACGTGTAGCGCTGCAGGACCCGGTGGTCCTTGAGGAAGATCAGCACGACCACCAGCAGAGCGACGCCCATCGCGGAGTACAGCAGCTGCCGGGGAGCCGCCTCCACGAACTGCTTGCTCGCCTGCAGCTTCTCCGACTGGTCCAGGCGCCAGATGATGACCAGCCCAAGCCCGTTGAGAAGCGTCGCCAGCGGCAGCATCAGAGGGTCGGCGTATGGGGCGAACTTCCGTACGGCGAGGTGCCCGACGCCTGCGAGCAGACCGAGTCCGAGCCCGTAGCTCAGCAGGCCCGGCGGGACCGAGTCGTGGAGTGCCAGGCCGACGTTGGCGTAGGCGAACACCGGGATGACGACGGCGAACACCAGCAGCGCGAGCTCGGTGTTGCGCCGGCTCGGCGCGCCGATGGCGCCGATCGTGGACGTGTGGTGCGTCGCCGAGTGCGACGTATTCGTACCGCTCATCGTGTGACAGGGCCTCTCACGGCTACTGCTTACCGCACAGCGAGACGACCTTCTGCTCTTCCTCCGAGAGGCTGGGGCCGGGGCTGGGGGTGGGTGCGGTCGTGGTCGGGGGCGTGGACTTCTCCGGGGCCGACGGTGAACCCGACGGGCTGGACGGGTTCGGCGTCGGTGTGGCCTTGGACGTGAAGGAGGCGGGAGTGGTTCCCGTGGTGCCCCCGGCCTCGCCTTCGCCGGTCTTGGAGTTGTTCTTGCTCTCGGCTTCGCGCCGCTGCGCTTCCTTCTTGCACGCGGAGGCCTGCACCGACAGTTCCTGGATCTTCGCCTGGGCGTTCTTGAGGCCGCCCTCGGGGATGGTCTCCTTGAGCTGCTTCTGCTGGTAGGGCGGCAGGTACTTGAGTTCGATCTCGGGGTGGTCCTTCTCGACCTTCGAGAGCGAGACCCAGGCCAGGTCCTGGCTGATGCCGCGGTACAGGGCGACGTGCTGGTCCTCGGTGCCGATGTAGTACTGCGTCTGTGTCCAGCGGTATCCGCCGTACAGGCCGCCGCCGACGACGGCCAGGGCGAGGGCGCCGTAGAGGGATCTCTTCAGCCAGCGGCCCTTTTTGCGGCGGGGCTTGGTGAAGTCGTCGTCGCCGTAGTCGAAGCCGTCCGCGGGGATGTAGCCGGTGGTGTCGCCGGAGCCGGGCGGGCCGAACTCGCCGCCTCCGCCGCCGCGGCCGTGCCGGCCGAGCCCGGAGGCGCGGCCCGCGGGGGTCTGCATGATGCCGTTGTCGTGCAGCTGGTGCTGGTTCTCGGCGACGGCGCCGACCACGACGGGGGTGTCGGACAGCTGACCGGCGAGGGTGTCGCCGGTGTCGAGGTCGAGGACGTCGGCGATGATGACGGTGATGTTGTCCGGGCCGCCGCCGCGCAGGGCCAGTTCGATCAGGTTCTGGACGGTCTCCTGGGGGCCCTGGTAGCTGGCGAGGGTGTCCTCCAGGGTCTGGTGGGACACCACGCCGGACAGGCCGTCGGAGCAGATCAGGTAGCGGTCGCCGGCGCGGACCTCGCGGATGGACAGGTCCGGTTCGACGTGGTCGCCCGAGCCGAGGGCGCGCATCAGCAGCGAGCGCTGCGGGTGCGTGGTGGCCTCCTCCTCGGTGATGCGGCCCTCGTCGACCAGGCGCTGCACCCAGGTGTGGTCCTGGGTGATCTGGGTGAGGACGCCGTCGCGGAGCAGGTAGGCGCGTGAGTCGCCGACGTGGACCAGGCCGAGGCGCTGGCCCGTCCACAGCAGGGCGGTCAGGGTCGTCCCCATGCCTTCCAGCTGGGGGTCGTCCTCGACCATGGAGCGCAGCTGGTCGTTGGCGCGCTGCACGGCGGTGCCGAGCGAGGTGAGGATGTCGGAGCCGGGGACGTCGTCGTCGAGGGCGACGATGGTGGAGATGGCCTCGGAGGAGGCGACCTCGCCGGCCGCCGCGCCGCCCATGCCGTCGGCGATGGCGAGCAGGCGCGGGCCGGCGTATCCGGAGTCCTCGTTGCCCTCCCGGATCATGCCCTTGTGCGATCCGGCCGCGAAGCGCAGTGACAGACTCATGCGCACCTCGCCTGTCGGCTCCGGGTACAGCCGGTCGTGTCGAGCCACACTGCCCACCCTCCGGTCGGGAGCGCGCGGGGGGCCGGGGTGGGGCCCGCCACTGCGTGCTCGCTCCGCTCGCGCCTATCCATGATGTAGCACTACTTCCGCAGCTCGATGACGGTCTTGCCGATGCGGATCGGCGCGCCCAGCGCAATCGGTGTGGGAGTCGTCAGCCGGGACCGGTCCAGGTATGTGCCGTTGGTGGAGCCGAGGTCCTCGACGATCCACTGGCCGTCGCGGTCCGGGTAGATCCTGGCATGGCGGCTGGAGGCGTAGTCGTCGTCCAGCACGATCGTCGAGTCGTGTGCCCGGCCCAGGGTGATGGTCTGGCCCTGGAGGGCGACCGTGGTGCCGGTGAGGGTGCCCTCGGTGACGACCAGTTTGGTGGGGGCGTTACGGCCGCGCCGGCCGCCGCCGGCGGGCTGCTGGCGCTGCTGCGGCGGCGCCTGGCGGGCGGCGGCCTGCTGCTGCCGGCCGGCCTCGCGGCGCGATCCGCGCTGGGTGACGCGCGTACCGAACAGGTCGCTGCGGATGACCTGCACGGCCACGATCACGAACAGCCACAGTACGGCCAGGAAACCCAGCCGCATGACCGTGAGGGTCAGCTCTGACATTGCCCCCGCTTCACCCTTCGGCTTGCCGGTAAATGATGGTGGTGCTGCCCACGACGATCCGCGAGCCGTCGCGGAGCGTAGCGCGGGTGGTGTGCTGCCCGTCCACCACGATGCCGTTGGTGGATCCGAGATCCTGGATCGTCGAGGGCGTTCCGGTCCGGATCTCGCAGTGCCGGCGGGAGACGCCGGGGTCGTCGATCCGCACGTCGGCGTCGGTGCTGCGGCCCAGCACCAGCGTGGCGCGGGAGATCTGGTGGCGTGTGCCGTTGATCTCGATCCAGTGGCGGGTGCGTCCGCCGGCGGCCGGGGGCCGCTGGGCGCCTCCCGCGGGCGGGTAGCCGTACCCGCCGGGGCGGCCGCCGGGCGGCGGCGCGGCCGGCATGGGCGGGGCGCCGGCGGGCGCGGCGGACGGCGGGTAGCCGTAGCCGCCGGGGCGTCCGCCCTGCGGGGCGGCGGGTGCGGCGGTGCCGCCTCCCGGGCCGCCCTGCTGGCTGCTGGAGGAGGCGAGCGTACGGCTGCGTACCCGGTACAGGCCGGTGTCGAGGTCGTCCGCCTTCTCCAGGTGCACCTTGATCGGGCCCATGAAGGTGTAGCGCTGCTGCTTGGCGTAGTCGCGCACCATGCCGGCGAGCTCGTCGCCGAGCTGGCCGGAGTAGGGGCTGAGCCGCTCGAAGTCGGGTGTGCTCAGTTCGACGATGAAGTCGTTGGGTACGACCGTGCGGTCGCGGTTCCAGATGGTGGCGTTGTTGTCGCACTCACGCTGGAGAGCTCCCGCGATCTCCACGGGCTGGACCTCGGACTTGAACACCTTGGCGAAGGTGCCGTTGACCAGACCTTCGAGACGCTGCTCGAACTTCTTCAGGACTCCCATGGGGCACCTCCTCCGTCGTTGCCGTCCTGTGTACTGCCCGGCGGACCGCTTGGCTGGTACTGCTTACTGATCGTATCCACGCGCCGCTCGATCGGCTGGTTCCCCCTGTCAGCCCCGCCGACGGGTGTCGACGCATGACGACGTTCCCTGTGGAGCTCGCCTTCGAACTCCTCCGGTGGTACTGCTGCGCGTATCCGCCTCCGGTATGCCTGACAAGGATCGTAGAGGCGGCTGAAGACCAGTGTCCCGCACCCGGCTGTGGACCCCGCCCCCTCCTGCGGAGACGGCGGGTACCGGTACGAGGTTGATACGTGAACCGGTACGGGTTGATACGTGGCAGGGGCATCGACGGTTCGGCAGGGGGGTCTGCCTGCGGGGATAAGGGATGTGAACCCACCCCTTCCAGCGTGCTAATGTTCTGGGTGTCGGAAGGCGCCCGCCCCAACGGGGCAGACGCCCAGGACACACCCAATGCGCGGGTGGCGGAATAGGCAGACGCGCTGGATTCAGGTTCCAGTGCCCGCAAGGGCGTGGGGGTTCAACTCCCCCCTCGCGCACCGTCGGAACGGGCGGCATCGATCAGATGCCGCCCGTTCTTCGTATGTCCGGATGTGACGGCCGTCTCGGGCCGGGCCCGGGTCCCGTGCCGTGTGAGGAAGCTCTCAGGCCCGGTCGGCCGGGCCGTCTCCCAGCGTTCGTCCCGGGGCGAAGCGCTCCCGGACGAGCGGGTCGTCGAGGAGACGGGGCGGGTAGCCGGGGCCGGTGCGGGCGCTCATGTCCCGCTGGTGCAGGTCCTCGCCGCAGGCGGAGCAGACGACCCGGGCCTCGGTGTCGTGGCCGCAGGGCCGGTGGTGCAGGACCACGGGGGCGCCCGCGTCGCCGGCCAGCCAGCGGTCGCCCCAGGCGTTGATCGCGGCGAGCACGCCGAAGAAGTCGCGGCCCTTGTCCGTGGGCAGGTACTCGTGACGGACCGGGTCGCTCTGGTAGGCGCGCCGGTACAGCAGGCCCTCGGCCTCCAGGCGCCGCAGCCGGTCGGTGAGGGTGTTGCGGGCGATGCCCAGGGTGGTGATGAAGCCGTCGAAGCGGGATTCGCCGTAGAAGACCTCGCGCAGGACCAGGAGGGTCCAGGCGTCGCCGAGGATGTCGGCGGTGCGGGCGATCGAGCAGGGCCAGGTGCCGAACGAGGTCCGTCGCATGGGTTCACTGTAGAAGGCGGGCGCCCTGTCGGTCTCATGACGAGATCGAGCTGCCGGGGCCGGGCCGCTGTGCGCGTCCCGCCCCCTGGAGCCGCCGGGCGGGGCGCGGACCGGCCGGTCCCCTATGCGCGCAGGCCCGCCAGGTGCGCCGGGCGGCGGCGCAGGGCGAGGGCGGTGGGGACCGTCGCGCAGACCACGGCGAGCAGGGCGCAGGCGGCGGCCGTCGCGCCGAGGGCCTGCCACGGGAGGGTGACGGTGGGCGGCACCGACAGCAGGGCGAGGGCTGCCCCCATGCCGGCCAGGTTGACGCCGGTGACGAGCAGGCCGAGCAGCGCACCGGCCGTGACGGCCGTCAGGGCCTCGGCCGCGGTCAGCAGCAGCACCTGCCGGCGGGTGGCGCCGGCCAGCCGCAGCACGGCCAGGTCACGGGATCGGTCGGAGGCCGCCATGACCGTGGTGTTGGCCACGGAGATGCCCGTGTAGAGCAGGGCGATGCCGAGCACCAGGAGGACACCGAGGCGTGTGGTGCGGTGGGTGTCCGGCTGGGTGGCGCGCAGCCATGCCTCCCGGGTGTGGACCCGGGCGCCCGACGGGCCGGCCGCCTCGCGCAGGGCGGTGGCCACGGCGGCGGGTGCGGTGCCGTGCTGCGGGGTCACGTCCACGCGGTCGACCGTGGCGCCCGGGGCGTTGCGCGGGGTGACGTAGGCGCCGTTGCCGCCCGTGCCGGTGGGCATCACCGCGGCGATGCGGAGGGTGCGCGGGGTGCCGTCGCCCAGCCAGACCCGGACGTGGTCGCCCACCCGGTGCCGTTGCCACTCCTCGTTGACGATGATCGAGTCGTCGTCGAGGTCGCCGGCCTTGCCGGCGCGGAGTGGCAGGCGGGTGGTGGCCGCCAGGTCGCGGGGGGTGGCGGCGCGGGCCTCGGAGCGGATCAGGGCCACCCCGTCCTCCAGTACGTGCACGGCCGTCGGCGCGGTCGGTGAGATCCGTGCGCCCGGCACGGCCCGCAGCCTTTCGAGGGTGGCGGCGTCGAAGCCCTGTCCGGTGGCGGGGGTGACGACGAAGGCGGCGGTGGTGCGTTCCCTCGTCTCGGTGGACCGCGCCTGGTTCAGGGTGGCGGTGGCGCCCAGGAGGGAGCCGGCGAGCGCGACCGTGACCAGGACGGGGGCCGCGAGGGCGGCGGTGCGGCGGACCGCGGTGGCGGTGTTCTCGCGGACCAGGGTGGCCAGGGCCGAGGGCAGGCAGGTCAGCAGGCGGGTGAGGGGACGCAGGACGAGGGGCGCGAGCAGGGCGGCCGCCGTGATCAGCAGCATGGGGCGGCTGATGTAGGTCTTGCGGTGGAGCAGGTCGCCCGGGTCGCCGGTGAGGGACAGGGCCAGGGTCACGGCGGCGTTGAGCAGGAGGGCCGTGCCGCAGAGCAGGCGTCCCCGGGTGAGCGGCCCGCTGTCGGCGGCGGCCTCGCGCAGCGCCTCGGCGGGGGCCGTGCGGCCGGCCCGCCAGGAGGCCGCGGCCGCTCCGCACAGGGCGACGAGCAGGCCCGTCCAGAAGGCCGCGTGGTAGGGCCAGGTGTGCTCGCCGATGGTGAACCAGACGGGAGCGAGGCGCTCTTCGACCACCCGGGCCGCCAGCAGCGGCGCCCCGTAGGAGCCCAGCACGCAGCCGGCCACCGAGGCGAGCACGCCGACGGTGAGGGCCTCGGCGAGGACGGCCCGGCGCAGCTGCGCGGGACTGGCCCCGGCGGTGCGCAGCAGGGCGAACTCCCGGCGGCGCTGGGCGACCGCGAAGGCGAAGGTCGACGCCACGACGAACACGGACACGAAGGCGGTGACGCCGCCGGCGGTGCCGAACAGGGCATTCATCGCGGTGAGCGCCTCGCGGTCCCGGTCCGGGTCGGCGTCGGCGAGGCGGCGTGCCGTGCCGGTGAGCACCCGGGCGGTGTCGCCCACCGCCGCGCGTACGGACGCCGGGTCGGCCGTCACGGCCACCTGGTCGGTCGGCGGGTGCAGTTGTGCGGCGCGGCTGTCGGTGAAGAACACGGCGTTCTCGAAGCCGCGCGGGGTCAGCGTGCCCACGACGCGTACGGTGCCCGCGTCGGTGTGGATCCGATGGCCCGGGCGGGCCCAGTCGCCGGTGACGGCGACCTCGCCGGCGGTGCGGGGGGCCCGGCCGGTGGCGAGGTCGTAGGGGGCGAACGCGGCGGTGGACCAGGGGTGGCCCACCAGGCCGGCGGGAGCGCCGGGTGCCCGGACGGGGAACGAGCGGTCCTCGACGACCGGACCCAGCGTCCGCAGCCGTGCGACGGTCGCGGCCGGTACGGGACGCGGGTGCGCGAGCCGGGACGCGCGCACGCCGGCCGGGGTCGGCACGCGCAGGGTGTCCTGCCCCTTGACCACGACCGGCGCGGCGGCGAAGCGTTCGGGGGCACGCTCGGGGGCGGTGAGCGTCGAGGCCAGGGCCAGGCCCATCACGGTGAGCAGGGCCACGCCCAGACAGAGCGCGACGAAGCTGCCGGTGAAGGTGGCCCAGCGGGCGCGCAGGGTGTGCAGGGTGACGTTCAGCACGGCACGGCCTCCAGGCGGGTCATACGGGCGGCGATGGCCTCGGCGCCCGCGTCCGTCAACGCGCCGCTGACACGGCCGTCGACGAGGAAGACGACACGGTCGGCGTACGCGGCGGCCACCGGGTCGTGCGTGACCATGACGACGGTCTGGCCCTCGCGGTCGACCATGCCGCGCAGCAGGCCGAGCACCTCGCGGCCGGTGCGGGTGTCCAGGGCGCCGGTCGGTTCGTCGCCGAACAGCACGTCCGGCCGGGTGATCAACGCGCGGGCCAGCGCGACGCGTTGCTGCTGGCCGCCGGAGAGCTGGGCCGGCCGGTGCCGGGCCCGGTCCGCGAGGCCGACCTGGGCGAGCGCCTCGCGCACCCGGGCCGTGGGGACGCGGCGGCCGGCCAGGCGCAGGGGCAGGGCCACGTTCTGCTCGGCGGTCAGCGAGGGCAGCAGGTTGAACGCCTGGAAGACGAACCCGACGCGTTCGCGCCGCAGCAGGGTCAGCCGCCGTTCGCTCAGCCCGGTCAGTTCGGTGCCGCCCACGGTGACCGATCCGGAGGTGGGCCGGTCCAGGCCGGCCGCGCACTGGAGCAGCGTGGACTTGCCGGAGCCGGACGGGCCCATGACGGCGGTGAAGGTCCCGGCGGGGAAGGTGAGCGAGACCGCGTCGAGGGCGGTCAGGGGCCCGTATCTGCGGGTGAGCGAGTCCAGCCGGACGGCGTCGTGCGTCATGGGTTCCCCCTGGTGTCGGTGTCGCTCCCACGAAACCGGGCGGGGGCCGGCCGGCGCACTGCGGCAGGGGCTAGACGCGGGGTAGGGCCAGGCATACCCCCGGGCCTCCGCCTGCGCCCATGGCCGCGGCCCCGGGCGGCTCCTACGGTGATCCGCATGCATCCTCGGAACGTGTGGCAGGCCCTGTCCCGCCCCGGCTATCTGCTGTCGGCGTGGCCCTGGCGGTCGGCGGCCTACCTGCTCAGCGGCGCGGTCACCGGAGCGGTCGTGCTGGTGGGGATCGTGCTGGGGGCGGTGGCCGGCGGGGTGCTCGCGCTCGCGCTGGTGGGGCTGCCGCTGCTGCTCGGCACGGCCCTGGCGGGCGTTCCGGTGGCGGCCCTGGAGCGCTGCCGGCTGCGGCTGGTCGACGAGGAGCGGGCGACGGATCCGCACGAGGCGCCCGGGGAGCCGGGGCTGCGGGCCTGGCTGGTGACACGGGTGCGGGAGCGGGCCACCTGGCGGGAGCTGGGCCACGCCCTGCTGTTCGCGGGGCTGTTGTGGCCGGTCGACGCCCTGGCCTTCGCCCTCCTGCTGCCGGTACCGCTGTCGGTGGTGGCGACGCCGTTGCAGCTGGCCCTGTTCGGTGAGGCGAAGGTCCTCAAGGTGTGGCTGGTCACCGGCTGGCCCGCTGCCCTCGGCTGGGCCGCCCTCGGGCTGGTGCTGCTGGCCCTGGGCGGCTGTCTGCTGGGGGTCGTGGCCGGGGCCCGGGCGTCGCTGACCCGGCTGCTGATCGCGCCTCGGGAGGCCGAGCTCGGGGCCCGCGTGGTCGAACTGGCCCGTTCCCGAGTGCGGTTGGTGGACGCCTTCGAGGCGGAACGGCGGCGCATCGAACGCGATCTGCACGACGGGGCGCAGCAGCGGCTCGTCGCCCTGACGATGACGCTCGGACTGGCGCGCCTCGACGCCCCGCCCGGCCCGCTCGCCGACCAGCTCGCCAAGGCGCACCAGGAGGCGGACAGCGCCCTCGCGGAACTGCGCGAGCTCATCCACGGCATCCACCCCAAGGTGCTCGCCGACTACGGCCTGGAGGCGGCCGTGGCCGACGCGGCCGACCGTTCGGCGGTGCCCGTGGACGTCGACCTGGAGCTGCCCGGGCGGCTCTCGCCGGCGGTCGAGGCCGCCGCGTACTTCGTGGTGTGCGAGGCGCTCGCCAACGTGGGCCGGCACAGCGGCGCCGGCCGGGCGGAGGTCAGCGGGGAGTACCGCGACGGGCGGCTGCTGCTGCGGATACGCGACGACGGGCGCGGCGGGGCGCGGGCCGGGGAGGGCAGCGGGCTGACCGGGCTCGCCGACCGGGTGTCGGTGCTCGATGGCAGACTCACCCTGTCCAGTCCGCCCGGCGGACCGACCCTGCTGCGTGTGGAGATCCCTTGTGACCCTGCGAGTTGAGCGGCCGCTGCGGGTCGTCCTGGCCGAGGACAGCGTCCTGTTGCGGGACGGGCTCGTCGCACTGCTGGAGCGCTGCGGGCACGAGGTCGTCGCGGCCGTGGGGGACGCAGGGGCCCTGGTCGCGGCCGTCGGGGAGCACGATCCGGACGTGGTCGTGACGGACGTGCGCATGCCGCCCGGCTTCCAGGACGAGGGGCTGCACGCGGCGGTGCGGCTGCGCGAGCGTCGGCCCACACTGCCCGTGCTGGTCCTCAGCCAGTACGTGCAGCGCCGGTACGCCGCCGAGCTGCTCGACTCCGGCGACGGCACGGGCGTCGGCTATCTGCTCAAGGACCGCGTCGGCCAGGTCGAGGAGTTCGTCGAGGCGCTCGGCGAGGTCGCGCGGGGCGGCACGGTCGTCGACCCCGAGGTCGTACGGCAGTTGCTGCGCCGGCGCCGCGATCCGCTGGAGCGGCTCACCCCGCGCGAGCGGGAGGTGCTGGCGCTGATCGCCGAGGGCCGGTCCAACAGCGCCATCGCCCGCGAACTGGTCGTCTCCGAGGCGGCCGTGGGCAAGCACGTCTCCGGCATCCTCACCAAGCTGGACCTGCCCCCGGCCGACGCCACCCACCGCCGGGTGCTGGCCGTGCTGGCCTATCTGCGGGCCTGAGCAGGCGTGCGAGGGGCCGACGGGGCGTGTCGTGTCCGCAGGTGTGGCGGGACGTTTTGGGGGGCGGGGCTGGGCGCGCTTTCGAGGCCTGATGGGGCGTATGTCGGGGGGCTGGCGGGGCGTTTCCGGGGCCCCTGATGGGGCGTATGCCGGGGCCTGACGGGGCGTTTTCGGGGGGCCTGACGGGGTGGTGGCCTCGACCTTAGGGTGCACGCATGACGCTGCAACTGGTTCAGGTGAACTTCAAGGCCCGGGACGATGCCGCGCTCGGCCGGTTCTGGGCGGACGTGCTCGGCTGGGGCATGTCCAGCGAGGGTCCCGGTGTCACCAACCTGGAGCCGGTGGGCTTCGACTGGCCGGACCCGTCCGCCGTCTGCGTCGACCTCGTCCGGGTCCCGGACCCCGAGTCGGTGCGGTACCGCGTCCACCTCGAACTCGCCACCACCTCCGACGCCCATCAGGCGGAACTGGTCGCGCGCCTGAAGGACCTCGGGGCGACGCCCGTCGAAACGGGCCGGGACGACGTGCCGTGGACGGTGCTGGCCGACCCGGAGGGCAACGTGTTCAGCGTCCTGGAGCCGCGGGAGCTCTACCGGGACACCGGGCCCGTCGCCGCCGTGGTCGTCGCCTGCGCCGACCCGCGGGCCATGGTCCGGTTCTGGGCCGAGGCGATCGACTGGACCGTCCACGAACTGACCGACGAGCGGGCCCTGCTGCGCTCCTCCGAGGGTGTCGGGCCGTACCTGGAGTTCCGCCGCACACCGGACGACCGGGCCGTCACCGGCCGCGTCCACCTCGACGTCAGGCCCGATCCGATCGAGGACCAGGCGACGGAGGTCGCCCGCCTCGAAGGGCTCGGTGCGACACGGGCCGATGTGGGCCAGGGCGACGTCCCCTGGGTCGTCCTCGCCGACCCGGAGGGCAACGAGTTCTGCGTCCTGGGCCGGGGCTGACGAGGACCGCGTCCGTGCCCTTGCGCACGGCGGCACGGCAGGGCCTCCGTGCGGTACGGCACCGGGGAGCACGTCCAAGGGCCGTGCGGGGTGGGCACGTTGTATTAAAACCAGCGAGTTGGTTTCATTGCGTCGCCTCGCCATCAGAGCCCTGCAGGGGAGCCACGGGTGACCAAACAGGACCGGGCCGTCCGGACCCGTCGCGCGCTGATCCGTTCCGCGGCCGAGCAGTTCGAGGCCCGGGGATACGTCCGGGCCTGCCTGGCGCAGATCAGCGCGGGCGCCGGCGTCAGCTCCGGCGCGCTGCACTTCCACTTCGCCAACAAGGCCGCCGTCGCCGAGGCCGTCGAGCACGCGGCCGCCGGTGCCCTGCGCGAGGCGGCGGGGCACGGGCGGGACGCCGAGGGCAGCGCCCTGCAACGGCTCGTGGACGTCACCCACCACGTCGCCCGGCTGCTGCGCGCCGACGTGGTGGTGCGGGCGGGGCTGCGGCTGAACGCCGAGGGGTACGGCGGGCGGAGGCGGGACCTGCGCCGGGAGTGGCGGGAGTGCGTGCAGGGCCTGCTGGCCGAGGCGGAGGGGCGGGGCGAACTCGCCGCCGGGGTGGCCCCGCAGCGCACCAGCGCCGTCGTCCTCGCCGCCACGACCGGCATCGAGGTCCTGTCCCGGGAGGACCACGGCTGGCTCGCCCGGCCCGCGCTGACCGACCTGTGGCACCTGCTGCTGCCGTGCCTGGCGGCACCGCGCCTGGCCGGACAGCTGGACCCGGCGGGGAGCGCGCCGGGAGGGGGCGCGAGCACGAGGGCTGTGGCGGACCCGGTCGGCAGCGGGGCGGACACTCCGGGCGTCCCGGCACAGGCGTGCGTGGCGGGGCTCGCGCTGCGGTAGGGCGGATGGATGCACCGGGCGTCCGGACGCGGGCGTGCGGGGCTCGCGCTGCGGTAGGGCGGATGGAGGCACCGGGCATCCGGACACGGGCGTGTGTGGCGGGGTTCGCGCTGCGGTAGGGCGGATGGATGTACCGGGCCTCGGGACGCGGGCGTGTGTGGCGGGGTTCGCGTTGCGGTAGCGGTGGCCCCGGCCGAGCACCGGGCTCGCTGAGCCGGGGCCGAAACAAACCGGATGGCAAGTTTTTCCGGCGCGCTGATCGCACGATGGTCTCCCAGTCTTCGGAACCGAGGAGCGATGAGCCATGGCGACACAGCCCGCCTGCCCCTTCCTGTCGATCGACCCGTCCGGTCAGGACCTCTACGGCGAGATATCCCGCATCCGTGCGCAGGGCCCGGCCGTGGAGGTCGAACTCCCCGGCGGCGTACGGGCGTGGTGGATCAACGGCCTGGAGCTGAACAAGCGGCTCCTGGCCGGCCCCGAGACGAGCAAGGACGCCTTCCAGCACTGGCCGGCCTGGATCAACGGGGACATCTCGCGCACCTGGCCGCTCGCCATCTGGGTCTCGGTGCGCAACATGGTCACCGCCTACGGCACCGACCACAGCCGGCTGCGCAAACCGATGGCCGCCGCGTTCACCAAACGCCGCGTCGACGCACTGCTGCCCCGCGTCCAGCAGATCGTCGACCGGGCGCTGGACGCGCTGGAACGCGTCCCTGAAGGCGAAGTCGTCGATCTGCGCGCGGCGTTCGCGGCGCCCGTCCCGCACGAGGTGGTGTGCGAGCTCTTCGGCGTACCGCGCGGCGAGGACGGCCCGCGCGCGGACCTCTACCGCATCATCAACCGCTTCTTCGACACGGCCATCTCCCTGGAGGACGCCCAGGCCAACGCCGTCGACCTCTACGGCACGCTGACGGCGTTCCTCCAGCACAAGCGCGAGCACCCGGCCGACGACCTGACGACGGCGCTCATCACCGCACGCGACGAAGGCGCCCTCAGTGAACAGGAGTTGATGGACAACCTGATCCTGCTGCTCACCGCGGGTTTCGAGACGACGGTCAACCTCATCGACAACACCGTGCACAGCCTGCTCGCCCACCCCGAGCAGCTCGACCTCGTCCGCTCCGGGCGGGCGACCTGGGAGGACGCCCTGGAGGAGTCGCTGCGCTTCGAGGCGCCCGGTGCCATGTCGGGCCTGCGCTACGCCGTGGAGGACATCGAGATCCAGCCGGGCCTGACCATCCCCAAGGGCGACCCGCTCGTGGTCTCCTTCGCCGGTGCCGGGCGCGACCCCGAGCGGCACGGGCCCGACGCCGAACGGTTCGACATCACCCGCGGCACCAGCCGCGACCACGTGTCCTTCGGCCACGGGGTGCACCACTGCCTGGGCCGGCCCCTGGCCATGGCCGAGGCGACCGTGGCCCTGACGTCGCTGTTCGCGCGTTTCCCGCGGCTGGCCCTGGCCGACCCGTCGCGTCCGCCGAAGCGGCTGCGGTCCATCATCTCCACCGGCCACCAGGAACTGCCGGTGCTGTTGCACGGCCCGCGCCCGGTCTGAGAGCGACAGACGGAGGCCGTGCCGGAGTGATCAGGAGACCTTCCAGCCCTGGAGGAACGCGCGGTACCAGGGCACCGCGCGGGGGAAGGCTGCCGCGAAGCCGTCACCGGGCGAGCAGTCGAAGGTCTTCCAGAACGTGTCGTCCACGAACCAGTGGTCGACCGTGAGCATGCCGAGGTGATGCAGGGCGAGCGGTGACCCGGCGGCCCGGTCGAGGGCGGTGGCGACGTCCACGGCCGCGCCGCCGCCCGGCTCCCCCAGCTCCCGTGACACGGCCGCCAGCAGGGCCGGGACCGTCACCGGCTCGGGGTGGCCGACGTGGTGCACCCCGCCGCCGGACGCCGGGGCGAGCGCGGCGGCCACCACCGCACGGCCCAGGGTGTCGACGTCGATCATCGACTGGAGCGCCTCGCAGCCGGTGAGGGTGGCCGACAACTCGTTCATCAGCCACACCAGCCCGGGGATCACCCAGCGGTCGCCCTCGCCGTACACGAGGTGGGGGCGCAGCACCAGGCCGCCCGCGTCGAGGACGTACCGTTCGGCGGCGGCCCGGGTGCGGCTGGTGGGTGAGGCGGGCGCGATCGGCGCCTCTCCGGGGCGCACGCCCCGGAAGGGGCCCCGGCCGTGCACGGCGGCCGTGCTGACGTACACGATCCGGCGCACTCCGGCGCGCACGGCCTCCTCGACCAGGGCGCGGGTGCCGTGGTCGTTGACCGCCTCGACGGTCTCGGCGTCGCCGCCGACCCGCGCGGCGCAGTGCACCAGGACGTCGGTGTCGGCGCAGACGCCGCGCAGGGAGGGCGGGGCGCAGAGGTCGCCGTGCACGTACGCGGGGCCGGGCGGTGTGTGCCGGGACAACAGGCGTACGCGTACGCCCGGTTGCCGCTGTGCCGCGGCGGCGACCCGGCCGCCGACGAAGCCGCTCGCGCCCGTGATGAGGATCCTGAGGGTCACGACGGGGACCGTACCCGCGCGGGGCGGGCGGAGGTCAGGTCGGCGGTGAAGACCGGCTCGCCGTCCTGCCGCCCCGACACCCGTACCGTCACCTCCCCGGGGCGCTCGTCGAAGACCTCGGTCTCGATCCGGCACGGGCTGTGCAGCTCGGCGTAGCGGGCGAACTCCGCCGTCATCCGCAGCGGCAGGAACGGGTGCAGGCCGGACGCGGCGGTCGCGGCCTGGCGGGCCGCCTCGAACAGCACCATGCCGGGGACGTGGTCGTTGGGGCGCGGGAAGAGGACCGGGTGACCCGTGTCGACGCGCAGCTGCCAGACGCCGGGGCGGTCGCCGGGAGCGAGGACGACGTCCTCGGCGCGGGCCCGGCCCGCCGTCCGTGGGTCTATGCCCGCCGGGAGCGGCACCGGTATGTCCAGGGCGTTCAGCCGGCCCGCGCGTATGCGGCGGTAGGCGCGCGGCGGGGTGCAGCCGGTGCTTCCGGTGCCGCGGGCGACGACTCGTCCCGCGCGGCGGAACTCCATCGTGGTGCGCATGCTGCGCAGCCCGCGGCCGTGGCGGCGGACCTCGGAGCACACGACGTCGAACTCGACCGGCTCGGCGGCGTCCGCGAGCAGGAGTGCGGCCGGGTCGACGTGGACCGTCAGGTCCCACATGACGAAGTGCGTGTCCGCCGGGGCGCCGAACTCGGCGTGCGCCAGCACCATCGAAGCCTGCCGCAACGTTTCGCCCACGACCATCGGGTCCTGGTGACGGTCGTCCACGGGGCCGAAGAAGGCGTGGTCGGCCGGCCAGTGCCCCGTGAAGCGGAAGCGGCAGTCGGAGATTCGGCGCCACCGGGTGGGGAAGACGTCCGACTCAGCGGTGCGATGGGCGAGCTCCGCGGTGACGACGGAGGCGTGGGAGCGGGGGATGGGGCGTTCGGTGGCCGGGTGCGTCGCGGCGGGTGGGTGGGTCCCGGTGGGGGGAGTCGGCGGCATGGGTTCGTTCGCTGCTGAGGGGGCTGAGGGGGCTGAGGAGGCGGAGAGGGATGACCGGAGTGGGCGGGCTGCTGCCGGGGACGCCGGTGCCCGCAGCTCTCGCAGGGCGGTGGTCTGTGGCGTGTTCTCGACGGTCGTAGCCGTCGCGTTTGCCGGACTGCCCCCACGTCCGGTCTGATCCTCCGTGAGTGGGCTCAAAGGCCCTGTCTGCGGCATGAGAACCCCCAGGATCGGCTGCCTGGCCCCGGTCGGCGCCTGACTAAGATACGGACGAGCCGGTTTTTTTCAAAGGGCGAGCCAAGCCGCTGGAACAGGCTCTCGCGCCCTCGCCCCCCAGCGACTTCACACGGATCGACGGAGATCAGGAGGCATCCGATGGCGCGACAGGAGCGCGCGATCCGCACCCGGCGGACCATCCTGGAGGCGGCAGCGGTCGTCTTCGACGAACGCGGCTACACCTCGGCGACCATCGGCGAGATCCTCGACCGGGCCGGCGTCACCAAGGGCGCGCTGTACTTCCACTTCGGTTCCAAGGAGGAACTGGCGGTCGGGGTGTTCGAGGAGCAGCTCGCGATCACCCTCCCGCCGCAGAGCAGCAAACTCCAGGAACTCGTCGACTCCGGTCTGGTGATGGCCCGTCGGCTGCGGTCCGAACCGCTGGTGCGGGCGAGCGTGGGGCTCGCCCTCGACCAGGGGGCCATGGACCTCGACCGCACCCCCGCCTTCCAGATGTGGATCGACCAGAACACGCAGATGCTGGCCGAGGCGAAGACGCGGGGCGAACTGCTCCAGCACGTCGACGTGGCGGAGACGGCCGAGCTGCTGGTCGGCAGCTTCTCCGGCGTGCAGCTGCTGTCCCAGCTGCGCTGCCAGCGGCAGGATCTGGAGCGCCGTGTCGTGGTGCTGTTCGAGCACTTCCTGCCCAGCATCACGGTGCCGGCGGTGCTGGCCCGGCTCGACATCTCCACGGAGCGGGCCGAGCGGGTGCTGGCGCAGGTGCTGACCGAGGAGAGCGCGGCCGTGCCGGCCCGGGCCGCCGTGCCCGCGCACACGTCCGTGGCCTCCGGAGCGTGAGCAGTGCCGTGGGCCGCGAGGTGAAGTCGTGAGGTCCGGCAGGTCCGGCAGGTCCGGCTGCTGCCCGGCGCGGGTTGTCCACAGGCGTGGAGTCGTCCACAGGGTCTGACGCGTTTCGGCCGCCGGTTGTACGGTCGGAACGAGTTGATGTTCGTGCGCGTGCGGGGGAGGCGGTCGGGATGACCAGGGCTGGAGCTCAGGACGAGAGCGGGACCACGGCGAAGGACGGGGCACCCCGCAGGCTGCCCCGGGTGCGCGGCTTCGCCGAGTGGCCGCCCGCCGGTTCGCCCAAGGACGAGGGCAAGGCCCTGCGCAAGCGGGTCCCGCGCAGCGCCCACGCCTCGCTCGTCCTGGACGCCTCCCGGCCGGACGCGGTGAGCGCCGTCGAGGAATCGGGCCGCGGGCGGCTGCCCGAGCTGACCCCGCTCCGGGTCGGGCGCATGGCCGCCAACCCGTTCGCGTTCCTGCGCGGCTCGGCGGGCCTCATGGCGTACGACCTCGCCCGCACACCGATGACGAGGATCCGGGCCCAGCTCTGCGGCGACGCCCACGCGGCCAACTTCGGCCTGTACGGCGACGCCCGCGGCGGTCTGGTCATCGACCTGAACGACTTCGACGAAACGGTGCCCGGCCCCTGGGAGTGGGACCTCAAGCGTCTCGCTACGTCCCTGGTGCTCGCGGGCCGGGTGGCGGGCGCCGGCGAGGACCGGTGCCGCAAGGCGGCGTACGACGCGGCGGGCGCCTACCGCAGGACCATGCGGCTCCTGGCCAAGCTCCCGGTCCTGGACGCGTGGAACGCCATCGCGGACGAGGAGCTCGTCTCCCACACCGACGCCCACGACCTGCTCGGCACGCTGGAGCGCGTCTCCGAGAAGGCCCGCCACAACACCAGCGGCCGCTTCGCCGCCAAGTCGACCGAGCCCACCGAGGACGGCGGGCGCCGCTTCGTCGACGCGCCCCCGGTGCTGCGGCGCGTCCCGGACGCCGAGGCCGCGGCGGTGGCGGCGTCCCTGGAGGAGTACGTCGGCACGCTGCAGGAGGACCGCCTGCCGCTCCTCGCCCGGCACGCGGTGCACGACGTGGCCTTCCGCGTCGTCGGCACGGGCAGCGTCGGCACCCGGTCCTACGTCGTGCTGCTCCTGGACCACCGGGGCGAGCCGCTGGTGCTCCAGGTGAAGGAGGCGCGGGCGTCGGCGCTGGTGCCGCATCTGGCGACGGCCGGTTTCGAGACGCCGCAGGCCGCTCACGAGGGCCGGCGGGTCGTGCTGGGCCAGAAGCGGATGCAGGTCGTGAGCGACAACCTGCTGGGCTGGACGACGGTCGACGGGCTGCCCTACCAGGTCCGCCAGTTCCGCAACCGCAAGGGCAGCGTCGACCCCGCCGCCCTGGCCGCCGACCAGCTGGACGACTACGGCCGCATGACCGGCGCCCTCCTGGCCCGGGCACACGCCCACAGCGCCGATCCGCGGCTCATCGCCGGGTACTGCGGGAAGAGCGAGGAGCTGGACGAGGCGGTGGCGGCCTTCGCCGTCGCCTGCGCGGACCGGACGGAGGAGGACCACGCGGATCTGCTGGCCGGGGTGAAGGCGGGGAAGGTGGCGGCGGAGCTGGGGGTGTAGGGACGCGGCGGACGGCGGAGCTGGGTGTGTAGGGACGCCGCGGGCGGCGGTCCGTGCCGCGGGTTCCGGGCCGTTCCCCTCCGGGGCGTGGGCGCGGTCCGGGTGTCACCTAGGCTGGTCGGGTGACGACCCCGGAAGCTGAGCAGGATGGCGGCGACGCCGCACGGCCCGAGGCGCGGCTGGAGCGGGCCGTGCGGGCCGCCGAGCAGGCGTTGATCGAGTACGAGATCGCCGTGGAGACCTTCCGCGTCGAGGTCGAGAACTTCTCCCGGCTGCACGAGCAGAAGCTCGGACCGCTGTACGCCCGGCTGGAGGAGCTGGACGCCCGGATCCTGGAGGCCAGAGCCGCCCGCAGCGGCGACCCCGCGGACCGGCAGCGGGCGGAGGAGGCCAGGGCACGGCTCGCCCCGATCCCCGGCGTCGAGCAGCTGCTGCACGGCTGGATGGACGGCGACGGTCTGTTCCCCGAGGCGTCGGCGATGCTCACGGACCAGCCGGTCCGGCCCCCGCAGCGGGTCCGCCCCAGCGAGGAGGCCCGCAAGCTCTACCGCGACCTGGCCCGCAAGGCCCACCCGGACCTGGCGCAGGAGGAGAAGGAACGCCGACGGCGTGAGGAGTTCATCACCCGGGTCAACGCCGCCTACGCCCGCGGCGACGAGAAGGAGCTGCGGGAGCTCGCCGCGGAATGGGCCGAGGGACCCCAGCTGAAGCGGGGCCCGAGCCGCGCCGAGGAGCTCTACGCCCGCCTCGAGTGGCTCGCCCAGCGCAAGGAGCTGCTCGGGCTGCTCGCCCGGGAGCTCGAGGACAGCGCCATCGGCCACATGCTGCAGCTGGCCCCCGACGACCCGGACCGGCTCCTGGACGAGATCGGGCAGGGGCTGCTCGCCCAGGTCACCGAACGGGAGACGGAACTGGCCGCGTTGCTCGGCGAGGGCGCGGGCGAGGGTCAGGGCCACCAGGGCTGAGCCTCGGATTCGGGCTCGGGGTCTGGGCTCGGGGTCTGGGCTCGGGCTCGGGCTCGGGCTCGGGCTCGGGCTCGGGTCTGGCCTCGGGTTCGGGTCTGGCCTCGGATTCGGGTTCGGGTTCGGGTTCGGGTTCGGACCAGGGTGACGGGGGCATGGCTGCGGCCGGGTCCCGGGGCGGCAGGGTTCGGCAGGCTTCGGCGTGAGCGCTGGGTCTGAGCCGTGGCCCCGCCGGTGTCCCGGCCGGGTCGGGTAGCGTCGGGCGCATGAGTTTTGGAGCTGGTGTGCCCACGGTCGCGGTCGCGGACCTCAAGGACGGTGACTTCCTGCTGGACGTCCGGGAGGACGACGAGTGGAAGGCCGGCCACGCCGCAGGGGCGCTGCACATCCCGATCAGCGAGTTCGTCGCCCGCTACGGCGAGCTGACCGAGGCCGCACCGCAGGACGGCCGCGTCCATGTGATCTGCCGTTCGGGCGGCCGGTCCGCCCAGGTCACGATGTACCTGGCCCAGCAGGGCATCGACGCCGTGAACGTCGACGGCGGCATGCAGGTGTGGGAGGCGGCGGGACGTCCCGTCGTGACGGACGACGGGCAGCAGGGGTTCGTCCTCTAGGGACTCCCGACGAGGGCGTGGCGTCCGACCGGGCACTCCCTACGAGGGGCTCTCGACCAGGGCCCCCTCCGAGGGGCCCCGGACGAGAGCCCGACCCGGGACTCGATACGGCTTCCGGCCAGAGGCCTACCCGGGTGGACCCGGCCGTCGGGATCAGGCGGGTGGGTGGGTGGCCAGCAGGTCACCCAGGGCCTCCTCGTGTGCCGCGGCCGGGCCGAGTGACAGTTCCAGGTGCTTGGCCCAGGCGTGGTAGCGGTGCAGGGGGTAGTCCACGTCCGCGCCGAAGCCGCCATGCAGGTGCTGTGCGGTCTGCACGACCCGGCGGACGCCCTCCGCCGCCCAGATCTTGGCGACGGCCACGTCACCGGCGGCGGGCAGCGGACCAGGCGCCCCCGAGGCGATGCGCCACGCGGCCTGCCACAGCGTGGCCTCCATCGCGCGCAGGTCGATGTAGCGGTCGGCGGCCTGCACGGCGACGGCCTGGAACGTCGCGATCGGGAAGCCGAACTGCTCCCGCTTGCCCGTGTACTCCCCGGTCATCCGCAGCACGCGCTCCCCGAGCCCGAGCGCCAGCGCGCACGTCCCGGTGGCCAGCAGGTCCCGCAGCCATTCCCAGGCCCCGTCGGCGTCGATCACGTCCCGGGCAGCGAGCCGTGCCGACTCCAGCCGCAGCTCGCCGAGCCGCTCGCCGCTGGTGGAGAACTGCTCCGCGAGCCGTACGCCCTCGTGCCCGCGCGGTAACAGGGCCAGTACGGTCCGGCCGGTCGCGGTGTGCGCGGGGACGAGCGTGACGTCCGCGTCGTAGGCCCACGGCACCGCCGTCTGCACCCCGTCCAGCACCCAGTCCGCGCCGTCCCGCCGGGCGGTCACGGACTGCTCGGCCGGGTCGTGGCCGGTGCGGCCGTGCGCGGCGACGGTCAGCACGGTCTCGCCGCGGCCGGCCCGGGCGAGCAGGTCCGCCTTCGCCTCCTCCCCGCCGAAGGCCTGGACGGTCGCGGCCGCCGCGCTGCTCTCCAGCAGGGGCACCCTGGCCAGGACCCGCGCCGACTCCCGCAGCACCAGGCACAGCGCGATGGCGTCCAGGCCCGCCCCGCCGTACCGCGCGTCGAGCAGCAGGCTCAGCAGGTCGGCGTCGGCGAGCCTGGCCCACAGGGCGCGGTCGCAGGTCTCGGCGACGGCGCCCGGGGTGAGGGCCGGGCTGGGCACGGCGTCGGGGGCGACCCCGGCGAACACGCCCTTCGCCGCCTCGGCCGCCGCCTGCTGCTCCTCGGTGAAGGTGAAGTCCACGGTGTCTGTCCTCCCGGCGGGGTCCGGTTGAGCTGACGGGGCGTCAAGATAGAACAGGTTCTAGAAGAAGGGAATGGGTGTACGGCGGGCGCCGTAGGGTGTCACTCCGGTCGGCGACCGGCCGGGGCGCCCTGTGGATAACCTGGGTCCCCTGTGGACCAGGGGGACGATGGCCGCCGGGCGGTAGCGGGCGCCGTACCGTCATCCTCCGGTGTGGCGACGGCCACCGCGGGAGGGGCGGGCAGGGGCTGCGCGCGGGTGGGTGTCCTGAGTACCGTGCCGGTGCCGATGCCGCGCGGTGCCGCGCGGGCGGTACGACGCCCTCGCGGCCGGCCGGGCGGACGGAACTACGGACCGGGATCGTGGAACGGGGCGGAATGGACGCGTACGACGAGGGCTCGACCGCCCGGCACGGCCCGGACGCGCCGAGCCCCCCGCCCCCGCACGTGCCTCATCCGCCCGGTGAGCAAGCTGAACCCGATGCACTCGGTGAAGCCGCTGCACTCGGTACACCCGGCGCACTCGGTGATCCCGGTGCACTCGGTACACCCGGCGCACTCGGTGATCCCGGTGCACTCGGTACACCCGGTGCACTCGGCGACCCCCGTACCGGCATCGCGGCGCTCTCCCTGCGCTACCAGGTCGGTGTCGCCCTGGCCCTCGCGGTCGTCGCCATCGGCGTCTGCGTGCACCTCGGCATGACGTTCCTGCACGTGGCGCCGGCGAACACGGTCACCAAGGCGCACGGCGAGGCCGTCGACGACTGGATCTATCCGGAGTTCGAGCAGAACTGGAAGCTCTTCGCGCCGAACCCGCTCCAGCAGAACATCTCGATCCAGGTCCGTGCCGGAGTGCGCGGGCCGGACGGCATGAAAGCGACCACCGGCTGGTACGACCTGTCCGCCGAGGACGGCAGGGCCATCGACGGCAATCTGCTGCCCAGCCACACCCAGCAGAACGAGCTGCGCCGGGCCTGGGACTTCTTCGTCGCCACGCACGACGGCGAGAACCGTCCGGTCGGGCTGCGCGGCGCGCTCTCGGAGGCCTATCTGCGCCGGATCATGGTGCTGCGCCTCACCGACGACGACGCGGTACGGGCCGCGACGGGGGGCTCCGGGATCATCGAACGGGTGCAGGTGCGCTCCCGGACCAGCAACGTGCCGCCGCCCCCGTGGAGCCGGGAGAAGGTCTCGACGACACCGTCCTACCGGGAGCTGCCGTGGTGGAAGGTGGCGCGGGACGAAGCCGGGGGTGGGGTGCGGTGAACCGCTTCTCGCTGGCCGTCTCCGGCGCCATCGCCCGGGTCACCGAAGCGGCCCTGGGCCCCTACCAGACGGCCGTCGTCCGCATCGGCTTCAGCGCCACCTGGCTGCTGTTCCTGCTCCGCGAACTCCCCCACCGGCACGAGCTGTACGGTCCCGACGGCCCCTGGAGCTGGGATCTCGCCCAGCAGCTGGTCGGCTCCAACGGTTCCTTCACCGTCCTGATGTGGTCGGACGACCGGGTCTGGTTCGAGACCGTCTACGCGCTCGCGGTCCTCTCCGGTGCGCTGCTGATGCTGGGCTGGCGCACCCGCACCATGTCGGTGCTGTTCATGGTCGGAGTGCTGTCGCTGCAGAACCGCAGTGTCTTCATGGGCGACGGCGGCGACAACGTGCTGCACCTGATGTCGATCTACCTGGTGTTCACGCGCTGCGCCCAGGTGTGGTCGCTGGACGCCCGGCGGGCCGTGCGGGACCGGGCGGCCCGGGCGCGGGGCGAGCGGGTCACGGACCGGACCGGGCCGCTGCTGTGGGGCGTGCTCGGGTTCGTGCTCGTCGCGGTCACCCTCGCCGGCCGCATGCAGGGAGATGGGCTGATACCGGTCCTGCTGTGGACGGTGTGGGTGGTGCTGGGCCTGTGGTGGCTGGTGGGACGACGGGCCAGGACCGGTGAGCCGCGGATCCTGCTGGACGTCGTGGCGAACATCGTGCACAACGGGGCGCTGCTCGTGATCATGGCGGAGGCGTGCCTGATCTACGCGACGGCCGGCTGGTACAAGATCCAGGGTTCGCGCTGGCAGGACGGCACGGCGGTCTACTACCCGCTCCACCTGGAGTACTTCTCGCCCTGGCCGGCGCTGGCGGACCTGCTGTCCGCCAGCGGCACCATGGTGATGCTGGTGACCTACGGGACCGTCGTCGTGCAGGTCGCCTTCCCGTTCACGCTGTTCAACCGGCGGGTGAAGAACGTCCTGCTGGCCGTCATGATGACCGAGCACGCCGTGATCGCCGTGGTCCTGGGGCTGCCGTTCTTCTCGCTGGCGATGATCGCGGCGGACGCCGTGTTCCTGCCGACGGGCTTCCTGCGCCGCCTGGGCGGCCGGGCGGTTCGTGCGCGCGACCGGCTGCGGCGCCGGGGCGGGCGGGGGCAGGTGCCCGGGCAGCGCACCCGCGAGAGTCCGGAGGCCTCGCACGTAGGCTTCGGGGCATGACCGACCCCGTGACCACCTGGCACCGGCTCGCCGGTGACACCGTCCTGCTCGACGGGTTCCACGCGCTCAAGCACGCGCTGCGCTTCGGCGCCGAGGTGCCGGTGGCGGTCACGGCCGACCGGGCGGCCGCGCTGGCCCTCGCCGGAGAGCTGGCCCCGGACGTGCGGGACGCGATGGCCGGGGCGCTGGCGGAGGTGCCGCACGAGACGTACGCGTCGCTCGTGCCGCGCCCGCATCCCACGGCCGTGGCCGCCCTGGCCGTACGGCCGTCCCGTGCCTGCGGCCTCGCCAGGCTGGCGGCCGTGCCGCGCAGGGCCCCGGTCGTGGTCCTCGACCAGCCCCGCAACCTGGGCAACGCGGGCGCGGTGATCCGGCTGGCCGCCGGCCTGGGGGCGACCGGTGTGGTGACGACCGGGACGCTCGACCCCTGGCACCCGACGGTCGTGCGGGGCGGGGCGGGGCTGCACTTCGCGACGACGGTGGAGCGGCTGGCCGTCGACGAACTGCCGCCCGGCCCGCTGTTCGCCCTGGACCCGGAGGGCGACGACATCCGGGGCGTCAAGCTCCCGGACGACGCCGTCCTCGCGTTCGGCTCCGAGCGCACGGGCCTGTCGGCGGAACTGCGCGCCCGCGCGGACCACCTGCTGTCCCTGCCGATGCGCCCCCAGGTCAGCAGTTACAACCTGGCGACGAGCGTGGCGATGACCTTGTACCACTGGAGCCTCGGCGCGTCCCTCTAGGAGCGCCCCGACCGGGGCGCTCCTAGAGGGACTGCGCGAGCAACCACAACGCACCGGCACCCCGCGCGACGACCAGAGCCGACGACGGGAACCCCCGGAGCTCCTACGCGTCCCTGCGTACCTCGACCACCCGGAACCGGTTGGCCACGAACGCCCCGTCGCACAGCGCCGCACTCGCCGCCGGATTGCCACCCGACCCGTGGAAGTCGGAGAACGCGGCCGTCTGGTTCACGTACACCCCGCCCGTGAGGTTCAGCGACAGCTGCGCCGCCTCCTCCAGGCAGACCTCCTGCACGGCCTGCTCGACCTGCGGGTCGGTCGTGTACGCCCCGACGGTCATCGCGCCCTTCTCCCGCACGGTCCGCCGCAGCAGCTCCGTCGCGTCCTCGGCGGAGTCGACGGCCACGGCGAAGGACACCGGCCCGAAGCACTCGCTCATGTACGCGGCCTCGTCGTCCGGCTTGGCCCCGTCCAGCTTGACGATCACCGGCGTGCGCACGACCGCGCCCGGGAAGTCCGGGTTGGTGATCTCACGGGAGGCCAGGGCGACCTCGCCCAGCCCCGCCGCGGCCTCGAGCCGGGCCTTCACGTCCGGGTTGACGATCGCGCCGAGCAGCGCGTTCGCCCGGGCGTCGTCGCCGAGCAGGCCGTCCACCGCCCGGGCGAGGTCCGCGACGACCTCGTCGTAGGACTTGGGGCCCTGGTCGGTGGAGATGCCCTCGCGGGGGACGAGGAGGTTCTGCGGGGTGGTGCACATCTGGCCGCTGTACAGGGACAGCGAGAAGGCCAGGTTGGAGAGCATGCCCTTGTAGTCGGACGTGGAGTGGACGACGACCGTGTTGACGCCGGCCTTCTCCGTGTAGACCTGCGCCTGGCGGGCGTTGGCCTCCAGCCAGTCGCCGAACTCGGTCGAGCCCGTGTAGTCGATGATGCGGATCTCGGGGCGCAGCGCGAGGGTCTTGGCGATGCCCTCGCCGGGGCGCTCGGCGGCCAGCGCGACCAGGTTCGGGTCGAAGCCGGCCTCGGCGAGCACCTCGCGGGCGACCTGCACGGTGAGGGCGAGCGGCAGCACCGCGCGCGGGTGCGGCTTGACCAGGACCGCGTTGCCGGTGGCGAGGGAGGCGAACAGGCCCGGGTAGCCGTTCCACGTGGGGAACGTGTTGCAGCCGATCATCAGGGCGATACCGCGCGGGACCGGCGTGAACTGCTTGTTCATCGCCAGCGGGTCGCGCTTGCCCTGCGGCTTGGTCCATTCGGCGTTGTCGGGCGTGCGCACCTGCTCCACGTAGGCGTAGGCCACCGCCTCCAGGCCGCGGTCCTGCGCGTGCGGTCCGCCCGCCTGGAACGCCATCATGAACGCCTGGCCGGAGGTGTGCATGACCGCGTGCGCGAACTCGTGGGTCCGGTCGCTGATGCGCTTGAGGATCTCCAGGCAGACCACCGCGCGCTGCTCCGCGCCCGCGTCCCGCCAGGCGCGCTGGCCGGCCTTCATGGCGGGCAGCAGCACGTCGAGGTCCGCGTGCGGGTACGTCACGCCCAGGTCGACGCCGTACGGGGAGGTCTCGCCGCCCACCCAGTCGTCCGTGCCCGGCTGGCCGAGGTCGAGGCGGGAGCCGAGCAGGGCGTCGAAGGCGGCCTTGCCCGCCGCCGCGTCCAGGCTGCCGTTCTCCCCGTAGGCCTTGGGGTGCTCGGGGTGCGGGGACCAGTAGGCGCGCGTGCGGATCGCTTCCAGCGCCTGGTCGAGGGTGGACCGGTGCCGGGCGATCAGCTCGTGCGCCGAGAGTGCGGCGGTCATGGGTGACCAACTCCTCGTCTCAAGAACTCTTCGTCGAGTTCATGACCTGGGCAGAAACCTGGGCAGGAACACTCGGACAGAGCTAGAGTAACCGAACGATCGGTCGGTTCAAGGGGGTCCGCCGCATCTGTGGAAAACCCCGTGCGGGAGGATCGCGCACATGACAGCACTCGACCTCAGCAGCCCCGTGGCCGTCGTCGGCACCGGCACCATGGGCCAGGGAATCGCCCAGGTCGCGCTGGTCGCGGGCCATCCCGTCCGGCTGTACGACACCGTCCCAGGGCGGGCCCGGGCGGCGGCCGACGCGATCGGCGCACGCCTGGACCGGCTCGTCGAGAAGGAGCGGCTCACCGGCCCCGACCGGGACGCCGCCCGCGCCCGGCTGCTGCCCGCCGAGGCCCTCGCCGAGCTCGCGGACTGCGCCCTGGTCGTCGAGGCCGTCCTGGAACGGCTCGACGTCAAGCAGGAGCTGTTCGGTGAGCTGGAGGGCATCGTCTCCGACGACTGCCTGCTCGCGACCAACACCTCGTCGCTGTCGGTCACCGCCATCGGCGGCGCCCTGCGCGTCCCGGGCCGGTTGGTGGGCCTGCACTTCTTCAACCCGGCGCCCCTGCTGCCGCTGGTCGAGGTGGTCTCCGGTTTCGCCACCGACGTCACGTACGCCACGCGCGCGTACGAGACCGCCCGCGCCTGGGGCAAGACGCCGGTCGCCTGCGCGGACACCCCCGGCTTCATCGTCAACCGCATCGCCCGGCCCTTCTACGCCGAGGCCTTCGCGGTGTACGAGTCCCAGGGCGCCGACCCGGCCACCGTCGACGCCGTGCTGCGCGAGTCGGGCGGCTTCCGGATGGGCGCGTTCGAGCTGACCGACCTGATCGGCCAGGACGTCAACGAGTCGGTCACCCGGTCGGTCTGGGAGTCCTTCTTCCAGGACGTGCGCTTCACGCCGTCCCTCGCCCAGCGGCGCCTGGTCGAGTCCGGCCGGCTCGGCCGCAAGACCGGCCACGGCTGGTACGACCACTCCGACGGCGCCGAGCGTCCCGAGCCGGACACCGCCGAGAAGCGGCAGCCGCCCGCGTACGTCGTCGCCGAGGGCGACCTGGGGCCGGCCGCCGAACTGCTCGCGCTGATCCGCGAGGCCGGCATCCCGGTCCGCGACGAGGACGAGGACAGCGGCAGCCGCCTGGTGCTGCCGAGCGGCGGGCAGCTCGCCCTCGCCGACGGGCAGACCTCGGTGGAGTTCCGCGACGTGGTCTACTTCGACCTCGCGCTCGACTACCGCGCGGCCACCCGCATCGCCCTGTCCGCCTCCCAGGACACCTCCCCGCAGACCCTCTCCGAGGCCATCGGTCTCTTCCAGGCGCTCGGCAAGCAGGTCAGCGTCATCGGTGACGTGCCGGGCATGATCGTCGCCCGTACGGTGGCGCGGATCATCGACCTGGCGCACGACGCGGTCGCCAAGGGCGTCGCCACCGAGGAGGACATCGACACCGCGATGCGCCTCGGTGTCAACTACCCCCTCGGCCCCTTCGAGTGGAGCCGCCGGCTCGGCCGCTCCTGGGCCTACGCCCTCCTGGACGACCTGCACCTGCGCGACCCGTCGGGGCGCTACGCGCCCTCCCTGGCGCTGTACCGCCACGCCCACGCCTCCGACAAGCGGGAGGGCACCGCCTCATGACCACCGCCAAGCGCGACACCTACACCCCGGACACCCTGCTGTCCGTCGCCGTCCAGGTGTTCAACGAGCGCGGCTACGACGGCACCTCCATGGAGCATCTCTCCAAGGCGGCCGGCATCTCCAAGTCGTCGATCTACCACCACGTGACCGGCAAGGAGGAGCTGCTGCGCCGGGCCGTGAGCCGGGCCCTGGACGGGCTGTTCGGCATCCTCGACGAGGAGCACGCGCGCGTGGGGCGCGCCTCGGACCGTCTGGAGTACGTCGTCCGGCGCATGGTCGAGGTGCTGATCACCGAACTGCCCTACGTGACCCTGCTGCTGCGGGTGCGGGGCAACACCGACACCGAGCGGTGGGCCCTGGAGCGGCGCCGCGACTTCGACCACCGGGTGGCCGACCTGCTCAAGGCGGCCGCCGCGGACGGGGACGTGCGGGCCGACATAGAGGTCCGGCTGGTGACCCGGCTGGTCTTCGGCATGATCAACTCGATCGTCGAGTGGTACCGCCCGGACGGCCGCGGCATGAGCGAACGCGAGGTGGCCGACGCGGTGGTCCAGCTGGCCTTCGGGGGCCTGCGCCAGGCCGGGTGACGGCACCCCGCGTCTGCGCGAGGCCGGGTGACGGCACCCCGCGTCTGCGCGAGGCCGGGTGACGGCGCCCATGTCTGTGCGAGGGCGGGTGACGGCCCCCGCGTCTGCGCGAGGCCGGGTGACGGCCCCTGCGTCTGCGCGAGGCCGGGTGACGGCGCCCCGCGTGAGTACCCGCGCGCGGGTCGGCTGAGTACGCGCGACGATGTTCCGGCCACCCGGCGGTGATGGGGTGGGGTGCATGCCCGGACCCGACACACCGCCCGCCCGCGCCGCCCACCGGACCTGGTGGCGGGCACCCCTTGTGGCCACCCTGCTCGGCCTGCCGCTCCTCGTGCTGGAGTACCGCTGGTTCGCCGCCGAGGACGGCCCCGGGGCCTTCTCGGGCGTGCTGTTCTGGGCGGCGGGCCTGCTCGCGCTCGCCTGGGTGCTGCCACACCGCCGGTCCCTGCGCGGACTGCGGATCGCGGTCGCCGGCACCGGGCTCGGCTGCGCGCTGCTGCCGGTGACGTTCGCGGTGCTGCTCGGCGTCGCGGTGGCCGCGAGCTGACGGGCGGGGCCCGGCCGGTCAGCCCTGCGGTTCCAGGTCCTCCTCCTCGAACACCAGCAGGGTGCGGGTGCTGAGCACCTGGGGGATCGCCTGGAGCCGGGTCAGGACCAGCTCGCGCAGGGAGCGGTTGTCGGAGACGTGGACCAGCAGCAGCACGTCGAAGTCGCCGCCCACCAAGGCGATGTGGGAGGCGCCGGGCAGCTGCCTGAGCTCCTCGCGGACCGTGCGCCAGGAGTTCTGGACGATCTTCAGCGTGATGTACGCGGACGTGCCCTGCCCCGCCCGCTGGTGATCGACCCGGGCGCCGAAGCCCCGGATGACACCGTCCTCGACGAGCCGGTTGATGCGGGCGTAGGCGTTTGCCCGGGAGACGTGGACCCGCTCGGCGACCGACCGTATCGACGCGCGGCCGTCCGCCTGCAGCATGCGCAGGATGTCCTGATCTATGGCGTCCAGGGACCGTGGCGGCGGCAGTACGCCGCTGTCGTCCTGGCCTTCGGCCATTTGTTCAGATGCCACCTGCGCCGACCTCCCCACCATGGACGTACTGCGTCCATCTCAGGCTGTGGAGAACCGTTTGTCCACAGCCTGAGGCCACCCATAGCCAAATTGTGCCGTCGACCGAACAATCGGTAGGTGAGGCGGGTCACAGCCGATGCGCCTCTTCGAGCCGCTCCCACGAGGAGGTGCCGTCATGACGGTCATGGAGCAGCGGGGCGCGTACAAGCCGACCCCGCCGCCCGCCTGGCAGCCCCGGACGGATCCCGCGCCGTTGCTGCCCGACGCCGAGCCGTACCGCGTCCTCGGCACCGAGGCGGCCGCCAAGGCCGACCCCGAGCTGCTCAGGGCGCTGTACGCGCAGCTGGTGAAGGGCCGCCGCTACAACGCGCAGGCCACCGCCCTCACCAAGCAGGGCCGTCTCGCGGTCTACCCCTCCACCACCGGCCAGGAGGCCTGCGAGGTCGCCGCCGCCATGGTCCTCGAGGAGCGCGACTGGCTCTTCCCGAGCTACCGCGACACCCTCGCCGTGGTGGCCCGGGGCGTGGACCCCGTCGAGGCGCTCACCCTGCTGCGCGGCGACTGGCACACCGGCTACGACCCGCACGAGCACCGGGTGGCCCCCCTGTGCACCCCGCTCGCCACCCAGCTGCCGCACGCCGTGGGCCTCGCGCACGCCGCCCGCCTCAAGGGCGACGACGTGGTCGCGCTGGCCATGGTCGGCGACGGCGGCACCAGCGAGGGCGACTTCCACGAGGCGCTGAACTTCGCGGCCGTCTGGCAGGCCCCGGTCGTCTTCCTCGTGCAGAACAACGGCTTCGCGATCTCCGTCCCGCTCGCCAAGCAGACCGCGGCCCCGTCGCTGGCCCACAAGGCGGTCGGCTACGGCATGCCCGGCCGCCTGGTCGACGGCAACGACGCCGCGGCCGTGCACGAGGTGCTCTCCGACGCCGTACGCCACGCCCGCGCCGGCGGCGGCCCCACCCTCGTCGAGGCGATCACCTACCGCGTCGACGCCCACACCAACGCCGACGACGCCACCCGCTACCGCGGCGACGCCGAGGTCGAGACCTGGCGCGAGCACGACCCGATCCGGCTGCTGGAGCGCGAGCTGACCGGCCGCGGCCTGCTCGACGAGGCCGGCATCGAGGCCGCCCGGCAGGACGCCGAGACCATGGCCGCGGCCCTGCGCGAGCAGATGAACCGGGACGCGGTCCTCGACCCGATGGACCTGTTCGCTCACGTCTACGCCGAGCCCACGCCCCAGCTGCTGGAACAGCGGGACCAGCTGCGGGCCGAGCTGGAGGCCGAGGCCGAGTCCGAGGGGGGCACGCACCGATGACCACCGTCGCCGTCAAGCCGGCCACCATGGCGCAGGCCCTCACCCGCGCGTTGCGCGACGCCATGGCCGCCGACCCCGCCGTGCACGTCATGGGCGAGGACGTCGGCACCCTCGGCGGCGTCTTCCGCGTCACCGACGGACTCGCCAAGGAGTTCGGCGAGGACCGCTGCACGGACACCCCGCTCGCCGAGGCCGGCATCCTCGGCACCGCGGTCGGCATGGCCATGTACGGGCTGCGGCCGGTCGTGGAGATGCAGTTCGACGCGTTCGCCTACCCGGCGTTCGAGCAGCTCATCTCGCACGTGGCCCGCATGCGCAACCGCACCCGCGGCAGCATGCCCCTGCCGATCACCATCCGCGTCCCCTACGGCGGCGGCATCGGCGGCGTCGAGCACCACAGCGACTCCTCCGAGGCGTACTACATGGCGACTCCGGGGCTCCATGTCGTCACGCCCGCCACCGTCGCAGACGCCTACGGGCTGCTGCGCGCGTCCATCGCCTCCGACGACCCGGTCGTCTTCCTGGAGCCCAAGCGGCTGTACTGGTCGAAGGATTCCTGGAACCCCGAGGAGCCGGCGCCGGTCGAGCCGATCGGCCGTGCGGTGGTGCGCCGCCCGGGCCGCAGCGCCACGCTCATCACGTACGGGCCGTCCGTCCCCGTCTGCATGGAGGCGGCCGAGGCGGCCCGGGCCGAGGGCTGGGACCTCGAAGTCGTCGACCTGCGCTCCCTGGTGCCGTTCGACGACGAGACGGTGAGCGCCTCGGTGCGGCGCACGGGCCGCGCGGTCGTCGTCCACGAGTCGGGTTCCTTCGGCGGCCCGGGCGGGGAGATCGCGGCGCGGGTCACGGAGCGCTGCTTCCACCATCTGGAGGCGCCGGTGCTGCGCGTGGCCGGGTTCGACGTCCCGTACCCGCCGCCGATGCTGGAGCGCCACCACCTGCCCGGTGTGGACCGGATCCTGGACGCCGTGGGGCGTCTGCAGTGGGAGGCCGAGAGCTGATGGCACAGGTGCTCGAGTTCAAGCTGCCCGACCTCGGTGAGGGGCTCACCGAGGCGGAGATCGTGCGCTGGCTGGTCGAGGTCGGCGACGTGGTCGCCATCGACCAGCCGGTCGTCGAGGTCGAGACGGCCAAGGCCATGGTCGAGGTGCCCTGCCCCTACGGCGGTGTGGTCACGGCCCGCTTCGGCGAGGAGGGCACGGAACTGCCCGTCGGCGCGCCGCTGATCACGGTGGCCGTGGGGGAGCGGCCCGCTTCCGGCTCCGGGGACATCGGATCCGGGGACATCAGTTCCGGGGGCACCGGCTCCCGAGACACGGGGTCCGGAGACACGGGCTCCGGAGACAGGGGCTCCGGGGGGTCGGGCAACGTCCTGGTCGGCTACGGCACCTCCGAGGCGCCCGCGCGGCGCCGCCGGGTCCGGCAGGACCGGCCGCTGTCCGGCACGTCCGCGGCAGCGGGCCGGGCCGCATCCGCCGGGGCGCCGACCGGGCGGGCGGACGCCGTGGCGGCCCCGAGTCAGGCTTCCTCGGCGCAGGCGCAGGCGCAGGCGCAGGCGCAGGCGCAGGCACCGGGACAGGCCCGGGTCGATGACCACGTGGCGGCCGTCAACGGGCGGGCCGACGGTCCCGGCACGGCGGACGGTCCCGTCCCCGTGATCTCACCCCTGGTGCGCCGGCTGGCGCGGCAGAACGGCCTGGACCTGCGGGAGCTGACCGGCTCCGGCCCCGACGGGCTGATCCTGCGGGCGGACGTGGAGTACGCGCTGCGCGCCGCGGGCATCCAGGAGACCCAGGGCGCTCAGGGCGCTCAGGGCGCTCAGGGCGCTCAGGGCGTTCCGGCGGGATCGCCGGCCGTGCCGCACCCGCACGGCGTGCGGCACGCACCGAGCCCGGTCCTCGCCTCCCGGCCCTCCGCTGCGGGCCCCGGCGGGACCGGCGCCCCGCTCACCGGCGAGACCCGCACGCCCCTCAAGGGCATCCGCGGTGCTGTCGCCGACAAGCTGGCGCGCAGCCGCCGGGAGATCCCGGACGCCACCTGCTGGGTGGACGCGGACGCCACGGAGCTCATGCGGGCGCGTGCGGCCATGAACGCGGCCGGCGGGCCGAAGATCTCCCTCCTGGCCCTGCTCGCCCGGATCTGCACCGCGGCCCTCGCCCGCTTCCCCGAGCTCAACTCCACGGTCGACACGCAGGCCAGGGAGATCGTGCGGTTCGACCACGTGCACCTGGGGTTCGCGGCACAGACCGACCGGGGCCTCGTCGTGCCGGTCGTGCGGGACGCGCACGCGCGGGACGCCGAGGCGCTGACCGCCGAGTTCGCCCGGCTGACCGAGGCGGGCCGCACGGGGACGCTGACACCGGGCGAACTCACCGGCGGCACCTTCACGTTGAACAACTACGGCGTCTTCGGCGTCGACGGCTCCACACCGATCATCAATCACCCCGAAGCCGCCATGCTCGGCGTCGGCCGCATCGTCCCCAAGCCATGGGTGCACGAGGGCGAGCTGGCGGTGCGGCAGGTCGTCCAGCTCTCGCTCACCTTCGATCACCGGGTGTGCGACGGGGGCGTGGCCGGCGGCTTCCTGCGGTACGTCGCGGACTGCGTGGAACAGCCGGCGGTGCTGCTGCGGACCCTGTGATTCCTGTTCCGGATCCGAGCCGGAGTTCGTGATCGCGTCGCTTCCCCCGCGTTCCGTGTGATCGCGGGGGCACGCATACTCGGGGGGTGACCGCCAACCCGCCCCCCGGTGAACCCGGCGCCGCCACGGGCCCCGCGCACAGCGCCGCCACAGCCCCCGCGCACACGGCCGGCCCCGCCGGTTACGACGCCGTCGTGCTCGCAGGCGGTGCCGCCCGGCGTCTGGGTGGCGCGGACAAACCCGGCGTGCCGGTGGGCGGACGGCCCCTGCTCGACCGGGTGCTCGCGGCCTGTGCGACCGCCCGCACCACCGTCGTCGTCGCCGCGCCCCGGCCGACCGCACGGCCCGTGACCTGGGCGCGTGAGGACCCGCCCGGCGGCGGGCCGCTCGCCGCCCTCGACGCCGGGCTGCGCCACACCACGGGCGAGCACCTCGTGGTGCTCTCCGCCGACCTGCCGTTCCTGCGCGAGCCGACCGTCAGCCGCCTGGTGAGCGCGCTGCGGACGAGCGGCTCCGACGGCGTGCTGCTGACCGACCCCGGCGGCCGGGACCAGCCCCTCGTGGCCGCCTATCGGGCATCGCGGCTGCGTGCGGAACTCGCGCTCCTCACCGGGCGGCACGGCGCTCTCACCGGTCTCCCCCTGCGGCGTCTGACCGCCGAGCTGAACCTCACCCGTATCTCCGACCCGGTCGCGTCCTTCGACTGCGACACCTGGGACGACATCGCCACCGCCAGGGCACGTATCAGGGAGCATGGGCACGTGTTGGATGAATGGATTTCCGCCGTCAAGGACGAACTCGGGATCGACCTCGATGTCGACACCCGCGGCCTGCTCGACCTCGCCCGCGACGCCGCCCACGGGGTGGCCCGGCCCGCGGCACCGCTGACCACGTTCCTCGTCGGCTACGCGGCCGCGCAGAGAGGCGGCGGTCCCGAGGCGGTCGCCGAGGCCGCCCGCAAGGCCGCGGCGCTCGCCACGCGCTGGGAGCGGGAGGGCACGTCCGAGGCCGGGGAGCGGGAGGGGACGTCCGAGGCCGGGGAGCGGGAGGGGACGTCCGAGGCCGGGCCCTCCGCCGAAGGCGCGGGGCAGCCGCAGGGCGACGCGGCCGGGGAGGGCTCGCAACAGGCCCAGGGCGACGCGGCCATGGACGGTGCCCAGCCCCCGCAGGGCGATGTGGCGCCCGACGCCACGCCCGACACCCGGCCGGACGCCGGATGACCCCGCACGGTGCCCGCGCCGGAGAGGACGCCGAGGACCTCGACGTCGAGGAGGTGCTCGCTCTCGTGAGGAACAGCAACGGCGATCACCCGCCCGACCCCGCGGCCCGGGGCGGGAAGGTCAGCGCCGGCGCCCCCTCCCGGCCGGACGCCCCGGCCCGGTCCGACAGCCACCACCGCGCCACCGCGTGGCCCGAGGCCCGGACCCTCGCCGAACGCGCCGGCCGCGACGCCGCCCGGGCCGCCCGCCGCGCCCCCGTCTCCGCACCCCTCGACACCGCCCTCGGCCTGACCCTCGCCGCCCCGCTCGACGCCCTCACCGATCTCCCCTCCTTCGACACCTCCGCGATGGACGGCTGGGCGGTCTGCGGTCCCGCCCCCTGGCGCGTACGGGACGAGGGCGTCCTGGCCGGGCACGCCGCGCCCGGGCCCCTCACCGACGGCGAGGCGGTCCGGATCGCGACCGGCGCCCGCATCCCGCCGGACACCAGCTTGGTCCTGCGCAGCGAGCACGGCCGCACCGACGACAAGGGCCGCCTCTACGCGACGAGGGATGTCGTCCCCGGTCAGGACATCCGCCCGCGCGGCCAGGAATGCCGGGCCGGCGACCAGCTGCTGGCCGTCGGCACGCTCGTCACCCCGGCCGTCCTCGGGCTCGCCGCGGCGGCCGGGTACGACAGCGTCACCGCCGTCCCCCGGGCCCGGGCCGAAATCCTGGTCCTCGGGGACGAGTTGCTCACCGAGGGCCTGCCGCACGACGGCCTGATCCGGGACGCGCTCGGCCCCATGCTGCCGCCCTGGCTGCGGGCGCTCGGCGCCGAGGTCACCGCCGTCCGGCGCATCCGTGACGACGCCGACGCGCTGTACGAGGCCGTCACCGCCTCGGACGCCGACGTCCTCCTCACCACCGGCGGCACCGCGGCGGGGCCCGTCGACCACGTCCACCCCACGCTGCGCCGGATCGGCGCCGAACTCCTCGTGGACGGCGTCAAGGTGCGTCCGGGCCACCCGATGCTGCTGGCCCGCACCACACCGACCCAGCACCTGGTCGGCCTGCCGGGCAACCCGCTCGCCGCCGTCTCCGGGCTGCTGACGCTCGCCGAGCCCCTGCTGCGGATCCTCGCGGCCCGCCCGGCCCCGGAGCCGTACACGATGCCGCTCCGGGACGCCGTGCACGGGCACCCGCACGACACCCGGCTCGTCCCCGTGGTCCTGCGCGGCGACGAGGCCGTGCCGCTGCACTACAACGGCCCCGCCATGCTGCGCGGCATCGCGGCGGCCGACGCGCTGGCCGTGGTCCCGCCGGGCGGTGCGCGTCCGGGGCAGGAGACGGAACTGCTCGACCTGCCCTGGGCGTCCGGAGGCATCGGGGTGTGTTTCACGTGAAACTTCCGGGCCAGGACGCGATCGCCCGCCAGGCCGACGAGCATCTGGTGACCCATCGGGTGAAGCTCCCGAGGAAAGTGGTGGAGCACCCGATCCGCCAGGTGGCCAAGCGGCTCTCCATGGCGCTGTTCGTCCTCGTGCTGACCGCGTTGATCGTCTACGCCGACCGCGACGGCTACCACGACAACGCGGGCGGTGGCATCAGCTTCCTCGACGCGTTCTACTACGCGACCGTCACGCTCTCCACCACCGGCTACGGTGACATCACCCCGGCCAGCGAGAGCGCCCGGCTCACCAACATCCTCGTCATCACGCCCCTGCGCGTGCTGTTCCTGATCATCCTGGTCGGCACCACGCTCGAAGCCCTCACGGAACGCACCCGGGAGGAGTGGCGGCTGACCCGCTGGAGGTCCACGTTGCGCGATCACACCGTCGTCATCGGCTTCGGCACGAAGGGCCGGTCGGCGATCAGGACCGTCTGCGCGACGGGTCTGAAGAAGGAACGGGTCGTCGTGGTCGACCCCAGTTCCAAGGCGATCGACGCCGCGACCGCCGAGGGCTACGTCGGCATCGTCGGGGACGCGACCCGCAGCGAGGTGCTGAAGCAGGCCGAGGTGCACAAGGCGCGCCAGATCATCATCGCGACCCAGCGCGACGACACCGCGGTTCTGGTGACGCTGACGGCCCGCCAGCTCAACCGCGGGGCGAAGATCGTGGCCACCGTGCGGGAAGAGGAGAACGCCCCGCTGCTCAAGCAGTCCGGCGCGGACGCGGTCGTCACCAGCGCCAGCGCCGCCGGCCGGCTGCTCGGACTGTCCGTGCTCAGTCCCTCCGCCGGCATGGTGATGGAGGACCTCATCCAGCAGGGCAGCGGCCTCGACATCGTCGAGCGGCCGGTCGTCAAGGCCGAGGTGGGCAAGACACCCCGGGAGGCCGCCGACCTGGTGGTGAGCGTCATACGCGGCCACCGGGTGCTCGGCTACGACGATCCCGCCGTCGGCAGGCTGGAGTTGACCGACCGCCTCATCACGATCGTGCGGAAGACGCCGGCCACCCAGGTCGCCCCGGACATCCGCCCGATGCCCCCGATGCCCCGCGACACCTGACGGGCACAGCGAACGGCCGGCCGCCCCGCACCCGTACGGTGCGCGGGGGGCGGGCGGGAACCCGGCGCTGCCCGGGTAAGTCCCGTTGTTAAGCCCCAACGGGTCGGGGCCCCAGAACACCACGAAC